>DATEHC010000001.1:0-4865 GCA_035279785.1 Candidatus Dormiibacterota bacterium
GCGCGCTGGCCGAGTCCACAGGGAGGATCGCGTTCCAGTTCCACGCACGCGACGTCAACCTGGTCATGGGTCCGGCGAGGAAGGGCGAGACGATTCCGTTTCGCGTCTACCTCGACGGCGAGATCGCGGCGGCGGCGCACGGTGCGGACGTCGACTCGAGCGGCGCGGGCGTTGTCGTGCAGCAGCGGATGTACCAGCTCATCCGGCAGCCAAAACCAATCCGCGACCGAAGGTTCGAGATCGAGTTTCTCGAGGCCGGCGCGGAGGCGTTCTGCTTCACGTTCGGGTAGGGACCCAACTCGTCGGCGTCTGGCGAATCTAGTTAGATATGCGCTGCGGATGGCCATAACCCAACGCAGCGCGACCGTCGCCGTCAAGCACCCCTACAGCTCGCTTCCCAACTGGATCTATCCGACGTTCGTCGTCGTCGTCTTGACCGCCTTCGTCGTCTACGCGACCTGGGCCGTCGTCTTCCAGCCGGCCGCGCAGGCAGGACCCTACCTCAGCCCCTTCGACTCTCCGCTCATCAAGCTCGGCCCGATCCCGCCCGGCGTGCTGGTCGCGTGGGCGCCGCTCGCTTTCCGCCTCACCTGCTACTACTACCGCAAGGCTTACTACCGCTCGTATCTCTGGCACCCGCGCTCCTGCGCGGTGCCGGAGCCGCACCGTGGCCGGTACCGCGGCGAGACGGCATTCCCCTGGGTCCTCAACAACTTCCATCGCTTCGCGTTCTACGCGACCGTCGTGCAGGTGGTGTTCCTCTGGTACGACGCCGTCGTCGCTTTCGATTTCGCAGGCCGATTCGGCATTGGGCTGGGCACGGCGCTGATGGTGCTCAACGTCGTCCTTCTCTCCGCCTACACGTTCGGCTGCCACGCGTTCCGCCATCTCGCCGGCGGCGAGGTCGACTGCTTCTCCTGCTCGCGCACCGCAAAGGCGCGCTGGCAGCTGTGGAGAGGCGTGACGGTGCTCAACGTCCGGCACGACCGCTGGGCGTGGGCGAGCCTGACGTCGGTCTGGCTCACGGACCTGTTCATCCGCGCCCTGCAGCACGGATGGCTGACCGACCCAAGGTGGATCTCGTGACGACCGCGACCTACGAAACGGTCGAGACGGACGTGCTCGTGCTCGGCGCCGGCGGCGCCGGCCTACGAGCGGCGATCGCGGCCGCCGAGGCAGGCACTCGAGTCCTGGTCGTGTGCAAGTCGCTGTTCGGCAAGGCGCACACGGTGATGGCGGAGGGCGGCATCGCCGCGGCGTTGCACAACGTCGCCTACCAGGACACGTGGGAGGTCCACTTCTCGGACACCATGAAGGGCGGAAAGATGATCAACGACTGGCGCATGGCCGAGATCCACGCGCGCGAGTCGCCGGAGCGTGTCCTCGAGCTCGAGAGATGGGGCGCCGTCTTCGACCGCACATGGCAGGGCCGCATCCACCAGCGTCCTTTTGGTGCGCATACGTATCCGCGCCTGGCCCATATCGGCGACCGGACTGGGCTCGAGCTGTTGCGAACGCTGCAGGACCGCGCTGTACACACCGAAGGCGTGGACGTGCAGATGGAGGTCACCGTCTTCAAGCTGCTCAAGGCCGGCGATCGGGTCGCCGGCGCGCTCGCGTACCGCCGCGCGGACGGCTCGCTCTTGCTGTATCGCTGCAAAGCGCTGGTCCTCGCCACGGGCGGCGCGGGAAAGATGTACCGCGTCACCTCCAACTCGTGGGAGAGCACGGGCGACGGCACCGCGCTCGCCTACGATGCCGGCGCGCAGCTGCGGGACATGGAGATGGTGCAGTTCCACCCCACGGGCATGGTGTGGCCGGCGGGCGTGCGCGGCATCCTCGTCACAGAGGGCGTCCGCGGCGAAGGTGGCGTCCTCCGCAACAAGGAAGGCGAGCGCTTCATGGAGCGCTACGACCACGAGCGCATGGAGCTCTCGGCACGCGACGTCGTTGCGCGCGCGATCAACTCCGAGGTCAACGCTGGGCGCGGCTCACCGCACGGCGGCGTGTTCCTCGACATCACGCACCGCTCGCCCGAATACATCAAGCGCAAGCTGCCGTCGATGCACGAGCAATTCCTGAAGCTGGCGAAGGTCGACATCACCAAGCAGCCGATGGAGGTCGCGCCCACCATCCACTACATTATGGGTGGCGTTCGGGTCGATCCCGAGACAGGCGCCAGCACGCTGCCCGGCCTGTTTGCGGCGGGCGAGGCAGCGGCCGGGCTCCACGGCGCGAACCGCCTGGGCGGCAACTCGCTCAGCGACCTCCTGGTATTCGGCAAGCGTGCCGGCGAGTCGGCCGCCGAGGATGCGCGAGCGGCGAACACGCAAGGCGATGTCGATCCCGCGCAGATCGAGGTCGCGATCTCCGCGCTGATGGCCCCACTCGAACGGCCTTCGGGCGAGAGCCCTTACACGCTGCAGGCGGAGATCCAGGAGACGCTCAGCAAGCACGCGCCGATCGTCCGCGACGGGGCGGGCCTGGAGGCGGGCCTCGAGAAGATCCTCGAGCTCAAGGCCCGCGCTCAGACGTGCGGCGCGGGCGGCTCGCGGACGCTGGCCTTCAATCCCGGCTGGCACACGGCGACCGACCTGCAGTCGATGCTGGTGAACGCGGAGGCTCTCCTGCGCTCGGCGATAGAAAGAAAGGAGAGCCGCGGCGCCCACGCCCGCTCCGACTTCCCGAAGACCGACGAGAGACTGTCCGACGTAAATTTCGTGGTCGAGAAATCGGCGGACGGAATGTCAGTGAAGGCGACCCGCCGCCCGGCGCTCCCGGAATTCCTAGCCGAAGCCGTCGAGCACGCTTACGCGCGGTATACGCCGGAGGAGCGCGAGTGACGCAGGAGATCTCCGACCTCGAGCTGCGGGTATGGCGCGGCGACCAGCACAAAGGGGAGTTCATCTCCTACCGCGTGCCGATTCGCGAGGGCATGGTCGTGCTCGACGCGGTACTTTGGGTGCAGGCGAATCTCGCCTCCGACCTGGCGGTGCGGTGGAACTGCAAAGCGGCCAAGTGCGGGTCCTGCTCAGCCGAGATCAACGGCTTCCCAAGGCTCATGTGCAAGTCACCGATCGCGGAATACGGCGCCACGGTGACAGTCGAGCCGATGAAGACGTTCCCCCTGATCAAAGACCTCGTCACCGACGTCAGCTGGAACTACGAGGTGAACAAACAGATCCCGCAGTTCACTCCGAGCGAGAAAGACCTTTCGAGCAGCGAGCCGTGGCGGATGCAGCAGCGCGACGTCGACCGTGTGATCGAGTTTCGCAAGTGCATCGAGTGCTTCCTCTGCCAGGACGTGTGCCACGTGCTCCGTGAGCATTCATCGCAACCCCAGTTCTACGGCCCGCGCTTCATGATCCGCATCGCGGGCCTCGAGATGCACCCGAAGGACGTCGTCGATCGCCGCCCGCTCCTGCGAGGAAAGGCAGGGGTCGGCTACTGCAACATCACCAAGTGCTGCACCGAGGTGTGTCCCGAACACATCAAGATCACGGACAACGGAATCATCCCGCTCAAGGAGCGGATGGATGATGTCTACTTCGACCCGATCCGGTGGGCGATTCGACGGTTGGGGGGAGAGAAGGGCAGCCCAAAGGAGTAGGTGAAGGAGCTCGCGGAGAAGATCGGCGACCGCTAGCTTTAGTCGCCGCCGAAATAGATGAAAGGGCTCGAGTAGGCAAGGCTCGCGAGGGCGAGCACCACGCCCGCGACCAGGCTGGCCACGACCAGCGAACGCCTCGCGAACGCATCGGCGGACCTCCTGCCGGACAGCTCTGCCGCGGCGGCATTCGCCGAGCGGTTGAAGTAGCCGGTGGTGTGGACGAGGATGAACGGCAGCCAGGCCAAGAAGGACAGTCGGTGAATGGCGATCCAGACCGATCCGAACCGCAGGCCGAAGGCCCATAGCTCGAGGCCGGTGGCAAACAGCACGACCGTCAACAACACGATCACCGGCGCGATCAACCTCAGCATCAGCTGCGGCGGTCCGGCGCCCCGGTAAGCGGGATCGCCCGAGTAGTACCGGACGAATCGATATCCGGTCGAGAACAGCTTCAGGGCGATGGGCGGAATGAGGACGAAGCCGAGCAGCAGATGCTCCGGCAGCAGCGACCTGACTCGCAGGACCGTGATCCCGATCAGGCCGAGCAGCACGAACAGGACGGCCCCGGTGAGCGAGGTCAGCCGCTCGTTGCCGCGGACGCTCGTCACCGCCGACTCGGCTTTCGCACGCTGGAGCGCCACCGTCAGTTACGTGGCAGGTTCTTCGATGAGCGTGTTGACGTCCACGTCGGAGGTCACCACATCCTTCTGGTCGATCTCGATCATCTTGTCGAAGGCGCGGTTCAGCCGCTCCGCGTCCTCGTGAATGTCGCGGGCGAACTCTTTGACCTCGTCCAGGTCGAGGTGGTCGGAGTCGCGCATCAGCTCGCTGAATCCCTCGATGCCGACCATCGACGTGCGGAACTGGTGGCTGATCCGCACGAGGAAATCACTCTTCAACTTGTTCAACCGTTCGAGCGTCGCGACGTTGGCCATCGCCGCCGCCTCCGCTCGCCGCTGCCACCGGATCGCGATGAAGGCGACCGGGAACATCGACAGGTAGAAGAGCGTCAGGCCCGCGGCCAGAAGTAGATAGAGCTGGCGCGACTCGCTGTCGATCGCCGCCTGCACCGGCGCGTAGGGAAGGTAGAGCTCGAACGCGCCGCTCGGCACGTCGTCGCCCTTGAACACTAGCGGCACGTAAACCTGGATCAGCGGGCCGCTCAACGTGTCGCCGGCGTTCTCCGAATCCTGGCCGCTCGTGATGCTTGCGCTCGAACGGCCGTGGAGCGCCCTGTCGAGGTCATCGTCGATCC
>DATEHC010000002.1:0-10661 GCA_035279785.1 Candidatus Dormiibacterota bacterium
GCGTATGCCGTGTACGCGACCTGCGTTCCGTCGGGGGAAACGCCCGCGAGGTAACCCCATCCGCCGGCCGCTCCGCTCAGTCCGTCTTCGGGCGTCCACGATCGCTGCGGGCCGATGAGCAGCTTGTGACCCATGCGCGACCACAGCGGATTGATGTCAGAGAGGTCGAGCGTCTGCACGAGCGATCGGTCCGCGACGCGATAGATCCGGAGCGGCTGCGCGCCCTTGCCGATCGGCCATCCGGAAACCAGGTACTGGCCGTCGGCCGAGAACGCGATCGTCGCCGAGGGGAGCCCGAAGCGGCAGATGCAGTCGGTGAGCGGCAGCGGGAACTCATAGAGCTCGGTCTTCAGCGACTGCATGAAGAGCCAGACCTGCAACGTCTGGTTGCCGGCCGCGTCGGTGCCGGGGAGGATCGTCGCTGCGCTGTTCCCGTCCGGCGTCCACGTCCCCATGGCACGGCCCGAGTCGTCGAGCAGCTTCAGCGGCCACCCCGCGACCACGCTCTCGTTGCCGCTGCCGATCGAGTGCAGCACGACCTCCGTCCCATCGGGGCCCGAGCGCCGGACGTACTCGAACGTGTCGGCGGTGAAGAGCTGGACCGACGTGTTGCTGATCAGGCAGACCAGGCTCGGGTGCACCGGGTCGGTGACGTCGTACAGCGCCCGGCCTATGAGCACCATCGCGCTGCCGGTGAACTGGCGCACGCACTTCGCGCTCGGGTCGACCACGCCGGCGATCGGGCTCGGAGAGCCGCCCTTGGCGCCTGGCGACGGCGAAAGCGTGGGCAGCCGGGCGTCGCTTGCCGCCCCGCCCTTGCCCGGGCCGGCGACCGGTGGCCCGCCCGCGCAAGCGCACCCGAGCATGAGGACAAGCGCGAGCAAGCCGAGCGATCTCATCGGAGTCGCTAACGGCACGCCGCGACCCGCCGTTACGAGCGGATGAGATAATCGGCCCGAGCTGAACTTACCCCTCACCGCCGTCATCCTCGCTGCCGGCATGGGCACTCGGATGCGCTCGCGAATCCCCAAGGTCCTGCACCCCATCTGTGGCCGTCCCATGGTCGACTGGGTGCTGCTCGCCGTGACCGAGGCCGGGGCCAAGGACGTGAAGGTGATCATCAATCCGCACCACGCCGAGCTCGCCGCCCATCTCAGTGAAAAGGATGTCGACGTCGCTTACCAGCGCGAGGCGAAGGGCACCGCGCACGCGCTGCAGCAGATCCCGGAAGGAGAGCTGCGCGGCCGGCAGGTCCTGGTCGTCAACGGCGACTCGCCGCTGCTGACCGCGGGAAGCATCCTGAAGGTGGTCCACGCGCAACAGGAGACCGAAGCCAGCGCGGCGATCGCCAGCGTCGAAGATCCCTCGCGCGACGACGGCCGGATAGTCCGGAACAACCGAGGCGAGCTCGAGCGAATCGTCGAGCGCAAGGACGCCACGCCCGAGCAGAAGGCCGTGCTCAAGGAGTTCAACGTCGGCGCGTATGCCTTCGACGGAAGCAAGCTCGTCGACGCGCTGGGCAAGGTGACCGACGACAACAAGGCCGGGGAGTTCTACTTGACCGAGGTCTTCCTCCACATCGGGCCCACGACCGTGGTCAAGCTCGACGACCCCAACGAGGCGATGGGCGTGAAGGACCGGGTGCGCCTGGCACGCGCGACGCGCGTCCTGCAGAGGCGAATCCTCGAGCAGTGCATGCTCGACGGCGTCACCGTCGTCGATCCCGACACGACCGTCGTCGACGCGACGGTCAACATCGGCCTCGACACGGTCATCGAGCCGTTCAGCGTGATCAAGGGCGAGACCTGGATCGGCGCCGGCTGCCGCATCGGCCCGCACGTCCATATAGAGGACGCGAGGATCGGTGACCGCTCCGACTGCGGCCCGTTCGCCAAATTGCGGCCCGGCACCGAGGTGGGCGAGGACGTGCACATCGGCAGTTTCGCCGAGCTCGTGCGTACTAAGGTCGGCCGGCGCAGCCGCGTGCCGCACGTCTCCTACCTGGGCGACACCGACCTCGGCGAGGACGCCAACATCGGCGCCGGTACGATTACGGCCAACTTCGACGGGACGAACAAGAATCGGACCGAGATCGGCGACGGCGCCTTCGTGGGCGTCGACACGATGCTGGTCGCGCCCGTCAAACTTGGCAAGGGCGCGCGCACGGGAGCGGGCTCCGTGGTGACGAAAGACATTCCCGACGGCGCGACGGCCGTGGGAGTTCCCGCCAGGGTGGTTCGGAGGAAGAGTTGATAGGCCGGCTGCAGACCGCGGTCGAGTACACCGGGACGGAGGCCTCGCCGTGGGGCGAGCTCAAGCTCATCTCGGGCAGCGCCAACCCGATGCTGGCCACCAAGATCGCCGAGATCCTCGACGTCCAGCTGACCGACCCGCGCTTGCGGCACTTCCCGGACGGCGAGATCAACTCCAAGATCGAGGACTCGATGCGCGGGCACGACGTGTTCGTGATCCAGCCGACGAGCCCGCCGGTCAACGAGCACTACATGGAGCTGTTCATCATCCTCGACGCTCTGCGCCGCGCTTCGGCCGGCCGCGTGACGGCGGTCGTCCCGTACTACGGCTACGCGCGCAAAGAGCGCAAGACGCAGCCGCGCGAGCCGATCTCCGCGAAGCTCATGGCGAACTTCATCACGCTGGCGGGCGCGGATCGCCTCCTTTTGTTCGACCTCCACGCCGAGGCGATCGAAGGCTTCTTCGACGTCCCGACCGATCACCTCTCGCCGCACCGCATCTTCTCCGAGCACCTGAAGACGCTCGGCCTCAAGCACCTGACGGTGGTCGCGCCGGACGCGGGCGGTGGCCGCCGCGCCGAGGCCGTGGCCAACGACCTTGGGGCGCCCATCGCGTTCGGATACAAGCGCAGGCCCGACGAGCAGTCGGTCGAGGTGATCGCGATCTCAGGTGACGTCGAGGGACGCGAGTGCGTCGTGATCGAGGACATCATCACGACCGGCGGCACGATCTCCAAGCTCGCCCAGGCGCTGCGCACGCAGGGCGCCAAGCGCGTCCTGGTCGCGGCGACGCATCCGATCCTCACAGGCAACGCCGTCGAGCGACTCAGAAAAGCTGACGTGGAAGAGGTGATAGTGACCGACACCGTGCCCATCGCGGCGGACAAGATGGGCTCGCCCATAAAGGTGCTGTCGGTGGCACCCCTCCTCGCTGAGGCGATCATCCGGGTGCACGAGAACCGGAGCGTCAGCGAGCTCTTCCGCTAAGAGGTTTCCGTGACCGGCCAGGAGGCGATCGAGCTAGTCGTCCTGATCGTGTGCTTTTTCGTCGCCGGCCTGGCGAGCGGCACGGAGACGGCGCTCACCTCGGTCGGCCGTCTGCGCGTGCGCTTCTTGGCGGAGCAGGGCAGCGAGTCCGCACAGATCCTGCAGAGGCTCCGCGCCGACCCGAACCGCTACCTGTCGACGGTGCTTTTCACCAACACGCTGGCGCTGATCGTGGCCTCGACCGCGACCGCACTCATGAGCGACTCGATCCTCACGCGCCTGGGGATCTCGTCGGCGTGGCGCCTCTGGTTGACGCTGCTGATCTCGCTCGTGCTTTCAGTCGTCCTGCTGATCGTGGCCGAGGTCACGCCCAAGACGCTTGCGATCTCGAACGCCGAGCGCTGGGCCCTGGCCGCGGCCGGCCCCGTCGACCGCATCGCGACCTTCCTCAGCCCGATCCTTTGGGCGGTCACGATCATCTCGCGGGGCCTGACCGGCGGTCGTGCGGCGCGGGCCCCGTACCTGACTGAGGAGGAGCTGCTGACCGTGCTTCACGTCTCCGAGGAGCAGGGCGTCATCGAGGAGCAGGAGCACCAGATGATCCACGGGATCATCGAGATCGGCGACAAGACGGTGCGTGAGCTGATGATCCCGCGCACCGACATCATCGCGGTGGATCGCGAGGCCGGGCTGCGCGACATCGTGAAGCTGTTCAAGCAGTACCGGCACACTCGTATGCCGGTGTACGAGGAGAACATCGACCACGTCATCGGCCTCATCCACACCAAGGACCTGCTGCTCTTCTACACGCTGTCGTCGTCGCAGAAGTTCGACATGGACCGCGTGCTGCGGCCGATCGAGTTCGTGCCGGAGCAGAAGAAGGTCGACGAGCTGCTCAACGAGATGCGCTTGAAGAAGCAGCACATGATGATCGTGGTCGACGAGTACGGCGGCACCGCGGGGCTCGTCACCCTGGAGGATCTGCTGGAGGAGATCGTCGGCGAGATACGCGACGAGTACGACACCGCCGAGCAGGACCTGCTGACCATCATCAACGACCACGAGGCTCGCGTCGACGCCGGATTCCCGCTGGAGGAGCTCAACGAAAGACTCCACCTCGGCATCGAGGAGTCGGGCGACTACGACTCGGTCGGCGGCTACGTGCACGCGATGCTCGGCAAGATCGCCGAGGGCGGCGACTCGTTCCAGTCGGGTCGCGCGAAGTGGATAGTCGAAAAGGTGAAGGGCCGCCGCATCGAGACCGTCCGCCTGACGTCGGAGGATCCGTGGCCGGACGAGGCGCTCGGCCGCGACGGTGGTCAACACGCGCACGCGGAGGAAGGAACTGGCCACATATCGTGACCACGCCGTCGTCCTGCGCAAGGTGGACTACGGCGAAGCGGACCGCATCTTCACGCTGCTGACGCGCGACCACGGCAAGGTGGGCGCGATCGCGAAGGCGGCGCGCAAGCCGGAGTCGAAGCTGGGGCCGTCGCTGGAGCTTTACGGCCATGTCGACGTGTTGCTGGCGCGCGGTCGCGGCGAGCTGGACGTGGTCGCACAGGTTTCGCGTCTGCCGGGCTACCGGATCGAGGGTTCGGTCGAGCTGATGGCGCACGCGGCGCTCATCGCCGAGCTGGCCGAGCGGGTGTGCGAGGACAGGCACCCGATCGACGGGGTGTACGAGCTGACGGTGTCTTCGCTGGGCGAGCTCGCGCATGAGACCGATCCGCGGCGCGCCTCGGCGTGGTTCCTGATGACGGCGTTGGATCTGCTCGGGTATGCGCCGCAGCTTCTCGACTGCGCATCGTGCTCGCGCCCTTTGGCGGCGCGGCCGGCGCCGTTCTCCGCCGAGGCGGGCGGCTTTTTGTGTGAGCGGTGCGCGCTGCCGGTCATGGATCCGGTGCCCCTGGCCGCGATCAAGGTGCTTCGCCTGATGGCTTCGGGCGACTCTGCGACCTATCGCCGGCTGAAGCTGGATTCCTCGTTGATGAATGCCATCGACGGCGTCCTGCAGGCTCAGCTCGAGTACCACATGGACCGGCGCCTGAAGTCGCTGGCGTTCCTGAACCAGCTTCGCATCGCCCAGTAATTCACTCCCCTGACGTCAAACGCGTCAATTAGCCGCCCCGAATACTCGCCTCTGACGTCAGGCGCGTCATTTACAACCTGGGTTGGCACCAGGCAGGTCGTCGTCCAAGCTGGCAAGGTGGTCGGGCCAAAGCCGCACATTCCACGGGAGCTGACGCAGCGGCCGTTTTCTCTGTCAGAGGCACGCGCTGCAGGCCTGAGCCGAACCTCTTTACGAGGAAGGTCTTGGCGGAGGCTCGGCCCGCAACTCTACTGCTGGTCGGGCGCGGACGAGGATCCTTGGGAGCTTCTTTCGGCATATCTTCGACTCCTGCCCGAAGACGCTGTTTTAGCGGGGGCGACGGCGGCCTGGCTGCACGGCATCGATCTCGATCCACTCCATCCGATCGAGGTCATCGTGGGTTCGCGATCCGGGCTTCGTTCTCGACCGGGACTCACCGTGCGCCGATGTGAGCCAGCGGACATGGTCGAGGTACGTGGCCTGGCCGCGACTTCGGTCCACCGCACATTGGCCGACCTTGGTCGCCGGCTCTCGCCAATCGAAACGCTGGTCGTTTTGGACGCTGCCGTCCGATTACGTTTGCTCGAGAAGACACAGCTGTTCGGCACCAGGCGCATGCGGTCTCTGGCTGAGCTCGCAGAGCGGGCGGAGTCGCCCATGGAGACACGGCTCAGATGGGTGTTGTTGCAGGCGGGATTGCCGCGACCTGAGGTCCAGCGGGACCTCCACGACTCCGGCGGACGTTTCGTCGCGCGCGCGGACCTCTATTACCCCGCGTCGCGCCTGGTCGTCGAGTACGACGGTGGCATCCACCGCGATCGGCTCGTCGAGGACGATCGGCGCCAGAACCGGCTGACCAATGCCGGGTACCGCGTGTTGCGCTTTACAGCCGCTGACGTGTATGGGCGGCCCGATGCAGTGCGAGCCGAGGTCCGAGCTCTGCTGTTGACCTCCTAGATGCATCATTGCCGGCAGCAGTGCAAGAAACGGCACCTGAAACCGCGCCGGCAGGAAGCCAGCAGAGGATCGAGCGTCGAGTTATTGCGGCGTTCGTGCTTGGCCTCGTCTCCTTGATCGGGCTCGTGTTTCCGCCCGCGATCGGGTTCGGCATCGGCGCGATCGTCGTCTCCATTCGGGAGCGGAAGCGCATCGCCACCGGCGTCGGCGGACTCCGGGGTGGTTGGCTCCTGTGGGTCGCGCTGGTCGCGGGCGTGATCGGATGTCTGCTGAGCCTCGTGATTCCCGGGTTCGTCGTCTACGTCTGGATCTACGCGATATTCCATGGCGGAGCCTTTCCGCCCGGGTTCGAGGGGTAGTCCGCCCTTACTGGTAGGGTCACTTCCGTGCCGGTGAACCGAAGCGAGGTGATGGACAAGGTCGTTGCGCTGACCAAGCGCCGCGGCTTCATCTATCCGTCGAGCGAGATCTACGGCGGCCTGTCGGGCTTCTACGACTACGGGCCGTACGGCGTCTCGCTGAAGCGCGCCATTCGCGACCTGTGGTGGCGGCACGTGGTCGAGCTGCGCGACGACGTCGTCGGCCTGGAGTCGACCCTGATCATGCCCGAGGCGGTCTGGGAGGCTTCGGGCCACCTGTCGAACTTCGTCGATCCGCTGCGTCAGTGCCTGGGCAAGTGCAAGAAGCGCTGGCGCGCCGACCACGTGCTCGGCGAGAAGTGCCCCGAGTGCGGCGGACCGCTGGACGACGCGCGCATGTTCAACTTGATGTTCAAGACGCACGTCGGTCCGCTGGAGGACCGAGCGTCGGAGGTCTATCTCCGGCCCGAGACGGCGCAGGGGATGTTCGTCGATTTCAAGAACGTCATCTCGTCGACGCGCGTGCGCGTGCCGTTCGGGATCGCGCAGCAGGGCAAGGCGTTTCGCAACGAGATCACGCCCGGGAACTTCGTCTTTCGCGTGCGCGAGTTCGAGCTGATGGAGCTCGAGTATTTCGTCAAGCCGCAGCAGGACGACGAGGCGTTCGACTACTGGCGCAACGAGCGCCTGCGGTGGTACACGGACGTCCTCGGGCTGTCACGTGAGCGCCTGCGTTTCTACGACCACCCTCGCGAGTCGCTCTCGCACTACTCGAAACAGACGACGGACATCGAGTACGAGTTCCCGTTCGGCTGGGGCGAGCTTGAGGGCATCGCGGACCGGACGGATTACGACCTCGCGGTGCACCAGGAGAAGTCGAAGCAGGACCTGACCTATCTCGACCCCGAAACGAACGAGCGCTACCTACCGTGGGTGATCGAGCCGGCGGTCTCGCTGGAGCGGATCTTCATCACTCTTCTCGTGGACGCGTACGACGAGGACGTCGTGAACAACGAGCCGCGGGTCGTGCTGCGGCTGCACCCGAACGTGGCGCCGGTGCAGGTGGCGGTCGTGCCGCTGTCGAAGAAGGAAGAGCTGATCCGGGTGGCGCGCGACATCGTTTCCATGCTTCGGGGCCAGTTTCGGGTGGAGTACGACCAGACCGGGGGGCATATCGGCCGGCGCTACCGCCGGCAAGACGAGATCGGGACGCCGTTCTGCATCACGGTCGACTTCGACACCCTAAACGACCAGGCGGTGACCATCCGGATGCGGGATTCAACCGAGCAGGAGCGCCGGCCCATCGATTCGCTTCAGAGCCGACTTCAGGAGCTCAACGTGACTACGCCGTCTGTTTTACAAAGCTGACCAGCGCGCCGAAGTAGCTCCTCTGGTCGTCGTACATGCACATGTGTGAGCCGTTTTTGCAGAGGTGGAAGCGAGCGCCGGGAATCTTGTCGGCCATCATCTCCATGTGCGCCGGATCCATCGTGTCGTAGGTCGAGCCGATCACGAGCGTCGGCACTGTGATGCGGTGAAGGTCTGCGACCCGGTCCCAATCCGACAGGCGACCGCTCAAGCCCAGCTCGCTCGGCCCCTGCATCAGCGTGTACATCTTGTAGTTGATCTTGGCGAAGGCCCGGTTGACCGGATCCGGCCACTCATCCAGCGGCATCCTCAACACGTGGTGGACGTAGTGGTGCCGCATGAGTAGCTCCATGAACCTCGGGTCGTCGATCTGGCCTGATGACTCGAGCTTCTCGATCTCCGCCAGCGCCGCCTGGTCCATTCCCGGCTTGAGCACCTTGTTCGCGTAGTCGTTGTAGAGCGGTGCGCTCGCCATCATGTTCGAGATGACGAGCCCCTTCAGGTGGCGCTGATGCGCGAGCGCGTACTCGATGGCCAGGATGCCGCCCCATGAGTGGCCGACAAGGTAGAAGCTGTCCTGGTCCAGCCCCAACGCCTGCCTGACCTGCTCGACCTCATCGACAAAGCGATCCACCTGCCATAGATCGTCATCGTCGGGCTGATCGCTGTAGGCGGAGCCGAGCTGGTCGTAGTAGTGGTACTGGATCCCGGCATTCGGAAGGTATGCGTCGCACGCCTCCCAGTACTCATGGGTCGCGCCTGGCCCGCCGTGGAGCAGCAGGATCCTGGCGTTGGGGTTGTTGCCGGTTCGCTTGGTCCAGACCTTGAAACCGCCCTTGGGCGTCCGGATCGGGAGCATGGTGACGCCGCCGCTCAGGACGTCCGAGTAGCCGGAGTAGTCGAGGTAGGAGCTCATCCGGCTAGCCGACTTCGGCGAGCTCTTCTTCCCTCAGGTCCGCGATCGTCGCTTCGGCGATCTGCTGGATCGACTTGCCGTGGTCGCGCTCGAGCACCTTCATCCGCTTGTCGAACTGCGTGCTCGCGTACTCGATGTACGTGTCCATGCGCTGGCCGAATGGGGCATCGCCCTCGTCGTAGCTGTCCCAGAACTCACTCACCACCGCGAGCGCCGGGACGAGCAATTCGTTCATTCGCGCGTTCATCACTTGCCATCCGTCCGGCGATTGGTTGATCAGGCGATCCAGCAGAAAGACGCCATAGCGGATGTGGCGGCTCTCGTCTCGGGCGGTCAGCCGGACGCCGTCGAGTAGGCCGGGCAGCTTCTGATTCGCCTCGAGCGAATTGCGGAATCCGTGGTAGCCGGTCTCGGCCAGGACCCCTTCGATGATCATGTTGTATGTCACCGACGCGCGGATCTGCGCCTCGACCGAGCGGTCCGTCTTCAACGCGTTCAACGCACTGGGCAACTCGACGAAGAAGAGCTGCTTGTAGCTCGGCGTGAGGTAGTGCTCGAGGTCGGCTTTCGTGACGGCGACCTCGTCGAGCCATCGGCGAAAGAACTCGACGTGCTTGGCCTCCTCCCACAAAAACGAGGTGAGGAAGATCTCCTCCTCGATCCGTCCCTCCTCCGCGATTGCCATGATCAGCGGCAGCAGGTCGCTGGTCACACCCTCCTCGCCGGCCTGGAAAAGAGCGATGGTGCGGAGCAGGAAATCGCACTCCACGTCGCTGAACGATGCCCAGTCGGCCCGGTCGCGCGAGAAATCGAGGTCCTGCGGGTCCCATGTCCCCAACTTCTTGGCCTTCTGGAAGAGGCGCATGGGCACCGAGCTCCAGTCGAGCCCCTGGGCGGAGATGGTCGCGTAGCGCCCGGCCACGATGCGCTGGAGTCTAGCCCGTCAGCCGCAGACCGACTGGGCGGCCTTTGCGTAGACCGACACGCAGGTTTCGCTGGCCGCCAGGTCGACCCATTCCACGTCAGCGTGCTCGCCCTCGCCGGAGGGGCCGAACGCGGCTGTCGGGATGCCTGCCGCGTTCATCAGCGCCATGTCCATCCAGTAGGCCACCCCGATCTGTTGCGGGTGACCGGCGGCCTCCGACATCGCTTTGACCAGCGGGTGGTCGGGTGGCACCTCTGACGGCGGGCGCTCGAGCGTGAGCTTCGCGCCCGGGACTTCGGCCAGGACCGCATCGGTCGTTTCGCCCGGGAGCGTCCGCCGCTCGATCTTCACGACGCACCTATCCGGGTACGTCGACATCTCGACGCCGCCCTCGATCAGCGAAGCATGGATCGAGCCCGCCCCGAGGAGGGGATGGCGCCGCCCGATCCGCAAGGTGTTCGCCAGGTTCAGCACCCTGGTCAGAATGGGTCCCATCCGGGCGATCGCGTCGACGCCGATGTCGGCCCGCGACCCATGCGCCGTGACGCCTGTCGTCTCGACCTCGAGCCACACGAATCCCTTGTGCGCGATGCAGAGCGCGAGTCCGGTGGGCTCTGCGCAGATCCCGAAGTCCGCCTGGAATTGCTTCAACACGGCGATGGTCCCGAGGGACGCGACCTCCTCGTCGGACACCGCGGTCACGATCACGTCTCCGCGCAGGCCGAGCCCGTAGATCTCGAGAAAGCAGCCGTGGATGCCGCGGTCCCTGCAGGGCATGGCCCACTGGCCGATCCCCTGATCGAGA
>DATEHC010000003.1:0-2510 GCA_035279785.1 Candidatus Dormiibacterota bacterium
GCAACAAGCACAAAGATCACACCGAAGGAATTCGTGGAGGCGCTCAAGGGCTGGAGCATCCTCGATGTCAAAGAGGCGCTCGACCTACTGGAGAGCGAGCTCGGCATCAAGGCCGCGGCTCCTGTCGCGGTGGCGGCGCCTGGATCCGGTCAGGCGGGGGGCGCTCTGGACGGCGAGAAGGAAGAGGAGCAGACCGAGTTCACCGTCAACCTGACCGCGGTTGGCGACAGCAAGATCAACGTGATCAAAGCGGTCCGCGAGCTGACGCAGCTCGGCCTGAAGGAGGCTAAGGACCTCGTCGACGCCGCGCCGAAGCCGGTCCTGGAGAACGTTTCGAAGGCCGACGCGGAGAAGGCTGTGGCCCGGCTGAAGGAAGCCGGCGCGACGGCGGAGCTGAAGTAGGTCGAAGTTTTCTGGGTTGAGCCTGCCCCGCTCGGCGGGCAGGTTCTCGACCCTCCGGCTGCTTGGGTTCGGGCAGCGATTTCCTCGGCGGTATCCCGCGGGTCACGGCTCGCCCGCCGAGGCGGACCTGCTCGCCGTAGTGCTCGAACGTGATCGGGCGACCCCGCACAAGCGTGTACCTCGCGCTCTTGTGATTGACTCGCACCTCGATCATCCGGCCCCGGAACGTGATCCGGAACTTGAGACCCTGGATCGCACGAGGTAGTCGCGGACTGAATCCGAGGTACTCGGCGTGGTGCCTCATCCCCCCGAGGCCCTGCACGGCCGCCAGCCAGGTGCCGGCCAGGCTCGCCATGTGCACGCCGTCCCGCACGTTGTGCTCCAGGTCGTGCAGGTCCATGAGCGCCGCCTCCGCGAAGTAGGCGTGCGCCAGCTCGAGGTGACCGACCTCGGCCGCCATGATCGACTGGGTGCAGGACGAGAGCGATGAATCGCGCACGGTGAGCGCCTCGTAGTAGTCGAAGTTGCGCACCTTCTCTTCGGTGGTGAAGGCATCGCCGCGAAGGTGCATCGCAAGCACCAGGTCCGCCTGCTTGACGACCTGCTTGCGGTAGAGGTCGAAGTAGGGGAAGTGAAGAAACAGCGGGTACTGGTCGGCCCTGGTGTTGGCGAAGTCCCACTTCTCGTGGTCGGTGAACTGGCTCGCCTGCTTGTGGACGCCGAGGTCGGGGTCGAAGGGCAGGTACACGTTGTCGGCGGCCTTGCGCCACGCCCTTGTCTCGCCTTCGGTCACCTTCAACTTGCGCGCGACTTGCGGATGAAGGCGGGCGGTCTCGGCCGCGTATCTCAGGTTCCGCTGCGCCATCAGGTTCGTGTAGAGGTTGTTGTCGGCCAGAGCGCTGTACTCGTCAGGGCCCGTCACCCCGTCGATGCGGAAAGAACCTCCGCGGTCGAAGTGGCCGAGTGACGCCCACAGGCGCGCCGTCTCGATGAGCAGCTCTGCGCCGACGGTCCGCTGAAATGTCTGGTCGCGCGTCGCGCTCACGTAGCGCAGAACCGCGTCGGCGATGTCGGCGTTGATGTGAAACGCGGCCGTCGACGCGGGCCAGTAGCCCGAACACTCCTCGCCGTGGATCGTCCGCCAGGGGAAAGCGGCCCCCTTGTGGCCGAGGTCGCGGGCTCGCTGCCGCGCCAGGTCGAGGATCGAGTGGCGCCAGCGCAGCGCATCGGCGACCGAGTCCGGGGCGATGTAGGTGAGCACCGGGAGCACGAAGGTCTCGGTGTCCCAGAACGTGTGGCCGTCGTACCCGGGACCGGTGAGGCCCTTGGCCGGGATCGCGCGCTGCTCCGCGCGCACGGCCGACTGGAGGACGTGGAACATGGCGAAGTGCACCGCCTGCTGGATCTCGTCGTCCCCGTCGATCTCGACGTCCGCGCGCGTCCAGAAATCGTCGAGGTAGCTCTTCTGCCCTTTCGCGAGAAGGGCGAAGCCGTGGTCGCGCCCGGTCGAGAGCGCACCTTCGACCTGGGACCGCAGGGCAGGGACAGAGCGGAGGCTCGACCAGCCGAAAGCGACGAACTTCTCCAGCACGAGGCGCTCGCCGGGCCTCAGCTTGCAGGTGACCGTGAAGCGGCCGTGGTCTCCTTCGCACTCGTTTTGCGTCTCCGATCCACGCGGGCCGCGCAGCACGTGATCCATCGCCGCGGCGACGCGCAGCTTGCTGCGATTGGTCGAATGGACGAGCACCGCCCGGTTCGCCGTGTGGTGGGCGAACTCCACCGCGAGGGGATGCTGGAGCACATCCGCGGCGCGAGGGTCGGTCCGCTTCCGTCCGGTCACCGGCTCGTTGGCCACGAGCTCCGACTGCAGGACCAGGTCGAACTCGCCGCCGACCGCCTCGACCTCGTAAAGGATCGCGGCCAGGGCTCGGTGTTTGAGGGAGACAAGTCGAGTGGAACGGACCCGGACCCTGTGATGGGCGGGCGATTCCCAGTCGACGGTCCGCGTGAGAAGTCCCGTCCTGAAGTCGAGCACGCGCTCGTGCGAGTGAAGGGTCCCGTAGCGGACGTCGAAGGGCTCGTCGTCGACCAGCAGCCGGATGACCTTG
>DATEHC010000004.1:0-16979 GCA_035279785.1 Candidatus Dormiibacterota bacterium
TGGGACGGTGACCATCTGTCTCGGACGCCGGTTGCCCGACGCCTCTAGCGACCGAAACCCGAGGACTGGGCGAGCAGCCGTTGAAACGTCCTCCTATTTGGTCTTGCTCCGGGCGGGGTTTACCTGGCCGGCCGGTCACCCGTCCGCCGGTGGGCTCTTACCCCACCTTTTCACCCTTACCTGATCGCGTGTCTCCGGAGACACACGCCCTCAGGCGGTTGTTTTCTGTGGCACTTTCCTTCGGGTCGCCCCGACTGGGTGTTACCCAGCGCCCTGCTCAGTGGAGCCCGGACTTTCCTCCGAACGCTATTTACTTCGCCGGCGGTCACCCGTCCGCCTCGGCCCGCCGGTAAGTCTACCCATGGCGTCTGGCCCACTAACGCTTGTTGGCCGCCACCGCCGCGCGAATCAGGTCCGTCAGCGCTCCACTCTGGATGCGCTCTCCCTGCTTGAAGTCGATCGAGCGCGATGCCTTGGCGTCGAGGCCACTGTTGAAGAGGTGGTGGGGATCCGGCAGGCTCGCCCCTTTGAAGAAGTTCAGCTTCACGGTCTCCTTGAACGCGCCGATGGCGCACACGTTTCCGTTCGAGGTCCACATCGGCGTGCCCCACTTCCAATCCTCTCTGAGGCTTGCATCGGCCTTGTTGATCAACCGACGCAGCTGGGTCATCAGCTCACCGCGCCAATCCTTGAGGCCGGCGATGTGCTCGTCGATTTGCCGTGACGCTTCGCTCATCTCGTGTTACCTCCTGATGTTGGCGAGCATTCGTCGGGTGCGTGCGGCCAGGAATCGGCCGTTCGTGACCTGGAACATGGCGTGGATGATGTGACCGACGAACCCTTTCGCGCGGCGGTTCATCGAGATCGTCAGCACGCTGCCGCCGCCCGACCGCGGCTGCACCTCCATTCGCCACGTTCCGCCGGTTTGCGCCGCGTTGGCCTCCTCGACCGTGGCGGTGATCACGGGTTCGTGCCATTCGTAGCGCTCGATCGACCAGATGCCCAGGCTCGCGGTCCCCTCGCGCACCCGCGCCCAATCATCGCCACGCTCGAGAAGTTGGAATGAAGCCGGCGACAGATCCGGCCAGAGTTCGGCCCTTCGCGGCCCGAACTCGGTCAACGCATCCCACACGACGGAGGGCGCCAGGTCGGTCTCGACCGTGTAGGTGACCTTAGCCATGACGTGCCGGTCGCAGCGCGACAAGCGCTGCCGCACCAACGACTATCACCGCGAGCTCATCGAAGCCGTATGGCGCCAGCAGCCAGTCTCGTGACCCTCGGGCGAGGATCCAAGCCGCGACTAGCAAACCAGCGGCCGCGCCATAGATCGCGGGTCGAAGCAGCTCGCGCCGGTTGGTGGTTGCCAGCAGTCCAACCACGATCAACAGCAAGCCGGGAGCTGCGATCAGCGGCGGCAGAAAGATCAGGGGCAAGAACCTGTCATCGCTCATGTTGCCGAAGACCACCAGCCCGAGGACCAAGCCCGCCGCCGCCACAACCTCGAAGACCCCAAGCTCCCCGGACACGGCGCCCCGCCGCGCGCCGCTTCGAACAACGGCGACGATCGCGACGACCCAGCCAACCAGGACCAGCAGGAATTCGAGGTTGGAGAGCCAGATCGCGTCGTTTGTGCCCGGGTTCGAGAAGAAGATCAGTGGGATCACCCACAAGACCACGAGAACCGCGACTGCGGCGCCTCCGATGACGAGATTTCTAGCCACCGAACTTTGATTCCGGCACATGCGCGTCGATCGCCATGTTCGCCAGGTGGTCGGCGCCGCGATTCTCCTCGCGCACGACGTGGCGGATCTCATAAGCCATGCCGTCAAGCAAGCGCATCGCCTCGGCGTGCAGCCTCTGCAGCTCCGGCTCCTTGATCTTGTACCGACCCTTCACCTGCTCCACCACGAGCTTGGAATCGAGAAGGATCTCCAGGCGGTCAGGCTTCCATTGCTGGACGGCTTTGAGCCCTTCGATGAGCGCGTGATATTCGGCCTGGTTGTTGGTCATTGCGCCCAGCCACTTATGCCGCGCCTGGAGGCGAAGGCCGGTGTCATCCTCGATCAAAATCCCCGCGCCCGCCGGCCCGGGGTTGCCTCGCGCGGCGCCGTCGGTACGTAGTCGCAGGACCTTCGTCAGGCGATCACCAGAATTCGGCCGCAGTTTTCGCAGTGGACGACGTCCTGGCCCTTGCGCAGCGACTGCATGCCCGACGAAGTGACGGTCACGCGGCACGCCAGGCACTGGTTGCGATCGACCTCCGCGACCTGCGGATGGGCGCGTACGCGCAGGTACGCGTTCTGGGCCGCGGGTGTGAGCTGCGCCCAGATCGCGTCGCTGTCGGACTTGACGGTGGCTAGCTCCGTCTGCCACGCCTCGAGGTCGCGCCGCAAGCCGGGCTCGTCGCCCGCGTGCCGAGACCGCGCCTCATCGACCTGCTCCGTAGCGGCCAGCACAGCCGCGTCCGCGAGCTCGCCCTCCTCCATCAGGCGCAGCTGGGCCTCCTCCTCGTCGGCAAAGCTCGCCTTCATGTGCTGGACCTCGGTGCTCATCTGCATCAGCTCGGTCGGATTGCGGATGCGGCCGCTCATCAGCTCCTTCTCACGCGAGCGCAGCTTCGTGCGGTGGGTTTCGCGCTCGCGGTCGGACTCGCGGAGGCGAAGCTGCAGCTGCTCGCGCGCGGCCTGCGCCTGCGCCAGCCCCTCCTCGGCGGTGACGACGTTGGGATTCACGGCGAGCAGCGACTCGGTGCGCTCGATGTGGTCCCGCAGCTCGCGCTCCTTCTCGATCAGACGCTGGTAGGCGAGCAGGAGCTGCGCGGGCTTCATTCGAGGACGACCAGGACCTGGCCCTCCTTCACCACCTCGCCCTCCTTGACCCTTACCTCTTTCACGGTGCCGGCGCGCGGGGCGGTGACGGGGATCTCCATCTTCATGGACTCGAGGATGAGCAGCTCATCCTCCTCCGCCACCTGGGCACCCGGCGACGTCTTCACCTTCCACACGTTGCCGACCAGCTCCGCCTTGACCTCTGTCATAGACAGAGAATTTTGCGGGCTTCTGCCACCGTGGCGACGGGGCGGCCAACATAGCGGGCCAGGCGAACTGCCTTTTCCACGAGATCGCCGTTGCTCCCGGCCATCTTTCCCTCCTCGACGTAGAAGTTGTCCTCGAGGCCGACGCGCACGTTTCCGCCCATCGCTAGGGCGGACGCGGCAAGGGCCCACTGGTTCAGGCCGATCCCGATGACCTGCCAGTACGCGCCGTCCGGGAGTGTGTCGACCTGGTTCTGCAGGTGGCGCGCCGTGCCGGGAATTCCGCCGAGCACACCCATGATCAGGCTGAACTGCAGCGGCGGCCGCAGGGTCCCCAGGTCGAGGAGCGGCGCCGTGTTGGCGATGTGCCCGGTGTCGAAGCACTCGAGCTCCGGACGCACGCCGGCCTCGTTCATAGCTTCGAGAAAGAACTGGATGTCACGAAACGGATTGGCAAACACGTGGTCGTGATAGAACGCCTTCTTCCTCGACGAGTAGATCGCGTAGTTCATCGAGCCCATGTTCAGAGCACCGATGTCCGGCTTGAGCTCGCGGATGTGCGCGACCCTTTCCTCAGCGGGCATGCCCACCGAGCCGGTTGAGAAGTTGACGATCACGTCCGTACGCGCGCGAACCTCTGACTGGATCTCGCGAAACGTGTCGACGCTCCAGTCGGGGCCGCCCTCCGGAGTTCGCGCGTGGATGTGGACGATCGCGGCGCCCGCTTCTGCCGCGCGGCGGGCTTCCTCGGCGATCTCGACGGGCGTGTAGGGGATCGCCGGGCACTGCTCGCGGGTCGCCAGCACCCCGGTCAGCGCGGCGGTGATGACAACCGCGGAGCTCATACCGGGATGTTCCCGTGCTTGCGCCAGGGCCGGTCGATCTTCTTGTCGCGCGCCTGCTCGATGCCCTTGATGATCACGCGGCGAGTCTCGGACGGATCGATGACGTCGTCGATCATCGCCCAGCCGGCGGCGAGATAGGGATCGATCTGCCTGCGGATGCTCTCGACGAGCTGAGCGCGGGTCGCCTCGGGATCGTCCGAAGCCTCGACCTGCTTGTTGAAGATGATGTTGACCGCGCCCTCCGGTCCCATCACCGAGATCTCGGCGAATGGCCACGCCACGATCGTGTCCGGCTCATAGCCCTTGCCGCACATCACGTAATAGCCGGCGCCGTAAGCCTTGCGCAGGATCACGGTCACCTTTGGCACCGTCGCCTCCGACGTCGCGTACAGCATCTTCGCGCCGTGGCGGATGATGCCGTCCTTCTCCACCTGCGAGCCGACCAAGAAGCCGGGCACGTCCATCAGATAGACGAGGGGCACGTTGAACGCGTCGCACATCCGGATGAAGCGCGCGGCCTTGTCCGCGGCGTCGGAGTCGAGCGCGCCGCCTTTCTGCATCGGCTGATTCGCGACCACTCCGACCGGGTGTCCGCCTGCGCGGGCGAATCCGATGACGATGTTCTTCGCCCAGGTGGGCTTGACCTCGAACCACGAGTCGCGATCGAAGATCGGCTTGACGACCCTGCGCACGTCGTAGGCGGAGCGCGGGTTGGTGGGGACGATCTTCTCGAGCCCTTCGACTGCGCGGTCCGCGGGATCGTTCGTGTCGAAGAAGGGCGGCGCCTCGAGGTTGCTCGACGGCAGGTACGAGAGGAAACGTCGCACCGTGGCAATGCACGCGGCGTCGTCCTCGACCTCGTTGTCCCCCACCCCCGATTCGTAGCAGTGGACCTGCGAGCCGCCCATGTCGTGGTCTGTAACCTCCTCGCCCGTCGCTGCCTTGACGAGACGCGCGCCTCCAAGCGCCATCGACGAGGTGTCCTTGACCATCGGCACGAAATCGGCGAGGCCGGGGATGTACGCGGTGCCCGCAGCGCACGGCCCGAGCATCGCCGCGACCTGCGGGATCACCCCCGACATGTAGACCTGCTCGGCGAACAGCCACCCGGTGCCGGCGAACGTCGAGCCCGCGGCCTCCTGGATGCGCGCGCCCGCCGAGTCGAGGAGCCAGACGATCGGCTTGCGGTAACGCAGCGCAAGCTCGCGGACTCGCGCCGCCTTGAACTGCTCGCCGACCGCGCCCATCGACCCCGCCATCACCGTGAAGTCGTAGGCGATGACCCACACCTGCCGGCCATCGACGTCGCCGTGGCCGGTCACGACGCCGTCCGCGGGCGCGGTGTCGGAGCCGTCGCGGTTCTGCGCGAGGAGGCCGAGCTCGACGAAGGTCCCTTTGTCGAAGAGAAGGTCGATGCGCTCACGCGCGGTGAGCTTGCCCCGCTCGTGCTGCTTCGCGATCTTCTCCTCGCCGCCCATGGCGAGGTTCTTCTTGCGTTTCGCCTTCAGGTCGTCGACGCGTGCGGCGTAGTCGTCCGTCACTTGAATGCCGATTCTATTGGCCCGTCAATAGGTCCTCGCGATCGCGCCAGCGATCGAGGAAGCGGTAGGTGTTGCGCCTGGACAATCGCTCGCGCTCGGCCGGTTCGGTCGACTCCCACAGGCGGTGCTCGTGGCGCTCGATCGGCAGGCCCGGGACGACAACCGCACGCCCACCACGATCGCGAAGCCGGAAGCTGAACTCCACGTCCGCCATGCGGTAGAAGCGGAACTTCGGGTCGAAGCCGTCGATGGCCCGCGCGTCCTCGCGCCTGAACGCCATGCAGTAACCCTCGATCGCGTCGACGTCCGGGCCGGCGCTCTCCGCGAACTCCTTGAGCGTGCCTTTCGCCCGCAGCCCAAACGCGCCCGCGACCGCTACCTCGGGATTGGCGAGGGCGTCGACCAGCGGCGTGATTGCGTCGCCCATGAGCTCAACGCCTGGGTCGAACAGCACGACGACCGTCCCGGAGGCGGCCTCGATTCCCGCGTTGACCGCCGAGGCGAAACCGAGCGGCGGGTCCAGCGTGATGACTCGCATCCTTTCAGCCTCACGCCCGGCGAGCCAGCCCCGGATGCGGGCGTCGCCGGAGTTGTCGACGACGACGGCTTCGAAATCGGCCCTGGTGTGCGTGAACGCCGACAGCAGCCAGCGCTCGGCGTCCGGCTGCCAGCCATGAACGAGGGTCAGCAGCGTCACGGCGCGTGGAGTGGCCTGAGCCTGCGGCGGCGCCTTGATGGCCTGCAGGTCGCTGCCTTCAGCGCTGTCGACGACGTCCCATCCGGCTCCGCGCAGCTGCCCGCGAATCGCGTCGGCCTCGGCAAACTTGCGCTCGCGCCGCAGAGCAACGCGACGCTCGAGAAGCTCCTGGGCTAGGGCCTTATCCGTTCTTTTTGGCTTTGACGGCGGCGGTGAGCGCGGGCACGATCTTCAGCGCGTCGCCGACCACGCCGAGGTCCGCCATCTTCATGATCGGCGCCTCCGCATCCTTGTTGATCGCGATGATCACCTTCGACGTCTTCATGCCGACCGTGTGCTGCATCGCGCCGGAGATTCCGACCGCGATGTAGACGCCCGGCCGCACCGACTTGCCTGTCTGTCCGACCTGCATCGAATAGGGCACCCAGCCCGCGTCGACGACCGCGCGGCTTGCGCCCACGGCGCCGCCGAGCGCGCTGGCGAGGTCCTCGAGCAGCGGGAAGTTCTGCGGGCCGCCCATGCCGCGGCCGCCGCTGATCACCACGCGCGCGTCCTCGAGCTTCACCTTCTCCGAGGCCTCGACGACGCGGTCGGTGATGTGCGCCCGCTTCGAGCCGTCGCCCACGGTCACCGCCAGGTCCTTGACCTCGGCCGCGCCCCCTGACTCCGACGCCTCGAACGACTTCGGCCGCACCAGGATGATCGCCGGCCTGGCGTTCGCCTTCATCGAGGCGACCTTCGCCCCGCCGAAATAGGGCACCTTGGCGACGAACCCGCCGTCGCTCGCGGCGAGGTCGCTCGCGTTGGAGATGAGGCCCACGCCCAGGCGTGCCGCGAGCCGGCCGGCGACCTCGCGGGAGTCCGGCGTGAATCCGAAGAGGACCAGGTCTGGCTTCTGCTGCTCGATAAGAGACGCGATCGCGTCGGTCGCGGGCTCCGCGAGGTAGTCGTCGAACGCTGCGTCCTCGCTTACGTGCACCGCCTTCGCTCCGTACTTGCCGAGCACGCCGGCCGCGGCTTTCGCGCCGGCGCCGAGCGCAACGGCATAGACGTCGCCGAGATCTCTTGCTTTGGTCAGCAGCTCGAGCGACGCGCTCGCGGCCTTGCCTCCGCTGAGCTCCGCGTAGACCAGGATCGACGCCATCTAGAGGACCTTCGCCGTCGCCAGCACCTGGACGATCCTTTCGACCGCCGTGCCGTCGTCTTCGATGACCTCGCCCGCCTTGCGCGTCTCCGCGTCGGCCACGCCCTCGATCGTCTCCGCGGGCTCGCCCTTTTCGACGCCGAGGTCACCGAGCGAAACCTGTTTGATCTCCTTGGACCGCGCAGCCATGATGCCCTTGAGGGAGGCGTAGCGCGGCTCGGCGATGGCGGCGGTCACGCTCACCAGCGCCGGCGTCGCTGCTTCGACTACCTGGTATCCGTCCGCGGTCTGGCGATGCACCTTGATGGTCGACCCGTCGACCTCGACCTTCTTGGCAAACGTGAGCTGCGGAATGCCGAGCAGCTCGGCGAGCATCGGCGGAACCATCCCGGTGCTGCCGTCGTACGACTCGGTGGCGCAGATCACGAGGTCCGGCGATTCCTGCTTGATCGCCGCCGCCAGCACTCTGGCCGTCGTCAACACATCCGCTCCCGCGAGGCCCGCATCGGAAATGAGAACCGCGCGGTCGGCGCCCATAGACAGGCCCTTGCGGATCGCGTCTTTAGCCCGCTCGGGACCCATGGAAACTAGGATCACCTCGCCGCCGTGGGCCTCCTTCAGCTGGAGGCCTTCTTCCACCCCGCACTCGTCGCCTGGGTCGAGAACGACCTCCTTCTCGCGGGAGATCGAGTTGTCAGCCTCGAGGCTGAGGGTGGAGTTCGGATCTGGTACTTGCTTGACGGTGACGACGATTTTCAAAGCGCGTCCTAATTATCGCGTCGAGCCGAGGGCGGCATGGAAGCGCTCCAGGTCGCTCGGAGTGTTGAGGCTCTCGAACTGCGCGGGATCCAGACCCTCGAGCCAGGTCACGTCGAGGTTCTGCACGACGTCGTGCGCGACGTAGTTGCCCGCATCGAGCGCGTTGACGATGGCCGGCAATGCCGTCTTGCGGTACGCGCCGCACACCGGTTCGAAGAGGTCGTCGTGTCGCGGAATGGCGGCGTCGCAGTTGCGCGCGGCCGCGACGGCGAGCTCCGCCGTTGACTGCTCGACGTAGGGCATATCGCACGCGACAGCGAACAGCACCTGGTGGCGGGCGGCGTGCAGTCCGGCCTCCAGGCCCGCAAGCGGACCCGCGTTTGGCTTGCGGTCGAACACAACTCGATACGGCACGAGCTGCTCCATCTGCTCGGGCTCCGCGAATGAAACCACCACCTCGGAGAACGCCCCAGCCAGCCTTTCCACCACGTAGCGCAGCAGGATCGAATTGCCCACCTCGATCCAGGGTTTGGAGCGTCCCATTCGGCGGCTCTGGCCTCCGGCGAGCACCAGGAGCGTGGCTTCAATGGAAGAGCTAGCGTCGGGCACGGGTTACGGTTTCCAGCATCGTGGCCGTGGGCAGGGCAGGCGCTTTCTGGATCGTCGCGGCTACGAACACGTTCTTCCTGTTCGCGGCAGCCGCACCGTCTCCCCTTTACGCCGTCTACGCGTCACTCTGGCGATTCTCCGCGATCACGCTGACCGAAGTATTCGGTGTCTATGCAATCGCCCTGTTGCTCACCCTGTTGGCGACCGGATCCATTTCCGACGCTATAGGCAGGCGACCGGTCATCCTCGCGTCGCTCACGCTGCAGATCATCGGAATGTTGACGTTCCTGTTCGCGTCGAGCGTCGAGTGGCTCTTCGTCGCGCGGATCGTGCAGGGCGTCGCCACCGGGCTGGCGACGAGCGCGCTCGCCGCGACCTTCGTCGACCTTCAGCCGCGAGAACGACCGGCGCTGGGGCCGGTGGTCACGAGCGCCACCCCACCTGTTGGGCTTGCGCTCGGAGCCCTCACGTCGGCGGCTTTGGTGCAGTACGGGCCCGATCCACTGCACTTCATCTATCTGTTCTTGCTCGCCGGATTCGTCATCGCAATCGTCGCAATCGCAGTGATTCCCGAGCCGACGACCGAACGGGCGGCGATGCGCTGGCTGCCTCGGATTGGGGTCGAGGCGGCGATCCGGCCTGCGTTCACAGCCGCGCTCCCAACCCTGATCGCCGGCTGGGCGGTGGGCGGCTTCTATCTGTCGCTCGGCCCAAGCCTGGCGCTGGAGCTCGCGGGTTCGAGCAACCGGCTGCTCGGCGGGATCGCGATCGCCTTGCTCGCCGGCGTGGGCGCCGGTTCGATCGTGGCCTTCTCGTCGTGGGCGCCGCCCCGCGCCATGACAGTCGGCGGGGTATCGATGCTCGCCGGCCTGGCGATTACGGTACTGGCGCTGACCGCCGGTGCTGCGTTGGTCTTCTTCGCGGGGACGGCCATCACGGGGATCGGGTTCGGCGTCGGATGGCTCGGCGTCGTGCGCAGCCTGATCACACGGGCGTCGCCCACCGAGCGCGGTGCGCTGCTCGCGGCGATCTTCATCGTCGCCTACCTCTCGTTCGCGATTCCCGCGGTCATCGCGGGCTTCATCGTCACGCGCATCGGGCTCCATGACGCTGCCTTGTGGTATGCAGGCACCGTGGCAGCACTCGCGTTGGTGGGACTGGCCGGCAGCCTTTCCGTGCGCAGGCTGGCGCGGCCGGCGGCGACGACCCGATGAAGGCGATCGATTTTCACGTGCACCTCCCCACGCCCGAATGGCTCGACGTCTCGATGAAGGGCTACGTCGAGGCTGCCGAGTCCTACTTTCGCTCCAAGGTCGCGCGCAAATCGCTCGAAGAGCTGGCGCGCGAGTACGAGGAGCTCGACGTGGTGGCCGTGCTTCTGGCGTGGGACGCGGAGACGGCGACCGGCCGCCCGCGCGTGCCCAACGACCTGGTGGCGCAGGCGGTGCGCGAGTTTCCGGGGAGGTTCGTGGGCTTCGGCAGCGTCGACCCTTTGAAGGGCGACCGCGCCGTCCAGGAGGTGGACCGCATCGCCGACCTCGGACTCAAGGGGGTAAAGCTCCATCCCTCGCTGCAAGCGTTCGCTCCCAACGAGGAGCGGCACTGGCCGCTCTATGAGAAGTGCCAGGAGCTTGGGCTGGTCGTCCTGTTCCACACCGGCACCAGCGGCATCGGCGCGGGCCAGCCCGGCGGCCAGGGGATTCGCCTTGACTTCGCGCGTCCGATCTGGCTCGATGCGCCGGCCGCCGCTTTCCCCGACCTGAAGATCATCGCCGCCCACTTCGGCTACCCGTGGCACCTCGAGCTGCTCGCGATGGCGCTCCACAAGACGAACATCGCGATCGACATCTCGGGCTGGGCGCCGCGCTACATTCCGACCGAGGTGATGCGCGATCTGAAGGGCCGGCTCCAGGACCAGTTCGTCTTCGGAAGCGACTACCCGTTCATCCAGCCGAAGCGCTGCCTTGAGGAGCTCGAGACGCTGGACATCCCACAGCCGGCGCTCGAGAAGCTTCTCGTCGGCAACGGCAAGCGGCTACTGGGGATCGCCTAGCCTGTAAACTGGTGCTTGACACCGCCTGGTGGTGGCGAGCATCGTGCGGAACGTGGCAGCCGAGCTGCAGCGGCGGATCCTCCTCACCGACTCGGACCTGTTGCTCGACGACGTCGAGTCGCTGCGACTTAGCGAGGAGGTCGAGGCGCCGCTCCGATTGCGCGAGGCGATCCGCGCCTTGCAGATCCGTCTCGGACGCCGCAATCCGCCCCTGCCGCCACCGACGCTGGCGGCGGCGCACGACCTGGTGTTCGCCGTCCAGCAGCGGATCATGGCCGCCAATCCCAAGAACCCGCGACCGGCCCGACACGCCAATCGCGCAAGCGGACAGCCGGTGATCACAATCGTGCGGGAGGACCGCAAGTGGAAAGTCCTCTCGCTCCCACCGCCGTCGAGCGGCGACGAATGGCTGTGGCTCGAGCTCGTCGAGGCGACGGTCGAGCGGGCGTGGGACCGGTGGTGCTACGCGCAGCACCAGGCCACGCGCGCCGCGCGCCTGCACCTCAAACCGCTGCTGGCTCTTGCCATCGCGCGAGCGGCCTGGGAGAACTACTGGCTCCTGCTGCAGGACGCCGAGCGGATCAGAGCGCGGCTTGCTGCAGAAAGGCCCTCAGCTCCTCGGCTCTGACCGGCTGGTCGGAGTTGCGTACACGCGCGGCGAAGAGCTTCAGAAAGCGCCGCAGGCCGACGTCGTCGAGCATCGTCGCGGCCTCGATGATCTCGGCAGCAGCCTCGTGCTGCGCGGGGTCGAGCACGCGCGCGAGGTCGTCGGCGAAGCCGTCCGGGAGGGTCATCCAGTGACAATTAACCCATGCAACCGGTGGTCATCGGTGACGTCATCTGGCGGCCGAGCAAAGAGGTCATCGAGAGAAGCCGGCTCAAGCGCTTCATGGACCAGCACGGAATCGCGATGTTCGCCGATCTCCTGAAGCGCGCCGACGACGACATCGACTGGTTCTGGGACGCCGCCGTCAAAGACATCGACGTCGCGTTCTATCGCGACTACGACAAGGTCGTCGACCTTTCCGAAGGCAAAGCATGGGCGAGGTGGTGGATCGGCGCACGCATGAACATCGTGCAGAGTTGCCTCGACCGCCACCGCGACGCGGATGATCGGGACAAGACCGCGATCATCTGGGAGGGCGAACCGGGCGAGGTTCGCAGGCTCACGTACCGCGAGCTCGACCAGCAGGTGTCGCGACTGGCGGGCGCGCTTCGCCGGCTCGGAATCGCGAAAGGCGATCGCATCGGGATCTTCATGCCGATGTGCCCGGAGGTTGCGGTGTCGGTGCTGGCCGCCGCGAAGATCGGCGCGGTCATCATCCCGCTGTTCTCCGGCTACGGCCCCGAGGCGATCGCGACGCGCATGCGCGACGGCGAGGCCAAGCTTCTCATCTGCGCCGACGGTTTCTACCGGCGCGGCCAGGTCGTCGCGATGAAGGAGACGGCGGATCGAGCGCTCGTCAGCTGTCCGTCGGTGAGGAAGGTGATCGTGCACCGCCGCGTGGTGCGCGAGATTCCCTGGACGCACGGCCGCGACCAGGTGTGGGAGGTGCTGCTCGAGGACGAGCCGGACCGTGCCCGCACCGAAGAGCTCGACCCCGAGGATCCACTGATGATCATCTACACGTCGGGGACGACGGGCAAACCGAAGGGCACGCTGCACGTGCACGGCGGCTTCCCCATCAAAGCGGCGCAGGACATGGCGCACTGCTTCGACGTCGGCGGCGACGACACGGTGTTCTGGTACACCGACCTCGGTTGGATGATGGGCCCCTGGCTCATCTTCGGGACCCTCGTGCTCGGCGGGACGATGGTCCTCTACGAGGGGACGCCTGACTATCCCGCCGCGGATCGCCTGTGGCGCATGGTCGAGGACCACAAGGTCACGGTCCTCGGCGTGTCCCCCACTCTCGTGCGCGGGTTGATGACGCACGGCGACGAGCTCCCCGAGCGCCACGACCTTTCCAGCCTGCGCATCCTCGGCGGCACCGGTGAGCCCTGGAACCCTGAGCCGTTTAACTGGTTCTTCCAGCATGTCGGCGGCGGGCGCATACCGGTCATCAATTACACCGGGGGCACCGAGATCTCCGGTGGAATTCTTTGCGGCAACGTGATCTCGCCGCTGCGCCCGTGCTCGTTCGCGGGTCCCGTCCCGGGCATCGCGGCCGAGGTGCTCGACGCCGACGGTCGCTCCGTGCGCGGCGAGGTAGGTGAGCTCGCCATCCGCAACCCGTGGCCGGGCATGACGCGCGGTTTCTGGGGCGACAGCGAGCGCTACCTCGAGACGTACTGGAGCCGCTACCCCGACATCTGGGTGCACGGGGACTGGGCGTACGTCGACCCCGAAGACGGGCTGTGGTACGTGCTCGGCCGCTCCGACGACACGATCAAGGTCGCCGGCAAGCGGCTTGGGCCCGCCGAGGTCGAGTCGGTGCTGGTTGGCAATCCCTCCGTCGCCGAGGCCGCTGCCATAGGCGTGCCGGATGAGCTCAAGGGCGAGGCACTAGTTTGTTTTGTCATCCTGCGGCCGGGGGTGACAGCGACCGACGAGCTCGCGACGGACCTTCAGGACCTTGTCGCGTCCGCGCTTGGCAAGCCGCTCCGGCCGAAGGCAGTGCACTTCGTGGGCGACCTGCCCCGCACGCGCAACGCGAAGATCCTCCGGCGAGTCGTGAAGTCCGTGTACACGGGGAAAGATCCCGGCGATCTGTCGTCGCTCGAAAACCCCAGCGCTCTTGCGGCCATAGGGGCAACTAGAACGTGAGAGTGCGGTCGGCCTCCATCGTCAGGCGCACGAGATCGGGCGGAGTGATGTACTGCATGTTCGGGGTGAGCATCTCCTGCAAGACCCCACGGGCCTCGGCGCAGCCTTTTCAAACGTAGACGCGAACGTTCTGCTCCAGGCATTTGTCGACGAGGTCGCGCAGTGGCGGAAGGCCGACGCCGATGACGTTGGCGATGACGTCCGGCTTGACGAGCTCGGCGGCGTCGCCGGCAAGGGCGATCGCGACCTCGGTGCTGCTCGGTCCGGCGCCATTGGCCGCGATGTGGAATGGGACGCTCGCGCGCGTCGGTTCCTCCGGTCCGGTGGCCGCGACGATGAGGAGACCCGCCATGTCGAGCAGTAAGAGTAGTCGGTGAGGCTCACGCGCGCCGATTGGGTGCGCCTACTCCTGCTGTGGCTCGGAGGGATCGACGTGCGGCTGACGATGCTCGCGGTCCCGCCCCTCATCCCGCTCATCCACCGCGAGCTGCACCTCGACGAGAAGGCGGTGGGCGCGCTCGTGTCGGGACCGGTGCTGATCCTCGCCATCGCCGCCGTGCCCGGCTCGCTGCTCATCGCCAAGCTGGGCGCGCGCGGCGCGTTGTTCGCGGGCCTCGGCTCGGTCGCGCTCTTCGGCGCGCTGCGCGGCGTTGGCCCGAGCGCGCCGGTGCTGTTCGCCAGCACGTTCCTCATGGGCGTCGGCATCGCCGTCACGCAGCCGGCGTTCCCGGCGCTCGTCCGCGAGTGGTTCCCGCGCCGCATCGCCATCGCGACCGCGGTCTACAGCAACGGAATCCTGATCGGCGAAACCCTGCCCACGGTGCTGACAACGCCGGTGGGCGTGCTCGCGCTGGCCCATGGCGACTGGCGATGGGCCCTGGGGTCGTGGTCGGTCGCGGTCGCCCTCACCGCTGTGGCGATCGCGAAGGCGGCGCCAGGGCGGTCCTCCAACGTGGCGAGGCCGGCACACTGGTGGCCGAGCTGGCGTCAGGGTCAGGCCGTGCGGATCGGCGTGGTCATGGGCATGGCCTCGGCCACCTACTTCGGCGCGAACGCCTTCATCCCCGACTTCCTCGACCAGACGGGCCGGCACGGCCTCATCTCCCCCTCCCTCGCGCTGCTCAACGGATCGCAGCTGCTGACCGCTCCCCTGGTGGCGCTGTGGCCGAACATTCTCACCGGCCGCGCGGGCTTCATCGCCTCGGCTGCGGTGATGGCGGCCGCGCAGCTGGGCCTCGTGTTCACGCCCGGAGCAGGCGTGATGGTCTGGGCATTCGTTCTGGGGTTTTCAACGGCGCTGGCGTTCATCGTCGTCTTGAGCCTTCCGCCGCGCCTTGCGCCGCCCGGCGAGGTCGCGAGCATGAGCGCGGCGATCTTCACGTTGCAGTACGCGACCGCGTTCGTGATCCCGCTGATCGCGGGCGCACTGTGGGACGCCACCGGCCATGCTCTGCTCGCGTTCGTGCCGGGCATCGTTGCCGCGGCGGCGATGGCCTGGGGTGCGCTGTCGCTGCGCATCCCAGGCCGCAATGTCGTTGGTGAGGCGGAGTCGGCCCGTTAGGGGAAGATGCCGGCCGCGTAGTCGTTCAGGATCTCCTGCGCCGCCCGGGCACCTTCTTCGGCGCCGCCCTCCATGAAGCCCTGGAAACTGGTGGAGCAGTGCTCACCTGCGAAATGGCACTTACCCGTCGTGAGATCGGGCTGGCGCGCCGCCTCGTAGCCGCTGAACAGCGTGTACTGACCCGGCTTCCAGTACGAGTAGGACCCGAGCGCGAAGGGATTGATCCTGGGAACGTCGAGTGTGGCCCGCCCATTCCAGAGCTGCGCAATGCCGGGAAAGACGTCGTCGACCTGGTCGAGAAAGACCCTGGCAAACTGGCTGACGACCGCCGGATCGTTGGGATCGCCCGTGAACGACGACAGCGGAACGCCCCCGCCGGTGTAGTCGACCATGATTCCCGTCGCACCGTTTTGGGCCCGGGTGACGTCCCACCCGTTCTGATAGCCCGTGTCGGAGTAGCTGGTTCCGGTGCTGATGCCCCACGGGCCACGTCGGTCCCACAAACGGCTGTTGAACTGCAGCTGGAGCTTGGAGTTCTTTCCATATCCCAGCTGGGTGATGGCGGTTTGCTTGAGCTGGGTAAATCCTGCTGCGCGGTATGCCGCGTCGCTGGTCAGGATCGTCCTCAAGACAGAAAACGGTATGGTCATGATCACGCGGTCGACCACCACGTCGATCGATCCCTCAGGAGCCTGGAACGTCAAGGTGTAGCTGTTGTCCCGGTTGTGGACGATCCCCGTCATGCGGTGGTGGAGCTTGACCGAGCCCGCGGGAAGGAAGTTCGCGATCGCCTTGGGGATGCGCTCATTTCCACCGACCACATGGAATCTCTCGTCGGACGCCCCGAAGGGGTTGAACCCGTTCGTGGCGAGCGGCGGGTTGTAGAGCAGGTAGACGATGTTGAGCGAGCTCTGCTCGGTCGTGACGTTGCCGTACTCGATGTTGTACGCGACGTCGAGGAGCTTGCCCATTCGCGATGCGTGGCCGCCCGGAACGCGCGACTCGATCCAGTCGTAGAGGCTCATGTGGTCGAGGTCGAAGCCTGCCTCTGTGAAGCTGTTGTAGAGGGTCGGAAACGGCGCCGCGTTGTTATCCGCGGTGAGCCGCTTGTAGACGGCTCCAAAATCCTTGGTTGCCTGGGCGAACGGGTAGTAGGCGCCGCCGAAGAAGTAGGTCTCGGTCGACCCTGCAGGTTCGGCCGCGTGTAGGTCGACCGTGGCCAGGTTGAAACGCGAGGCAAGGTCGAGGATCGCGGTATGGCCGCTATCGATCAGCTCACCGCAGTGCTCGCTGGTCTGGCCGTTGAGCCAGGATGTCGTATCCGAATGCATCCTGCCGCCGACACGCTCCGAGGCTTCGTAGACCGTCGACGCGTATCCGGCGTCACGCAGAGTCAACGCGGCGTTGAGACCCGAGATGCCGCCGCCGATGATCGCGATTCGCGGCGCCGTCTGGGCGAAGGCCGGAATGCGGCCGGTCAGCGCCAGGGCGCCCACGGTCGCGCTGCCGGCTTTCAAAAAGTCGCGCCGGCTGAGGCCTGATCTCCGCTCTGCCTGCACCTGCTGAACCGATTTGCCGGACCCTTCGGCAGCTTTGTAATCCTCGACGAGTGCTTGCAGACGGCTCAAGAGCGGCGTTCGCGCCATGGACACAACCTCCAAGGAATTGAAAAAAGGGTCCCCAGTGTAAGGGGACCCTTTCGCGAGCTGTGGACTTTAGGTCAGTCGCGCGGTGTCGTGAGCCAAGCGGGTCGTAATGCATCCTCGTAGTCGTAACCTGCGCGCCGGGACGGCACGTCGGGGCCGAGGTGTTGCTCGCCGCGACCAGGGCGGGGGCGTTCCGTCCCGCTTCGGAGGTCGTGGAACGGCCTACTGAGTTTGTCTGGCGATCTGCCTGAGATCAGTCGTGTGTAGCAGCAGGCGGGAGCCCTAGGGGCGGTAGTCGAGCAGACTAAAGATCGGGTCACCGG
>DATEHC010000005.1:0-10109 GCA_035279785.1 Candidatus Dormiibacterota bacterium
TCGAGGGCCTTCAGCGCCGAGATGCGAACGATCGGGATATCGTCGCCGGGGAAGTCGTACTTGTTCAGCAGCTCGCGCAGGTCGAGCTCGACCAGCTCGAGGAACTCCTTGTCGTCGACCATGTCGACCTTGTTGAGCGCAACGACGAGGTAGGGCACGTTGACCTGGCGCGCGAGGATGATGTGCTCGCGCGTCTGCGGCATGGCGCCGTCGTTGGCGGCCACGACGAGGATCGCGCCGTCCATCTGAGCCGCGCCGGTGATCATGTTCTTGATGTAGTCCTGGTGGCCCGGGCAGTCCACGTGCGCGTAGTGCCGCTTCTCCGTCTCGTACTCGACGTGCGTGATCGAGATCGTGATGCCGCGCGCCTTCTCCTCCGGTGCCTTGTCGATCCTGTCGAACGGTGTGAACTCTGCCAGGCCCTTGTCGGCCAGCACCTTGGTGATGGCGGCCGTCAACGTCGTCTTTCCATGGTCGATGTGACCGATGGTCCCGACGTTCAGGTGGGGCTTGGTCCGCTCGAACTTCTTCTTCGCCACTGTCTCCTCCTAACTAACTCCGTCCCGTAGTGCGGCGGCCTACAGCCTCCGCCAGGTTTGTCGGCATCTCTGCGTAATGACTGAACTCCATCGAGTAGGTCGCCCGCCCCGAGGTCATCGACCGAAGCTCGGTAGCGTAGCCGAACATCTCCGCCAGGGGCACGGTCGCCCGGACGTTCTGCGACGTGCCGCGGCCTTCCATGCCGAGGATGTGGCCGCGCCGCGACGCAAGGTCGCCCATGACGTCGCCGAGGTACTCCTCGGGCATCACGACGTCGACCTTCATGATCGGCTCGAGCAGGTAGGGCTGCGCCTTGTGCATCCCATCCTTCACCGCCATCGAGCCCGCGACCTGGAACGCCATCTCCGACGAGTCGACCGGGTGGTACGACCCATCGACGAGAGTCGCCACCATGTCGACGACCGGGTAGCCCGCGGCAACTCCCGTCTGGAGCGCCTCGCGGATTCCCTTCTCGACGGCGGGGATGTACTCGCGCGGGATGCGTCCCTGCGTGATCTTGTCCTCGAACACGAATCCAGACCCAAGCTCGCCCGGCCGCACGTCGACCTCGGCGTGGCCGAACTGGCCCTTGCCACCCGTCTGGCGGATGAACCGCCCGACGCCGTGCGCGGGTCTGCGGATCGTCTCCTTGTAGGCGACCTGAGGCTTGCCCTGGTTCGCGTCGACGCGGAACTCGCGCAGCAGGCGGTCGATGATGATCTCGAGGTGGAGCTCGCCCATGCCCTCGATGATCGTCTGGCCCGTCTCCTCGTCCGTGTGGACCTTAAAGGTCGGGTCCTCCTCCGACAGCCTCTGCAGGGCCATGCCGAGCTTTTCCTGGTCGGCCTTGGTCTTCGGCTCGATCGCGACCGAGATCACCGGCTCGGGGAACGTGATCGACTCGAGCAGGATCGGCGCCGACTCGTCGCACAGCGTGTCGCCGGTCGTGGTCGACTTCAGGCCGACGGCCGCGGCGATGTCGCCCGTGAACACCTCGTCGACGTCCTCACGCCGGATCGCGTGCATGCGCAGGATGCGACCGATGCGCTCGCGCTTTCCGGTTGACGGGTTCATCACCGAGGAGCCCGCGCGCAGCCGGCCCGAGTAGACGCGGAAGAACGTCAGCTTGCCGACGCCCTGCGGGTCCATCTGGATCTTGAAGGCCAGCGCGGAGAATGGCTCGTTGTCGTCGTGCTCGCGAACGCGCAGCTCGCCGGTCTTGGGGTCCTTGCCCTCCACCGCGGGTACGTCCGACGGCGACGGCAGGTAGTCGACGACCGCGTCGAGGATCGGCTGCACTCCGCGGTTGCGAAGGGCGGCGCCGCAGAGCACCGGCACCAACACTCCGGCGACAGTGCCACGGCGCAGGCCGGCGCGGATCTCTTCCTCGCTGATGTCCTGCTCCTCGAGGTACTTGTGCATGACGTTGTCGTCGAAGTCCGCGACCGCCTCGATGAGGTCGTGGCGGTACTTCGAAACCAGGTCGGCCATGCCCGCCGGGATCTCGAGGGACTCACTGGACTTGGTTCCCAGGTCGTCCGTGTAGATGACCGCCTCACGCGAGAGCAGGTCGACGTAGCCCTGGAAGGCCGCCTCGGACCCGATCGGCAGCTGGATCGGAACCGCGCGCGCGCCCAGGCGCGTCCGGATCGAGTCCAGCGACCCATAGAAGTCCGCGCCGATGCGGTCCATCTTGTTGATGAAGGCGATGCGAGGCACGCCGTAGCGGTCGGCCTGCCGCCAGACCGTCTCGGACTGGGGCTCCACGCCCGCCACCGCGTCAAAAACCGCGACCGCTCCGTCGAGCACGCGCAGCGAGCGCTCCACCTCGACGGTGAAGTCCACGTGTCCGGGTGTGTCTATGATGTTGATCGAGTGGTCGCGCCACGCGGCGGTGGTGGCGGCCGACGTGATCGTGATCCCGCGCTCCTTCTCCTGGACCATCCAGTCCATGGTCGCGGCGCCCTCGTGGACCTCGCCCATCTTGTGGATGCGGCCCGCATAGAACAAGATCCGCTAGGTCGTCGTCGTTTTGCCCGCGTCGATGTGCGCCATGATCCCGATGTTTCGGACTCGGTCGATGGCGACGGGACGTTCCTGCATTTTCAGTGCCACGTTCATATCTCTTAGTACCGGAAGTGCGAGAAAGCTTTGTTGCTTTCGGCCATCCGGTGGGTCTCCTCTTTGCGCTTCACCGCACCGCCGGTGTTCTGCGCAGCATCCAGAATCTCGAAGGCGAGCTTCTCGCTCATACTCTTCCCGCCGCGCTGCCTCGCGAAACGGACGATCCAGCGCCGAGCGAGCGCCAGGCGGCGGTCGGGACGGATCTCGATCGGCACCTGGTAGGTGGCGCCGCCGACGCGGCGCGGCTTGACTTCGAGCAGAGGAGTGGCGTTGCGCAGCGCCAGGTCGAAGACCTCGAGCGGCTCCTTCTTGGCCTGCTTGGAGGCGCGTGTCAGCGCGTCATAGACGACCTTCTCCGCAATCGAGCGCTTGCCCCGGTTCATGACCACGTTGACGAACTTGGCGATCGCCTCGGACTGATAGACCGGGTCGGGCGCGACGACACGCTTGACGGGGCGGTTGCGGCGAGGCATCAGGCGGCCGCCTTGCCCTTTTCCCGCTTGGCCCCGTACTTGCTGCGGGCCTTCTTGCGGTTCTTGGTGCCGGCCGTGTCGAGCGTGCCGCGGATGATGTGGTAGCGGACGCCGGGCAGGTCCTTGACGCGACCGCCGCGGATGAGCACGACCGAGTGCTCCTGGAGGTTGTGTCCGATGCCCGGGATGTAGGCGGTGACCTCGATCCCGGTGGTCAAGCGGACGCGGGCGACCTTGCGCAGCGCCGAGTTCGGCTTCTTGGGCGTCTGCGTGTAGACGCGCACGCACACGCCGCGCCGCTGGGGCGAGCCCCTCAGCGCGGGCGCCTTAGACTTCGCACGGGCCGCCTTGCGCCCAAGGCGTACCAGCTGCTGGATGGTCGGCAAACGTTCCTCCGGAGGGAATTTTCCCCAGGCGGCAACGGCCGGCTGGGCGACAAGACGATGAGTATACCCAAATCCCACTACTTCGAAGCTCGGCCGGCTGTTCCTTCGCGGCCGCACACGGTGCGGCTCAAGACGGGCGAAATCGACCTGCAGCTGCAGGCCGACCGCGGCGTATTCGGCTCCAGGGCGGTCGACCTCGGCACCCTCACGTTCCTCAAGGAGGGGCCTCCGCCGCCGAAGGAAGGCGACCTCCTCGACCTCGGCTCGGGCTACGGCCCGATCGCGATCACCCTTGCCCGGCGCTCACCGGGGGCGAAGGTCTGGGCGATCGACGTCAACGAGCGCGCCGTCGAGCTGACGAAGGCCAACGCCAAGGCCGCCCAGACGCCGAACGTCACGGCCAGCCTCCCGGACGATCTGCCATCAGACCTCCGCTTCGACGCCATCTACTCCAACCCGCCGGTCCGCGTGGGCAAGCAACCGCTCCATGAGCTTCTCCAGAGGTGGCTGCCGAGGCTGAAACCAGGTGGCGCCGCCTACCTGGTCGTTCAGCGCAACCTCGGCTCCGACTCCCTCCAGAAGTGGCTGAACGAGAACGGGTTCGCGGCCACGCGCCTGAAGTCCAAGAAGGGCTACCGGATCCTCGAGGTGAGGAACCCCTAGAACTGCCCCGCGAAGTGGCACGCCGCGACCTGGTCGCGCGCGCCGTGCGCCTCTAGCGGCGGCTCCTGGTCCGCGCAGATGCCCGGCACGCGCGCGATCGGGCACCGCGGGTGGAACCTGCAACCGGACGGCGGGTTGACGGGCGACGGAATCTCACCTTTGAGCGTGATCGGCGCCCGGTTGGCCTCGACCACCGGGTCGGGTACCGGGATCGACGAGAGGAGTGCTTTGGTGTACGGATGCTGCGGGCGCTCGTAGATGTCGCCGCGGCCGGCGGTCTCCACCACCTTGCCCAGGTACATCACCGCGATCCTGTCCGACAGGTGACGCACGACCGCCAGGTCGTGGGCGATGAACAGGTAGGTCAGCTGGAACTCTCGCTGCAGGTCCTGCAGCAGGTTGATGATCTGCGCGGCGATCGACACGTCGAGCGCCGACACCGCCTCGTCGCAGACGATGAACGACGGATTCACCGCGAGGGCGCGGGCGATGCCGATGCGCTGCCGCTGGCCACCGGAGAACTCATGCGGGTAGCGGTTGGTGAAGTTCGGGTTCAGGCCCACCAGGCGAAGCAGCTCCTGCACTCGCCTGCGCCGGTCGCGCGTGGAGCCGATGCTGAAGTTGTCCAGCGGCTCCTGCAGGATGTCGCCGACGGTCATGCGCGGATCGAGCGACGCGAACGGGTCCTGGAAGATCATCTGCATCTTCCGGCGGATGCGTCGCAGGCTCCCGCCGCGCAGCTTGGTGATGTCCTGACCCTCGAACGTGATGCTCCCGGCCGTCACCGGCAGGAGAGCCGTGATCAGCCGGGCAAGGGTCGACTTGCCGCATCCGGACTCCCCCACAAGGCCGAGCGTCTCGCCGCGCCGGATCTCCATGTCCACTCCGTCGACGGCTCGAACCGAAAGCCCGCCAAAACCGGTGACGGGGAAGTGCTTGTAAGCGCCGGACACGCGCAGGAGGATCGGGTCAGAGCGGGGCGCGGTTACTGGAGCGCGTTCAGCTGCTTGCATCGCCATCCACCACCGGGGCTTCCGCCTTCAACTTCTCCGCCGCCTCGACGGACAGCGCCGACTCCTTGGCCGCCTCCACGTCCTCCGACTTCACGTTGCGCATCAGCACCCAGCAGCGCGCCACCTGGTTGACCGCGATGTCCTCGAGCTGCGGCTCGGGGTCGGTCTTGCACTTGTCGATGACGAAGGGGCAGCGGGGGTGGAACTTGCAGCCCGGCGGCGGGTTCACCAGGTCGGGCGGCAGGCCCTTGATCGAGACCAGCCGGTCTTTGCGCGCCTCATCGACCCGAGGCACCGAGCGCAGCAGCGACCACGTGTAGGGGTGCTGCGGCGACTTGAAGATCTGCTCCACCGGACCTTCCTCGACGACGCGCCCCGCGTACATCACCACGAGCCGCTGGCACATCGCCGCGACCAGCGCCATGTTGTGTGTGATCAGCATCATCGCGGTGCCGAGCTCGCGGTTGAGCTGCTTCATCAGCTGGATGATCTGCGCCTGCACCGTCACGTCCAGCGCCGTGGTCGGCTCGTCGGCGATCAGAAGCGACGGCTCGTTCGACAGACCCATCGCGATCATCGCGCGCTGGCGCATGCCGCCCGAGAACTGGTGCGGGAAATCTTTGATGCGAGTCTCAGCGGCGGGAACGCGGACTCTCTTCAACAGCTCGATGACGCGGCCCTTCGCCTGCGACGGCTTGAACCGATCGTGGGCCGTCATGGCCTCTTCGATCTGAAACCCGACCTTGGTGACCGGGTTCAGCGAGGTCATGGGGTCCTGGAAGATCATCGCGACGTCGTTGCCGCGGAAGTCGCGGATCTCGTCGTCGTCCATCTTGGTCACGTCGCGGCCGCGGAACAGGATGTGGCCGGAGGTGATCCGGCCCGGCTCGGGGACCAGCCGAAGAATCGAAAGCGCGGTCATCGTCTTGCCGCAGCCGGACTCGCCGACCACGCCGAGCGTCTCCCCCACGTCGACGTGCAGCGAGACCCCTTCGACAGCGTGCACCACCCCGCGCGACGTGAAGAACTGCGTGTGCAGGTCCTCGATCTGAAGGAGGGTTTCGGCCAAAGGGAAGGAGTGCTAGCGCTTCATGCGCGGATCGAGCGCATCCCGCAGCCCATCGCCGATGAAGGTGAAGGAGAGCATCGTGAGCGCGACCGCGATCGAAGGAAAGAGCACCAGCCACTGGTCGGCGAAGATCGCCCCGTAGCCGTCTTCGATCATCACGCCCCAGCTGGGCTCCGGCGGCCGGATGCCGATGCCGAGGAAGCTCAGCGCGGCCTCCGTGAAGATCGCGGCCGGGATGCCGAACGTCAGGGTCACGATCACCGGGCCGAGGGAGTTGGGTACGAGGTGCTTGAGGATCAGCTTCAACGGCGCCGTGCCCGTCATCTTCGCGGCCTCGACGTACTCCTTCTCCTTGATCGAGAGGACCTGCCCACGCACGAGCCTCGCCAGGCCCACCCAGTTGACGAGTGCGATGGCGGCGAAGATCGTGAGCAGCCGCGGGCCGTTGGAGAACGCGGCGACGAAGACCAGCACCAGGAGCAGGTCGGGGAACGCGTACATGATGTCGGTGAAGCGCATCAGCAGGTTGTCGATCCAGCCGCCGAAGTAGCCGGCGACCATGCCGATCGTCCCGCCGACGATGAGGATCAGAAACTGGACGATGATCCCGATCGAAAGCGAGATCGAGGATCCGTACAGCACACGCGAGAACACGTCACGTCCGAGCGCGTCCGTGCCCATCGGGTGCGAAAGCGACGGTGACGCGACGCTGTTGGTCACGTCCTGTTGGAACGGGTCCTGCGCGAGGTGGAGGAGTCGCCACAGGCCGCCCGGCGTGTTGGGGACCCGCGCCCCGATGGCCAGGATGACGAAGAGCACGACGATCACGAGCCCGATCACCGCGAGCTTGTTGCGGCGGAAGCGGACCCACGCGTCCTTCCAGAGGCCGGTCTGCTCCGGGACGTCCCAATCGACCTGCTGCGCGACTCCGATCGCTGTTGCCATCAGTCGGTCAACCTCACTCGTGGGTCGATGAACACGTAAAGGATGTCGACTATCAGGTTCACGACCGCGATCAGGAACGCGTACAGGAGCGTCGTGCCGAGGATCATCGTGTAGTCGCGCGCGGCGATCGAGGTCACGAAGCTGCGACCGATGCCGGGGATCTGGAACAGGGTCTCGACGATGAACGAGCCGGTGATAAGGAACGCGAAGGTCGGGCCCAGCGCCGTCACCACCGGGATGAGCGCGTTCTTCAGGACGTGTCGGGTGACGACGAGCCGGCCGCGCAAACCCTTGGCCCAGGCCGTGCGCACGAAGTCCTGCCGCAGCACCTCGAGCGTGCTCGAGCGTGTGAGGCGGGCGATGTACGCGGCGGGCAGGGCGCCGAGCGTGATCACGGGCATTATGAGCTGCGTCTGCAGCGGGCTCCACGGCGAGGGTAATCCGCCCGTGTCGAGGTAGAACGTACCCCCGGTCAGCTTGTTCATTTCGAGGGCGAGAAGGATGATCAGGATGATGCCGACGACGAAGTTGGGCGTCGAGGCGAACACGGTCGCCATCCCCAGCGCCGAGTAGTCGGCCCACGAGTTCTGCCGCAATGCCGCGATAACCCCCAGGCCCACGCCGATCGGGACCAGAAGGATGAACGTCACCGCGCCCAGGGTGAAGGTGTAGGGCCAGCTCTCGATGAGCAGGGTCGACACCTGCTGCCCGGGCGAGCGGAGCGAGTCACCGAAGTCGAAGTGGATGGCGCCCCATACGTAAAGGACGAACTGCTGCCACAGCGGCTTGTCGAGGCCGTACTTGATGTTGAGGTTCTTGATGACTGAAGGCGCCAGCTGCTTGCCCTCACGGTCCCACGGTCCACCGGGCGCGAGGTGCATGAGGGCGAAGGTGATGAGGATGACGAAGAAAAGGACGGGGATCATCCAGAGCACGCGGCGGACGATATAGACGGCCAGGGTCGCGGCCCTGCCTCTCGGAATCCACCGGATGAAGGGCAGGGCGCCCCTCCGAAGAGGGGCGCCCGCTGTTACTGCCAATTCCTTACGCGGAAATGTACATCGAGGTCGTGGTTGCGATGTCGCCCGCCCAGTCGTCGTCGAGCGGGTGGATGTTCGCGCCCTTGACCTTGGACGACATCAGGAAGAACTTCTCGTTCTGGAAAAGGAACATCACCGGAGCGTCCTGCTCCAGGATCTTCTGCGCCGCGGTGTAGGCCGCAATCCGGTCGGCCTGCTTGGGGCTCGTGTCGCCCTTCTGCACGTCCGCGTCGTACTCCTTGTTCGACCAGTTCGAGAACTGGTTGCCGGAACCGGTGATGAAGATGTCGAACCAGTCCTGGCCGTCGGGGTAGTCGGCCTGCCAGCCGGACACGCCACCGACCTGGTAGTTGCCGCTGCGCAGGTGGTGCGAGTGCGTCTGGCTGTCGATCGCGTCGAGGGTGACGTTGATGCCGAGGCAGCTCTGCCACTGCTGCTGGAAGAACTCGGACGAGGTCTTCCGGGTCGAGCTGTTGGCGTACTCGTAGTGGATGCTGTTCAGCTGCGCGTCAGTCACGCCTTCGGTCTTGGCCTTGGCGAGAAGCTGCTTGGCGGCGTTGCAGTCGTAGCCCTGAGGGCCAGCGCTGGAGTCGAATGGCTGCATGCCGTTCGGGATCATGCTGGTGATCGGGGTGCCGATGTCCTTGAGGATGTTGTGCACGTACGACGCCCGGTCGAGCGACTTGGAGAACGCCAGCCGGAGGTCGGCGTTGTTGAACGGAGCCTTGGTGGTGTTGAAGTCGATCCACCAGGTCAGGAGCGACGGGCCCTTGACCACTTCCTTGCTCAGCTTCGGGTCGCCGTTGACCGTGGCCACGTCAAGGGGCGGAACGCCGCGGGTGATGTCGAGCTCCCCGTTCTGGAACTTCGCGAACTCGACGTTCGCGTCGGTGATCTCGAGGAGGTTCACCTTCTGCAGCTTCGGCTGCGTCCGGTAGCTCGGGTTCGGAACGAGCGTGATGTGATCCTTCGGCACGATCTCCTTGAGCATGTAAGGACCGTTCCCGTGGATCTTGGTCGGCGCGTCCGCGGTGACGGCGCCGAAGTTGGCACCACCGGCGGTGAGGTCAGAGGCCTCGATCGGTGATGCCATCCAGAGGCTGGTGACCCACTTGAAGTAGGGCGCCGCCTTCTGCAGCTTGACCACGAAGGTCTTGTCGTCGGGAGCCGAAACGCCGATGCCGTCCAGGAATTGCTTGACAGCCTGCGGGTTCTTGGCGTCGACGTTGGCGTAGTTGTCCGCGCCGGCGATGTTGCCGTCGAAGAACGGGTCCGCGTACGGCGCCGCGATCGTCGGGTCGAGGATTCGCTTGTAGGAGGCGACGAAGTCGCTGGCCACCACGGGGTGACCGTCGCTGTACTTGCCGTCGGAGCGGAGGTGGAACGTCCACGTCAGCCCGTCGGACGAGATATCCCAGCTCGAGGCCGCCGCGCCGACGACGTCGGTGTCCCCGGCGTTGGGCCGAGTCAGGGCCTCGTACATGTTCCGGCCGGCGTCGGCCTCGTATACCCACTGCTCCTGAGTGGGGTCTAGCGTCGACGGCTCGGTGTCGATGTTGACGTTGAGCACTTGTTTGTCGGGAGACGCTGCGTTACCACCACCGGACGATCCGTTCCCACCACCACACGCGGCGGCGACAACGCCGGCGGCCGCGAGCGCGAGCGCCCGTGACCGAAACCCTAGATGCATACGCGTCTTACCTCTCTCAGACTCTTCCTGCAGCCTTCTTCCCGCAACGCCTGCGGGGCGAGAGTGCGCCGGCGGCAGGTCTTACTCACAGCCTCTGCGGCCAGATTGAATTTTGTTGTGGCCGGCTCACAAGTGTCAAGTTATGTAGGAACCTAATTCGCCGAAC
>DATEHC010000006.1:0-24706 GCA_035279785.1 Candidatus Dormiibacterota bacterium
ATGGAGATCATCTGGAAGGCGACGGCGAAGGACCGGACGCAGCGGTTCCAGTCGTGCGAGGAGTTCGCGGGCGCGTTCCATTACATGCCCAAGGCTGCGGTCCACCACCCGCCGGCCGAGGCCATCTCCGCCCCAGCCGAGGCCGACGTCGACGAAGAGGACGAGGAGGTCGAGGAGGCGCGGCCACTGCCCGCGCGAACCGACGGCCAGAAGCCTGCGGGCGTCTGCACGTACAGCGACTGCAGCGAGCGGCGCGGATGGTCGTGCGCCTACACCGACATGACCGGGCGCAAGTGCAACAGCTGGTGGTGCCGTCGCCACATCCAGTTCATCGAGCGGACGCCCTTCTGCCCGCGCCACGCGTCGGTCATCCGCGCGCTGGCGCCGACGGCGAACACGATCTTCGAGATCAAGAACCGGCCCGCGGTCGACGACCGCGCGCTGCCGCTTGCCGCGCTGGTGGCGGACGACGTCGACAAGGACGTGACCGAGCTCGTCCGGCGCCGCTACCAGAACCGCAAGGACATCACGATCGCCCGCGACCGCACCGTGCGCCAGACCTGGTCGGGACACAACGATGTCGCGTGGGAGCGGAGCTGGGCGGCGCTGAAATCGCAGGGTTACCTGATTCGCATCGCGGTGCGGGTCGCAGCCAAAGAGCCCGACTTCGTGCAGCTCCTGATCGGCAACACGGTGGTCTTCAAGGAGATCCCCGACTGGATCAGCCGCCGGCGCGAGGGCGAGCCGCCCGACCACGCCGACCGCGCGCGGTTCGGCAAGAAGCTGTTCGCAGCGATCCTGGAGCACGTCGACGCGCCGCGGCCCGTGCCCTCGGCGGTACCCACGACGCCCGCGCATCAGATCGAGCCGCCGCCGCCGCCAGAGATCAACCGCACGCTGATCGAAGGCATGGTGTTGCGTGTGGCCGGGTCGGCCACGCGGGTCACCGGGTTCGAGGTCGCGGACGCGCTCGCCCTGCCGTTCGCCGCGATCGAGCCGATCCTCAAAGCCCTGACCGGCCAGAACCTGCTGGACGCGCTTGGGCTGGCCAACGAGCAAGGGCCGTGGCTCGGGCGGCCGCTGCCGGAGCGAATGGCTTACGCGATCACCAAGCAGGGGCGCACCCGCAGCGACCAGATCGCCGACGCCTCGACGCGCTATCTCGGGCCGGCGCCAGTGTCGATGGCGGAGTACAAGGCAGTGTTGGCCGAAGCGGCGAAGCCGGGGACGCTCGACCTGGTCAAGGTCGGCCTCGCGTTGAGCGGCATCGAGCTCGCGCCCGGCGTGATGGAGGCGGTCCGAGCGGCGGTCAACTCGCGCTCGTCCATCTTCATCTACGGCGCGCCGGGCAACGGCAAGACGACGCTGGCGCGGCGCATCTCTTCGCTTCTGGGTGGGCCGATCATCCTCCCCGTCGCGCTCGACGTCGGTGGCGGCGAGGTCATGACCGTTTTCGACGGGGCGGTTCACCGGCTCGAGCCGAATCAGCCGGCGGACAAACGATGGCGGCGCGTGTCGCGGCCGCTGGTGCAGGTCGGCGGGGAATTCCAGCTCGAGATGTTCGACCCGACGTGGGAGGACGGCTCGCGAGTCTACGGCGCCCCGCTGCAGGTCAAGGCGAACGGTGGCGTGCTGCTGATCGACGACCTCGGGCGCCAGCGCGTGTCACCAAAGCAGATCCTCGACCGCCTCCTCGTGCCGCTCGAGCAGGACACCGATTTCTTGAACCTCACGTCGACGGGACGCAAGGTCGAGGTCCCGTTCCGCGCGCAGCTAGCGCTGTCCACGAACCTGAAACCGGCCGAGCTCCTGGACGAGGCCTACCTGCGCCGCCTGGCGTACAAGGTGCTGATGCCCGATCCCACCTGGGAGATGTGGTGCCGCATCTTCGAGCGCGAGCGGGAGCGGTTGACGATTCCGCCCGAGCCGCCCGCGATGGAGATGATCCACACGATGTACGGCGGCCGGCCGCTGCGGGGCAACCACCCGCGAGACCTGTTGGAGAGGCTGGTGGACGTCTCCTCCGCGCGCGGGGTACGGCCTCAGCTCACGCCCGAGCTGGTCGAGGCGGCCTGGAACACTTTGTTCGTCGCCTCCTGATCCGCCCCGAACCGATTTGCGCAAAGTAGGTGTATCGCTCGCGCTTGATAGACCTTTTTTGCGCAAATCAGGCGTCTCGTGGGTGTGATCAGGGCGTGGGTATACTCACTTTTCGCCTCTGTGAGCGGCGGTGGCGGAATGGCAGACGCGCTGGTTTCAGGAGCCAGTGACCGCAAGGTCGTGGAGGTTCAACTCCTCTCCGCCGCACCAGCTCGGCACCCTCTAGCTGTCAGGTCGTCGGTCGTGGTCGCGTCGCCTGCAGGTAGATCCATCCCTCCGCGAAGCCCAGCATCGCCAGCACCATCGCGTACGGCAGCGCGCTGAGCACGGGATCGAACGACTGCACGGTCGAGTCGAGCGCCGTCGGTCCGGGCATGAGCAGCGGGACGCCGATTCCGACCAGCACCGCGCGCCCGACCCGCCCGGCCAGCGGGAAATCGGCCGCCAGCGCGCACGCGCCGAGCAGGAGCAAGACGTTCGCGATCACCAGCGCGACCCAATCCCCGGGCGTGACCGCGCCGAGGCGCAGCAGCACCGCCGCCTGCAGCGCCTCGAACGGAAGCACGACGGCCGGGGCCGCAATAGCGAACCGGACCCGCGGATGCATGGAAACCGCTATCGGCTCAGGACCCGCTCCAGCTCGGCCTTGTTCATGCGTGAGCGTCCCTTGATCCCACGCTGTTTCGCCTCGTTGCGTAGCTGGTCGTAGGTTCTGCCGCCCGATCCTCGGTGCGATCGCAGCCCGCCACGCCTCCCCGGAGAGAGGTCGTGGATCGAGGTCGAGCTTGCCTCCCTGGCTTCACCGTGCTGCGCGCGCTCCTTGTTGACAGTGCGCGCAGCGATCTCCTCCGCCTTGTCTTCGTCCGTGCCTCGGTCGAGTAAACCGTCTTTGATGTGCTCGTACTGACGCTCTCGTTTCTCGCTCCACGCGCGTTGGGGCATGGAAACACCTCCTTTCTTACTTCCTTGACAACGCGCGGGCAAATCCATTCGACTGAGCGGGCTTGAGCTCCGTCACCTACGACCAGTTGAGGGTTCTTTACCGCACGCTGCTCGTTTTTGCCACCGTCGGCGTGGCAATCCTGTCCATCGGCCTCATCGAATTCGCCTATTTCGAGCGCCCCGGGCAGGCGAGCGGCATCCACGCACACATCTCCGGGATCTACAAGTACGACCCCGGCAGCGGCACGACCACCGGGCCGGACCGCACCGAGTTCCACCGCGACGAGCAGTTCGCCGCCGTGATCGACTGGACGTCGGTGCCGGGCAGCACGATCGTCGACGCTCGCTGGTATGACACCTTCGGGTCGATCCAGGGTTACTCCGGTCCCGCGGCCGCGCGGGATCTCGTCAGCCACTCGGTGGTGCCCGTCGCCGTCCCGCAGGGCTACCACTACGTGCTGCCCGGGCGCTACACGTTTGTCGTCGAGCGCGTGCAGGACGGTGTGCCAGTCGAGGTCCTCGCGCGCCGGTTCGAGCTCGTGGACCGCACGTGATCACCGCCACTCATCCGCCGGCCGCCGACCCCGAAACGCGCCTTCGTCCGCGCCGCTACGGCATCGCGTTCGCGATCGTCAGCGCCGTGGTCGTGGCTCTCGTCGCGAGCTCGATCCTCAACTACGTCTACCTCGACACGATCCCCGCGCGCGCGTCGCTCTACGGGTTGCTGGCCGTCGCCCTCATCACACTCGGCACGTTCGTGCTCGTGCGCACGTACGACCGCGACCGGGCGACGCGGCGCAAGCACCTGATCCGCGCCGGCGTGCTCATCGGCCTGGGCGTCCTGTTGTGGTTGCTGGTCATCGACGTCTTCCTGTTCACGCAGTCGGCGGGGCCGGCGGTCGCGGCGGTCTGCGCGCTCGCCTGCCTCCCCACCACCGCCTTCGGTCTCTTCGTCGTGCGGCGCATGGACCGCAACCACAAGGAGCCGTGGCGACTTGTTCTCGTGGCTGCGGCGTGGGGCGCGATCGTCGCGACGAGCCTCGTCGTGTGGGGGGAGACGATCTGGGAGCAGTCCGCGCAGCACGCCCTGGTGCCTGGACCTGGCCTCGACACCTCGCTGGCGTTCATGGCCGGCATCCTCGAGGAACTGGCGAAAGGCACGGCCGTGCTCTTGCTCTTCCTGATCATGCGAGACGAGTTCGACGACGTCGTCGACGGGATCGTTTACGGAGCGGCGGTCGGCCTCGGCTTCAACTTCCTCGAATCGATCAGCTACATGACCAACCTCTACGCCGTGTTCCAGGCCGAAGGCTTCGGCGGCGCGGCGGCCGCGATCCAGTGGTACGGGCGCCAGGTGCTCGGCCTCTTCTTCGGCCACGCGACCTACACGGCGTACATCGGCGCGGGCGTCGGGATCGCGCGCCAGCTGCCCAACGTACGGCAGAAGATCCTCGCGATCGTCGCCGGCTTCATCATCGCCATCGCCGGCCACTTCGCCTGGGACGCGTGGGCCACCTTCTTCCCCGTCGACAACACGCTGTTCGGTCTGGTCGAGATCCACCTCCGCACCCTGGTCATGAACGGCCCGTTCACCGCGGGACTGATCGCCCTGCTGATCTTCGGGATCCGCTATGAGGGCCAGAACCTCCTGGATCAGCTCCGCAAGGAGGCGGCTACCGGCCTGGGCGCGATCCTGCCCGAAGAGGTGCCGATGCTGTCGAGCCCGTGGCAGCGGCTGCGGCGCCGGCTGCAGGCGTTCAGCCGGGCGGGCTTTCCGGGCTACCTGAAGGTGTCGCGGCTCCAGACCGCACAGCTCGACCTGGCGATGGAGCGGTGGCACCGCGAGCGGCGAGAGATCGATTCACCGCTCGAGGCCGAGCAGCACCTCCGCCAGCACGTGATCGAGCTGCGCCACTGGGTCGCGGCTTAAGCGGGGAGGCGACCTCCAAGCAGGCGGGCGACAGCCAGCGTAACCAGCGCAGCGGCCGCTCCCCAAGTGATGGCCGAGACCGCGGGATCGCTGAAGTCCGTGCCGCTCAGGACCGCGTGCAGGAACGCGAGCGCGAAAGCGCCGTAGGCAAGACGGTGGATCCACAGCCACACGTCCTTGCCCATCCTGCGCTTCAAGTAAGCGGTGACGCTGACCAGCAGCAGGACGTCCAGCGACAGCGCGCCGAGGCCGATCGCCAGTGTGCCGTAGGTCGAGTGAAAGGGCACGAAGACGTCGAGCAGGCCGATCCGCGCGGTGTGGTCGAGGAGCAGCGATCCCACGTGGATCACTGCGAGCGGGATCCACAGCACGATCGTGTACTCGTGCAGCGAGCGCACCAGGCGATTGCTTCCCAGCCAGTCGAGCACGGCCGTCCGCAGCGCGATGCCCGTCACCAGCGCGATCGCGAGGGCCGCGTACGAGCCGAGGCCGGCGACGCGCGCGAGCACCCAGAAGAACTGATCGGCCGTCATGCGAGCCACCACGCCATAGCGTGCTGCGCGCAGTATTCGGGCGCGCGCTCGGGGCCGAGAAGGAGCGCGGTCTTGGCGACGACCTCAGCCTCGAGCGCGGTCGGGCAGACCACGGACACGTCGTGGAGGCCGGTGCGCGCCGGCAAGCCGGTGCGCGGATCGATGAGGTGATGCACGTCCGCCCACCGTCGCTTGCGGACGCTGCTCGTCGCAGCGCCCTGGTCGTGAAGCATCAATGTCGCGGGCCCGATGCCGATCGGCCATTGACCCCTGACCCGCAGGTCGCCGCCAAGGTTGACCACGCAATAGGATCCGATCTTTTCGGATAGTCGATCGGCCATCCAACCCTTGGCGATGCCGCCGAGATCGATGCCCGCACCGTGCGCAACGTGGGCCTGTCCAGGACGAATCTGCAGAACTTCAGGCAGAGGCGGCAGGGGCCGCGCTCGCTCCAGCGTGGCGATGCCATGGCCGTCGGCGAAGGATCGCGTGTAGCCGATGGCGACCATCGATGGGAGCACGGCCGCGTTGACGAGGCCTGAGCTCATCGCGTACGCGTCGAGCGCCGCACGCAGTACCGACTCGAGGTCGTCGCTGACCGCGCACCAAGCGCCCGCGTGCCAGTTGAGCTGCGAAAGTTCGCTGTCGCGGGAGAAACGGGTCAGGCGATCGGCCATCCGACTGACCCATGACTCCGCCGCGGCGAGATCCCCGTCTACAGCGAACAGGCTGCACGCAGTGTCCATCGCGTCGAAGTGACGCGAGACGGTGTCAGGACGCATAGGTCGAAGTGATCGCGGGCTCGGTGGTGGGCTGCACGGCCTGCGCCGCCGGCGCCGCGGTCAGCACCGTCGGCTGCAGCGGCGCCGCCGGATTCTTCATGTGCGCGGTCACGAACACCGCGGAGAGCGCGGTGGCGCCGATCGTCAGCGCCGTCGCGACCGCTTTCATGAGGAAGAGCCTCATGACCTCAGACCGCGACCGGCGCTTTGAGAAATGAAACGCGATCGAACGTCTCGCCGAGGATCTTGCTCGCGTCTGCACCAAGGTGCCCACTCAATATCTCCTGATAAACAGATCGGAAGTCGACCGCGTACTTGAGGTTGCCGGTGGCATCCAGGCTGGTCAGGCTTGGCTCGTCGCCGTAAAGCCCGCCTGTCACCGGGTCGCCGATGAGAAGCAGCGGCGCGGCCGCCCCGTGGTCGGTGCCGCCGCTCGCGTTCTCTTTCGGGCGCCGGCCGAACTCGGACCAGGTCGCGATCAGGACCTTGTCCGACATGTTGTGCGCCGCCAGGTCCTGGTAGAACGCCGACACCGCCGAGTCGAGGTAGCCCATCAGGTCGTCGTGACGGTTGAGCTCCGTGTAGTGCGTGTCGAAGCCGCCGAGGGTGACGTGCAGCAGCTTGACGCCGGTGCCGGTGACGATGAGCTCGGCCGCCAGCTGCAGCGCCGCGGCGAGCTGATTCTTGGACGAGTAGACCAGCTTGACCTTGTCGGTGTAGTCGGCCATCGGCTGGTAGCTGGACGCCGACGTGCGAAGCGTCGCCATCGTCTCCGTCGCGGTGGCGATCGCCGTGTCGAAGAGGGCGCCGTAGATGCCCGGCGTTCCCTTGTAGAGCGCCCCGACCGCGGCCTCGACCTCGGTCCCGCCGGTGAATCCGAAGTTCTTCTGGTCCTGGATGACCGTGAGCGTTGCCTGCAGGTCGCGCAGCGCTCCGGGCGCATCGGTGGCGCCGCACGCGCAGCCGGTGAGCGGGTGCCCGTTGGAGTCGTAGCTCGTCGCGAGGGTGCGACCGAGCCAGCCGTCGACCTGGCGGCGCGTCGGGTCGCCCGTCTCCCAGATGCGGATCGACTCGAAGTGCGAGAAGGTCGGGTTCGGGTAGCCGACGCCCTGGACGATCGCGACCTTGCCCTTGTCCCACAGCGACTTGACGCCGGGGAGGTTGTGGTTGAGGCCGTACTGCGCGTTTAGCGGGAGCGCCTGCGAGACCATCGGACCCGCAAGGCGCGGGCGCAGGTCGTGCAGCGTCGGGTCGGCCAGCGGAACGACCGTGCGCAGGCCATCGTTGCCGCCGGCCAGCTGGATCATCACCAGGATGTTGTCGTTGGCGAGGCCTTCCTTCTTGGCCGCGTACACGGCGCGCGCGAACGCATCAGGGACGGCGGCGTAGCCGGCAGCGAGGCCCGACGCGCCGGCTCCAAAAACGAGGCCCGCCTTCAAGAAGTCGCGACGCTTGAGCTGGTTGATGCCGATCTCTTTCGTCATCTTTTGTGCACCTACTTGAGCTGGAATTCCGGCGAGGCGAGGAGGATGAACCAGCGCGCGCGGTCGTCCGCGGCCTGCTTCAGGAACGACGAGGTCTGCGGGCTCAGCACGCCATCGAGGTGCGTGCGCACCGCATCGGTTGAAGGCGGCACCGATCCCTTCAGCTGCGCGAGGGCTGCGGTCGCAAAGTTGACCCGAACGACCACTGTGTTGGAAGAGATCCACGACTCGTTGTTGGGCCAGCCGTTGACGTCGGGCGGATCGAACAGGCTCTGCCCCATCCCCGCCCCGGACCCGGCGATCAGCTTGGAGGTGCCCGGCGCGGTCGAGCCGAGGGCGCGCGCGGAGTGGACCATGAACTCGGTCGGGGACTTGATCAAGCTGCGATAGCTCGAGCCGGCGCTGAACTCCGGGCTCGTGAACATGGCGCGCATGAGGGTCTTCATGTCGTACTTGCTGCGCCGGAACGTATCGGCGAGCGAGCTCACGTAGCTCTTCGCAGGTTGCGCGGTCACGAAGTGCGCGGCGAGCTTGCCCGCTATCAAGACCGCCGTCGCGGGCTGCTCCAGGATGCGGTCGATTACGCCCTGCGTGTCGAGCGGCCCCGTCTTGCCGAGGTAGGTGACGCTCCCCTTGTAGGCGCGGCGCGGATTGAAGACACCTGTCTTCTGTGTCGAGTAGACGGCCGCGCGGCCGCTACCGGCATCGGGCTGCGGAAGGACCCACCCTGCGAGCGCCTTGGCGCTCTCGCGCACGTCCGTCTCGCCGTAGTTGCCGGCGCCCATGGTGAACAGCTCCATCAGCTCGCGTGAGTAGTTCTCGTTGGGGCTCTGGCCCGTCGAAGTCGCGAGGTCGAGGTAGCGCAGCATCGCCGGGTCGACCGTGACCTGCATCAGCATCGAGCGGAGGTCGGTCAGGCCCATGCGGCGCCACGCGAGGTTCTGCCAGTACATGTACGTGTCGTTGGCGGCCTTGCGGTAGTCGCTCGTGAAGTGCCCGTGCCAGAACAGCGTCATGCGCTCGGCAAACGGCGTTGCGGTGGTCAGCATGTGGTCGATCCACCACTGCTGCAGCTGCTGGATGGGGAAGCGACCGCCGGGCGTTGCGGCAAACGCCGGCACCGGCGGCTCCGCCGGTTTGGTCTCGAGCAGGCGGTCGAGCGTCTTGTTGAATCCGTCCGATAGCGCCGTTTCGAGCTGCGCCGGCGTGTAGCCGAACGTGGTGCGGCGCAACAGCTGCATGACGCGCGCGCCCTCCGAGCCCAGGGGAGATACCCAATCTGAGGCGGACGCTTGATGCGAGGTCGCGATCTGCTGCATCGAGCCGCCGAGAAGGCGGATCACGCCGACGCCGATGCCGGTCGCGGCGGCGGTGGCGAGGACCTGGCGGCGGGTCATCCCGCGACGTGGAGCGGGAGCGACGACGGTCGTTTCTTCGATTGGTGCGAGGCTCACGTCGCTCATTGAACGCCTGGCCGCCGGCGGCGGCATTAGGCGGATGTGAAGAATTCGTAAGCGCGCGCCGCTCGGCGCCCCCGCCGAGCACGCGTAGGATCACCTCGATCTCAAATGGCGCGCATGGTCCCGATGTCGAGCGTCGACGCCGCCTGGTTGGGGATGGAAGACCCGACCAACCTGATGATGGTCACGGGCGTCCTGATGCTCGACGGCAAGGTCGAGCCGCAGCGTCTGCGGGCGCTCCTCGACAAGCGGCTCGCACCCTTCGGCCGGTTTCATCAGCGCGTGGTCAGGCCTCGCACGAGAGGTGGGCTTCCGCACTGGCAGGACGACCCGAAGTTCGCAATCGAGAACCACGTCAGCCACGTCGCGCTCCCCAAGCCGGGTGGTGACAAGGTCCTGAACGCATTCGTCAGCGAGCAGATGAGCACGCCGCTCGACTTCAGCAAACCGCTGTGGCACGTGCACCTCATCGACGGTCACGACCACGGGTCCGTGGTGCTCGCGCGCATCCATCACTCCATCGCGGACGGCATTGCGTTGGTGCGCGTGATGCTCTCGCTGACGGATCCGACGGCGAAGCCTTCGGCGCGCCGGCCCAGCGCCAGGGCATCGAATCATGGCGGGCCTCTCGATTGGTTGCCGGGCGTGGCCGGCGGCGCGGCGAGGCTCCTGCAGGATCCGGGACGGATCGCCGAGGGCGCCTATCGACTCGGCCGCCTCGTGCTCCTTCCGCCAGATCCACCGACCGCGTTCAAGGGCGAGCTCGGCCGGCGCAAGAAGGCGGCGTGGTCAAAGTCCGTCCCTCTCGAGGACTTCAAGGCGATCGGCAAGGCCTACGGCGCCACGGTCAACGACGTCCTGGTCGCGACGACGACCGGCGCGCTCCGACGCTACCTCGAGAAGCGCGGAGAGTCGAGCAGGGGCCTTTCCATTCGGGCGTCGATTCCGGTCAACCTGCGGCCGATCGACCAGGCGCACAAGATGGGCAACTCGTTCGGCCTCGTGTTCCTGACCTTGCCGGTCGGCGTGGTCGACCCGGTGCGCCGGCTGCGCGCCATCAAGAAGGAGATGGACGAGCTGAAGCGATCGCCCGAGGCGTTGGTCGCGTTCGGCGTGCTCAACGTGATCGGTCGCGCGCCGGTCGAGGTCGAGCGCCTGGGGCTGCGGTTCTTCGGCAGCAAGGCGACGGCGGTGCTGACCAACGTGCCCGGGCCGCGGGAGCCGCTCTACCTGGCCGGCAGGAAGCTCGAACGGGTGATGTTCTGGGTGCCGCAGTCAGGCCGGCTCGGGCTGGGGATCAGCATCCTCTCTTATGCGGGCGGGGTCATGCTCGGGGTGGCCACCGACGAGGGCCTGGTGGACGACCCCGAGAACATCGTTGCCGCGTTCGAAAAGGAGTTCCGCGCCCTAAAGACCGCGGCCCGTGTTTAGTTTGTCTGTTACTTGGTAATCTTGTAAGCACCTTGGTCGAGACCCCCACCGAGCAGGAGGCGCTGGACGCCTACTCGTCGATCGTGACCTCAGTCGCGGAGAAGGTCCTTCCCTCCGTGGCCAGCCTGCGGATCGGCCGGGGCGGGCGAGGCGGCGGGGCAGGCTCGGGCGTGGTGATCACCCCCGACGGCTACCTGGTCACCTCGGCCCACGTGGTCGCGGCCGGCGGCTCCGCCAGCGCGTCCTTCATCGACGGCACCGAGTACGACGTGGACGTCGTGGGCGCGGACCCGCTGTCCGACCTCGCGGTCGCGCGCGCCCGGGCCACGGGGTTGAACCCCGCGAAGATCGGCAACGCCGACCAGTTGCGCGTGGGACAGCTCGTGGTGGCGGTCGGGAATCCGATGGGCTTTTCGGGATCCGTCACGTCCGGGGTCGTCAGCGGGTTAGGCCGCTCGCTGGCGACCGCGGACGGCAACGGACACCGCCGCTTCATCGAAGACGTGATCCAGACCGACGCCGCGCTGAACCCGGGCAACTCCGGGGGAGCGCTGGCCGACTCGCAAGCGCGACTGATCGGCGTGAACACCGCGGTGGCCGGCATGGGCCTCGGGCTCGCCGTCCCGATGAACGGGACGACGCAGGCGATCCTCTCCGCCTTGATGCAAAACGGCCGCGTGCGCCGCGCTTACCTTGGCATCGCGGGCGGAACGCGTCCGCTGCCGCCGCCGATCGCGGAGCGACTCGCGCGCAAAGCGGGCGTGGAAGTGCACGAGGTCGTGACCGGCTCGCCCGCCGCCGGCGGCGAGCTGCGCGCGGGCGACGTCATCGTCTCAGTGGGCGGTGTCGGAGTCAGCAAGGCCGGCGACCTCCAACGCTTGATGGTCGAAGCCAAGATCGGCGCCAAGCTCGCTCTGACCGTGCTCCGCGGCGACCACCTGCTCGACCTGGATGTGACGCCCACCGAACTGACGTAGATAGACTCGGGGAGATGGCCGCGAAAGACGTCCGAGATCTCCTGCGCGCCCGGATCTCCGACGGCAGGTTCCGAATGGCCGACGTCGACCCTGACTCGAGGCCTGGCTTGAAGGGCGGCAACAAGAAGGCCCAGCGCGACATCGACAAGCGCCAGGGCGACCTCTTCGGGCTGCACGAGCGCCTTTACGCGGAGCGCAAACGCTCGCTCCTCGTGGTCCTTCAAGGGATGGATACGTCCGGCAAAGACGGCACCGTCACCCACGTCGTGGGGAACTTCAATCCGCAGGGCGTGCTGATCACGCCGTTCAAGCAGCCCACGCCCGAGGAGAGACGTCACGGGTTCCTATGGCGTATCCGCAAGCGCCTTCCGGTGCCTGGTCAGATCGGCATCTTCAACCGCTCGCACTACGAGGACGTGCTGATCGCTCGCGTGCACAACCTCGCCAAGGAGTCCGTGATCGACCGTCGGTACGGCCAGATCAACGCGTTCGAGAAGCAGCTCGTGCGCGGGGGCACAACGGTGGTGAAGCTGTGCCTTCACATCTCATACGCCGAGCAGCGGAAACGGTTGATGGACCGGCTGCGCGATCCCGACAAGCACTGGAAGTTCAGCGAGCACGACATCGACGAGCGCGCCTACTGGGACGACTACATGAGCGCGTATGGGCTCGCGGTCACGCGCTGCTCGACGCAGTGGGCGCCCTGGTACATCATCCCGGCGGACGACAAGGTCTACCGCAACTGGGCGGTGACCAAGATCTTGCTCGAGACCCTCAAGCAGATGGACCCGCAGTACCCCAGGCCCAAGCTCGACATCCCGAGGCTGATGAAGCGTCTGCGTGCCTAGCCGGTGCTAAGTTAAGGATTCGCTAAGTCTTCTTTGGGGGGTTGAAAGTGAATCGCACTCGATTCGTGGCCTCGCTGGTGGCAACCTTCCTGGTCGCCGCTTGTGGTTCCAGCGGCGGCGGCGGGGGCGGTTCGACCAACTCGTACTCGGGCAAGACGATCCAACTGGGAGCCATCCTGTCAATCACCGGCGCGGGCGGCGTGTACGGACCGCAGAGCCGCGACGGCGCGATGCTGGCGGTCGAGCAGATCAACTCGTCGGGCGGGGTCAACGGCGCGCAGATCAACCTGACGGTCGAAGACGACACGTCGGACAAGCCGACCTCGGCGGCAAAGGCGCAAACGCTCATCCAGCAGAACAACGTGCTCGCCCTTCTCGGGCCGACGCTGTCCAACTCCGCGGTCGGCGTTCACCCGCTGGCCGAAAGCCTGAAGGTTCCGATCCTCGCCGTGAGCACCACCGGCATCCACATCGTGCCGGACTGCAACTTCCCGAGCGCAACTCCCTGCCAGTACGTGTTCCGGGACAGCCTGGGCGAGCAGACCGCCATCCCCGACAACATCAAGTCCTACGCGAACGACATGCACCCGAAGACGGGCGTCCTCCTGGTCGCGCAGGACGACAAGTTCTCGAGCGACGGGGGCACGATCGTCCAGAACACGGTCGGCCAGTACGGCATCGACTTGCTCAAGACCATCAAGTTCAACAAGGCAGAGGCCGACCTGTCGCCGTATGTGACGCAGGCCGTGCAGCTCAAGCCCGACGTGATCTTCATCACGTCGCTCGGGGCGATTCCGGCCAAGATCATGACCGCGGCGCGCAACCAGGGCTGGCAGGGCCAGTTCCTCGGCGGCAACGGGTTCAACACCGCGGTCGTCTCGGCGCAGGCCGGCGCCTCCGGCAAGGGCGCGCGCAGCGCCAGCGCCTGGTACATCGGCAATACATTCCCCTCCAATGCGGAGTTCGTTAGCGCTTACAAGGCGAAGTACAACAAGGACCCTGACCAGTTCGCGGCGCAGGGTTACACGGGGATCAAGATCCTCGCCGACTCCGCCAAACGCGCGAACCTGACGTTTACGGATATGGCCGGCGACCGCGACAAGCTGCGCAAGGCCATGGAGAGCGTGAATATCCAGACGCCACTTGGTCAGTTCCAGTTCACGTCGACACACGACGTGAAGCAGACCGTGTTCGTCATCGCGATGGACGGCAGCGGCGGCTTCACTCTCGTCCACACGATCCAGCCAAGCTGACGGCGACGCGGGAGACGTGGGGGAGCACCGCCTGCTCCCCCACCTCGTTGCCTGACCTGGGCCGCTGATGGACCAGCAGGCGCTCAACGCGATCTTCATCGGCTCGATCTACGCGCTGTTCGCCGTCGGCTACACGCTCGTGTTCGGCATTCTCGACATCCTCAACCTCGCGCACAGCGCGGTCTTCATGCTGGGCGCGGCGCTCACTTACTCGCTGGTCGTCAACCACGGCCTGCCCTTCGCCGAGGCATGCGTGATCGGGATCCTCGTCTCGGCGCTGCTGGGCCTCGTCATCGAGTACGTCTGCCTTCGTCCGCTGCGCCGCCGGCAGGCGCCGCCCATCGCCGCGCTCATCTCGACGATCGGGCTGGCGCTGATCATCGTCGCTGCCGTGGAGCAAGGGCAGCCGGGCACGTTGTTCGCGTGGCTCTGGGTCGACGGGGCCAACTCCGTCGCGTTCCCCGCGGGCACGGTGCCGAACCCCATCTGGCACGTCGGCGACCTCACGCTCGAGGCGAGCAAGGTCGCGATCATCCCGATCTCGGTCGCGCTGATGCTCGCGCTCGGCTACGTGATGCGCTACACGCAGGTCGGCCGCGGGTTGCGCGCGGTCGCCGAGAATCCCCGAGCGGCACGACTCATGGGCCTCGACGTCGACCGCATGATCACGCTGACGCTGGTGATCTCCTCGGCGCTAGGCGGTCTTGCGGGGATCCTGTTCGGCGTCGCTTTAGGCGACATCAGCCCGTACATCGGACGCGACAGCGTCGAGGTGCGTGGGCTCGCGGTGATCGTGCTCGGCGGGATGGGGAGCATCCCAGGCGCGGTGATCGGCGGCTACCTGCTGGGCGCCATCGAGGTTCTGGCCCTGGTCACGCTTGGGAGCAGCGCGCGAGGTGGTGTGGCGTTCGCGGCCCTGTTCCTGATGCTCGTGCTCCGACCGCAGGGTCTCTTCGGTACCCGTTTGCGAGAGCGAATTTAGATTGGACTTTTTCATCTCGCTGTTCAGCGATCCCGTCGGTTTCTGGAACTCGCACACCCTGCTGATCTCGCAGATCGGCATCAACGGAATCCTCGCCGTCTCGATGTTCCTCGTCCTTTACTCGGGCCAGCTGTCGCTCGCCGCCCCAGGCTTCGCGTTGATCGGCGCCTACACCTCGGTGTTGATGGACCTCTACTGGCACACGCCGTTCGTGTTGAACGTGGCGGTGGGGACTCTGCTCGCCGGGGCGGGCGGAGTACTTGTGGGGCTCCCAGTTCTCCGGTTGCGTGGCGTGTTTCTCGCCATCGCCACGATCGGTTTCATCGAGGCGCTGCGGTTGGGCGTCGTGCTGAACCTGCCGATCACGGGTGAGGGCTTAGGGCTGAAGAATCCCAACGCCGATCCGCTCGGCGGCATCACGCCGATCCTCGTCTCGCTGGTGGTCGTCGTCTTTCTCGTGTGGCGGCTCACCAGGGGCAGGCTCGGCAACGCGTGGTCGGCGATCCGCCAGGACGAGATCGCGGCGCTCAGCCAGGGCATCTTCGTCGCGCGCTACAAGTTGATCGCATTTGTGCTGAGCGCGCTGCTCGCGGGCTATGCCGGCGCGCTCGAGGCCCACCTCAACTTCTTTGTCGACCCGGGCGATGGATCGTTCGGCGTCACGCGCGCCGTCCAGATCCTCACGTTCGCCGTGGTCGGCGGAAGCGGCGCCGTGATCGGGCCAGTCGTGGGCGCCCTGATCATCACGCTGCTGCCCTACATCTTTCAGAGCCAGGGCATCTACCTGAACGTCGCCATTGGCGTGTTCCTGATCGCGGTCATCGTGTTCCGGCCGCAGGGAATCGTCGGCCGCGGCGGTCTCGCGCTGGTCCGGCCGGCGTGGTGGCCGCGAGCCGGGGTCCGTGCTCCTTCGACTGGATGACGTCCAGCGCCACTTCGGCGGCGTGCGCGCCGTCGACGGTGTGTCGCTGGAGGTCGAGAAGGGGTCGATCCAGGGCCTGATCGGGCCAAACGGCGCGGGCAAGACGACGCTCGTCAACGTGGTGACCGGCTACGCGCGGTTTCAGTCGGGACGCGCGTGGCTCGAGGACGACGAGCTGACCGGACTGCCCGCTCATCGCATCGCGGCGCTGGGAATCGCGCGCACGTTTCAGAACATTCGCCTCTTCAAAGACCTGACCGTCGCGCAGAACGTGCTCATCGGAATGCACACGCACCAGCGCGACGACACGCTCGCGCAGCTGGCGACGCTTCCTGTGTTTCGCAGCGCCGACCGTGCTCGCGTGGAGGAGGCGAACGATCTTCTCGAATCGGTAGGTCTGTCGCCGTCCATCGCATCGCGCCACGCGGGCACGCTGCCCTACGGCGACCAGCGCCGGCTGGAGATCGCGCGCGCTCTCGCCCTGAAGCCCCGACTGCTGATCCTCGACGAGCCGGCCGCGGGCATGAACCCGTCCGAGAAGCAGGGCATGCGCGACCTCATCGAGCGCCTGAACGCGAACGGGCTCACGATCCTGTTGATCGACCACGACATGCGCCTGGTGATGGGGGTGTGCAAGCAGGTTGCGGTCCTCAATTTCGGCAAGAAGATCGCGGACGGAACCCCGGAGGAGGTTTCCACCGATGCGGGCGTGATCAAGGCTTACCTCGGGTCAGGCGGCGAGCGCGAGGTGACCTCAGCGCTGGGAGCCGGGGGTATGGCCGAAGAGCAGGAGATCTCGCGCTCCGCGTCCTCGACCCGAGCCGCACCCGAACCCGACAAGGCAATCCTCGACGTGCAGGACCTGACCGTCAGCTACGGCGCGATCGTGGCGGTCCGCGGCGCCTCTCTCCGCGTCGCGGCGGGCGAGGTCGTGGCCCTCATCGGCGCCAACGGTGCGGGCAAGTCGACGATCCTCAACACGCTTTCGGGGCTGATCCGCGCGCAATCGGGGACGGCGGTGTTCGACGGCCTCGACCTCCTGATCGCGAAGGCATCGACGATCGTGCGCCACGGCCTTGTCCAGGTGCCCGAAGGCCGAGAGATCCTGGCCCGGCAGACCGTGCTCGAAAACCTCGAGCTCGCGACGTGGGCGCGCCGGGACGGCGCCGCTTCGCGCAAACAGATTGCGGACGTGCTGCGGAGGTTCCCGATCCTCGGCGAGAGACGAGATCTCAGCGCCGGCTCGCTGTCGGGCGGAGAGCAGCAGATGCTCGCCATCGCGCGCGGGTTGCTCGCGCGACCGCGGCTGCTGCTGCTCGACGAGCCGTCACTTGGGCTAGCGCCGCAGATGGTCGACGAGGTATTTCGCGCCATCGAGGAGATCCACCAGGACGGGACGACGATCCTTCTCGTCGAACAGAACGCGCTGCGAGCGCTGGAGGTGGCGGACCGCGCCTATGTCATCGAGACGGGAAAGATCCTCCTGACCGGCACCGGCGCCGACCTGCTCCACAACCCCGCCGTGCGGCGGGCATACCTGGGCGGCTGACCCCAATACCGTTTGGCGGCCCCTCCGGCGCTTCGCGCCACCTCCCCACTTCGTGGGGAGGAAGACAAATGAAAAAGGCCCGGGCCGAAGCCCGGGCCTTCCTGGTTTGCGTCAGTTACGCGACGCGGACGCTCTTGGCGCGCGGGCCCTTCGGGCTCGACTCGATTTCGAACGAAACCTTCTCGCCACCCTGGAGGCCGTCGAAATCTCCCTCGGTGCCACTGCGGTGGAAGAAGTACTCCTGTCCGTCCTCGGCCTTGATGAATCCAAAGCCGCGATCCGAAACCAGCTTCTTGATGGTGCCTGTGGGCATTTCCATCTCCTATCTCTCGAACGGCGGGGCCACTCAACTAGCTAGGCCCGTTCGAGAAAGATCGCAGCCCACTGTGAGCGCCGGCGCTTCGCCGGCTACCAGGAGTATACCCAGATCCTCAGAAACCTATTCCGGCGGCCTGGGCAGCACGCCGGGCGCGCGACTGCTCGACCTCCGTCAGGTGCCGCTTGCGGAGCCGCAGATGCTGTGGGGTCACCTCGAGCAGCTCGTCGTCGGCGAGGAAGTCGAGCGACTGCTCGAGACTCAGCCTCGAAGCCGGAGTAAGCCTCACCGAGATATCCGAGGTCGACGAGCGAACGTTCGACTGCTTCTTCTCTCGGGTGACGTTCACCCGGATATCGCCCGGGCGCTTCTGGATCCCGACGATCATGCCCTCGTAAACCTCCTCTCCCGGTTCGATGAAGGTCGTGCCGCGTTCCTGCGCACCGGACAGGCCGAAGGTGAGGGCGGTGCCTGGCGACGAGGCGGTCAGGGCGCCGTTGCGCTGCTCGCGGAACTCGCCAAGCCAGGGCCGGTAGCCGATGCCGATCGAACCCATGAGGCCCGTGCCCGCGGTGAGGGTGAGGAACGTGTTGCGGAAACCGATCAGCCCGCGGGTAGGGATCAGGTATTCGAGCCGCACGCCGCCCTTCTTGTCGTACGCGATCTCGACCATCTCGGCGCGACGCTTGCCGAGCGCCTCCGTGACGCCGCCGACGTGCTCCTCTCGGACGTCGACCGTCAGGTGCTCGACCGGCTCCATGCGCCGGCCGTCGATCACCTTGACGATTGCCTCTGGCCGCGAAACCTCGAACTCGTAGCCCTCTCGACGCATGGTCTCGATGAGCACCGCGAGGTGCAGCTCGCCGCGTCCGCTGACGAGGAACTGATCGGCAGAGCCAGTGTCGGCGACGTGCAGTCCGAGGTTGGTGTCGAGCTCTTTGAACAGCCTGGCGCGAAGCTGACGCGTCGTCGAGAACTTGCCCTCGCGGCCGGCCAGCGGCGACGTGTTCACCCCGAACGTCATGCGCACGGTGGGCTCCTCGATCTCGATGCGCGGCAGCGGGTCCGGAGAGTCCGGGTCGGCGAGGGTGTCGCCGATCGCGACCTCGTCGAGGCCGGTGAGCAGCACGATGTCGCCCGCGCGGGCGGACGCCGCCGCGACTCGCTCGAGCCCCCGGTACATCAGGACCTGCACGACCTTGACGCGCCGGGGCTCACCCTCGGCCGCGAGCACCGCGATCGTCTGTCCCGGCGAAACCGAACCGCGGGAGATGCGCCCGATCGCCATCGTGCCGGTGTAGTCGTCGTAGGCACGATTGGCCACGAGCATCTGGAAGCCGCCCTCCTCGACGACCGGTGCGGGCACGTTGTCGATGATCGTCTTGAACAGGGGCTCGAGGTCGGGGCCGACCGAGTCGGCGCTGAGGCCGGCGCGGCCCTGCTTGGCGATGGCGTACACCACCGGCGCCTCGAGCTGGTCGGCGTCTTCGGCAAGCTCGAGGAACAGGTCGTGCACGCGCTCGAGCGTCTTCGCCGGGTCGGCGTTGGCGCGGTCGACCTTGTTGATGACGATCACGATGCGAAGCCCCACCTCGAACGCCTTGCGGAGCACGAACCGCGTCTGCGCCATCGGACCCTCGGCGGCGTCGACCAGGAGCAGGCAGCCGTCGGCCATGTTGAGGACGCGCTCGACCTCGCCGCCGAAGTCCGCGTGCCCGGGCGTGTCGATGATGTTGATGGTCACCTCGCCGTGGCGGATCGACGTGTTCTTGGCGAGGATGGTGATGCCCTTCTCGCGCTCTAGGTCGTTGCTGTCCATGATCAGCGTGCCGACCTCCTGGTTCTCGCGGAAGGTGTGACTCTGCTTCAGGAGGGCGTCGACCAGCGTCGTCTTGCCGTGGTCCACGTGGGCCACGATCGCGACGTTGCGGATGTCGTGCCGGAGATTGGCATGAGTCATGGGCGCCGCGAGGCAATATACGGATCGCGATGACATCCCGGCTGCTGATCGCCATCCTGGCCGCTTTCTGGGTCGCCGGGCTGTCCGCCGCGCCGGCGCAGGCCGACGAGGGCTGGGTGATCAGCTACTTCAACTCCGTGATTTCGATCGGCACGGACAGCGTCCTGACCATCCAGGAAGACATCGGCGTCGATTTCGGCACCCAGCAGCACCACGGCATTTTCCGGACGATTCCGCTGCGTTACCGGTATGACGACTCTCACGATCGCTATTACGAACTGACCGTCAACTCAGTCACCGATGGCACGCGTCCAGTTCCGTACACGACGACGATTGGCGACACTGCGCAAATCAAGATCGGCAACCCGAACGCGATGGTTTCGGGCACCCAGAGATACCTGATCACTTACCGCGTCACTGGCGCCCTCAATTCCTTTTCGGACCACGACGAGCTCTACTGGAACGTCGACGGCGCTGACTGGGGCGTACCGAAACAACAAGTCAACGCCACCGTCAGCTTCCCCACCAACGGGATCATCTCGGCAACCGGTCCCTTCGAGAAGGTTGCCTGTTACCAGGGACCGACGGGGTCACAAGAGGCATGCACCGTTAACAACACGGGGGGCAGCGTGACGTACCAGGCGACACGGCGGTTGTCGTCGGGCGAGCAACTCACCATCGTCGCTGCGCTCAAGAAAGGCGCGGTAACGGTGCCACCGCCGATGCTGGAACCTCGCGCGCGCTCCTTTCCGCGGGACGCCTTCGACGTCAACCCGCTGACCGTCGGCCTCAGCCTCTTGGTGCTTCTGGCGGGGCTCGCGCTGATAGTGCGCTTCTGGTGGGTGCACGGTCGCGACCGCGAGTATCTGACCCAGTACTACCTTACCAACGACGCGAGCGAGCGCGCCGCGCCGCTGTTCGAGCACGACCCCGTCGTCGTCGAATTTGGACCTCCGCAGAACCTGCGACCGGCCGAGCTCGGGCTGATCCTCGACGAGAGCGCCGACACCAAGGACGTGACGGCCACCATCGTCGACCTGGCCGTGCGCGGAGTGCTGACCATCACTGAGGTTCCCGGTAAGAAGGACTGGACGCTCACCTGGAAGCCGAACCAGGTGGGACAGCTGCTTCCGTTCGAGAAGACGCTCCTCGATGGACTCTTTAGCGGGCGTGAGTCGGTGAATCTCTCCTCGCTCAAGGGCACCTTCCGGCCGACCCTCATGTCGGCGGAGAGCCAGATGTACGCGGACGCGATGGGCCGCAAGCTGTTCACCACTCGGCCCGATTACCTGCGAGGCGGTCGCATCGCGCTCGGCGTTGTGCTGCTGATCGCCGGAGGTCTGCTGGCCAACTGGCTCGGCACTGCGTTTGGCTGGGGCCTCATAGGCGCGGCGATCGCAATCGTCGGCGTGATCCTGATCGCGACGTTCCGAATGATGTCGGTACGCACCGCGGCGGGTCGCGACCTTATGCAGCACACGCTCGGCTTCCGGCTCTACATGAACACCGCCGAGAAATACCGGCAACAGTTTGCGGAGAAGGCCGAGATTTTCACGCAGCTCCTGCCCTACGCGATCGTGTTCGGCTGCGTCACGCGTTGGGCCAAGGCGTTCGAGGGCATCGACACCTCGCAGACGAACGGCTGGTACGTCGGCCCAGGCCCTTTCCAGGCGGCGCTGCTCGCAAGCAGCCTTCAGGAGATGAACTCGAGCATCTCCACCGCGGTGGTCTCGAGTCCGGGTGGAAGCGGGTCGAGCGGGTTCGGCGGCGGAGGGTTCTCGGGCGGCGGCGGTGGTGGAGGTGGCGGCGGGGCCTGGTAAGGCGTCGGTTGCAAACGCCTGTGAATCCGCGTTGAATTAAGTTTCGGCTTCGGCAAGCGTCCGATTTGGGGGGAGTGTTATGGGCGTCTTTCTGACGTTCCACCAGGCGTATCAGCCTGTCCTGGACAGCATCCTGCTCTCGGCCCTGGTGGCCGGCCTGCCTCTGTACGTCCTGTTCGTCATGCTCGCCATTCTTCGGCTGCCCGCGTGGTTGTGCGCGCTGGCCGCGCTGCTGACAGCGGGGCTGCTCGGCTGGATCGTGTGGGGCATGCCGTTCGGCATAACGCTCGGTGCGACGACCGAAGGGATGGCCTTCGGCCTCTGGCCGATCAGCTGGATCGTTTTGAATGCGATCGTCTTCCACAACCTGACGGTCGCGAGCGGCGACTTCGACGTGATCAAACGATCGCTCACGCGCCTGACTCGCGACCGCCGCCTGCAGGCGCTTCTGATCGCGTTCAGCTTCGGCGCGCTGCTGGAGGGGATCGCCGGGTTTGGCGCGCCGGTGGCGATCAGCGCTTCGATCCTCGCGAGCCTCGGCTTCGAGCCCGTGACCGCGGCCGTCCTGGCGCTGCTCGCCAACACCGCGCCTGTGGCCTTCGGCTCGATCGGCATCCCGGTCGTGACTCTGGGTGGCCTGGTCGCGCCGATCCTGCACAAGGACGTCACCTCGACGACGCTCGCGTTGTCAGCGATGGTCGGCCGTCAGCTGCCGCTGTTCTCGATCCTCATCCCCGCATACCTGATCGTGGTGCTGGCGGGCTGGCGGCGCATGCGGGAGGTGCTGCCGGCCGTGCTCGTGTGCGGGGTGTCCTTTGCGGTGGTCCAGTTCCTCGTCTCGAACTTCGTCGGACCGCAGCTGACCGACATCATCGCCGCCCTGGTGTCGATGGGCTGCCTTGCGGGCTTGCTTCGTTTCTGGCGGCCGAAAGAGGTCTGGCAGTTCGCGCACGAAACGGCGGCGGCGCCCTCCTCTGGATTTCGGGCGGGACGTGGCGCAGCACGATCCGAACCAGACCTGCCCGGTCGCGCTGCGGTTTCTGGCACGTCACCGTTCGACGCGATCGACCCGCCGGCGCGGATCGTCCGCGCCTACTCGATGTACCTCGTGCTCGTGATCGTGATCCTCGTCGGCCAGATGGGCAACCTGCCGTTCTGGTCGGGGCACCCCGTCAACGACCCCAAGACCGCGTTGCACACGCCGGCAAACATCACCGCCGACCTGAACTGCGGCGCGCCCGCGTTCAAGCTGTGCCCGCTGCCGTGGATCGGTCCCGACCCCGCGAAGCAGCGGCAGGCGTTCAAGTTCCCGGTCTGGAACTTCTTCTGGCCCGGGACGTACACGACGAACGCCAAGGGCGCGCCGGTGTCGCTGGTCTCGCAGGAGAAGCCGATCGTCAAGGCGCCCACCGCCTACAACAACCCGTTCAAGTGGGACTTCCTCGCGGCGGCGGGGTCGCTCGTCCTCTACGCCGACGTGATCGCGTTCCTGCTGATGCTGGTTGCCGGCGCGAAGCTCAACTTCTTCACGGTTTACGCGCGGACCGTACGGCAGCTGTCGCTGCCCATCCTGACCATCGCGTTCATCCTCGGCATCGCGTACGTCATGAACTATTCGGGCATGACGTCGAGCCTTGCGATCGCGCTGTCCAAAACGGGCTTCATATTCCCGTTCGTGGCCGCGTTCATCGGTTGGCTCGGTGTCTTCCTGACAGGCTCGGACACGTCGTCGAACACGCTGTTTGGGCCATTGCAGGCGCAGACGGCGCAGCAGCTCGGGAACGTGTCGCCGATTCTGACCGCCGGCACCAACTCGTCCGGCGGCGTGATGGGCAAGATGATCAGCCCGCAGAACCTGTCGGTCGGGGCGGCCGGGGTGAACAGGGTCGGGGCCGAGGGGGACATCTTCCGGCGGGTGATCCGATACAGCCTCATCCTCACCGCCGCGGTCGGCGTGGTGGCGATGCTCGAGGCCTACGTGTTCCCGTCGATCGTGCCCACGCCGTAGGAGAAAAAGCGCGACAGTCCGGACTATCCGCGGGTGCGCGAGGCGCGAATGCGGTGTTAGTCCGGACTATCGCGTAACCCTGCCTCGAATCCGCTCCGTTGGAATGAGGCGATGGTGCCGAGAGCGGGAGTCGAACCCGCACGTCCTTGCGGACATCGGTTTTTGAGACCGACGCGTCTGCCTGTTCCGCCACCTCGGCGTAGCTCCCCGAACGGGCCTCGACCATACCATTGGCCGATGCGAATCGGCCTGGCGCTCGCCTTGATCTCGCTCCTCGCCGCGTGCGGGCCATCGCTGACGCCCAGCGCCGCCGTCGGCCCCAGCAGCAGCGAAGCCCCGAGCAGCGCTTCCGGCCCGCGCATCTCGCCACCGCCGGTGACGCCTCCGACCCCGCCCGGGACCAACCTCCCCGCATTCACCTGCGCCGATTCGTCCGGCGGCACGACCGGGGTGGCCAACACCATCACCACCCGCGTCGGCGAGGCCCAGGGCTACGACCGCTTCGTCCTCCAGTTCGACCCGATCGTGCCGACCTACACCGTCAAACGCCAGGGGAATGCCGTATTCACGCAGGGCGCGAGCGGCCAGAGCGTGACTCTCGCGGGCAAGGCCGGCGTGCTGATCACAGTTCACTCGGCGCAGGGGACCACGACGTTCACCGGCTCGACGGACGTCGCGACCCCCGGCTACAAGGTCCTGCTCGAGGCCAGGCAGACGCAGGACTTCGAGGGCTACGTCTCCTGGGGGCTCGGCCTCAGCAAGTCGTCGTGCATGCGGGTTTTCGTGCTGAGCGCTCCCGCGCGCTTAGTCGTCGATTTTCAGTTCCCGAGCAGTTAATCTTCCGCGGCGATGGCGCTGCAGCCGCCGCCGACCGCGACGACCCAACCCGGGGCCGCGCCTCCGAAACCGAAGCGGTCGGGCTGCCTCGGCTGTAGCTTCGGGTGCGGCGGCTGCCTCCTCGTTGTCGTTCTGATCTTTCTCCTGATCGCCGGAGGCGGTTACTACTTCTTTGTCGTCCAGGCGTCGGCCGCGGTCACCGCGCCGGCGTCGCTGGTGGTGATCAACCAGCCGATCAGCGTCAATGGCAACCCCGGCACGCCCGGTGAGTCGCTCAACTCCGGCGATTCGGTGAGCACGGGCAACGGCGGCCATGGCTCGATCGACTTTCCTGACGGCTCGTACATGCGCCTCTCACCGGGGACCACCGTGCAGATCAGCGGCGTTCAGCTGCAGAAGAACGGCAACGTCGCCGCGATCTCGGTCGCGCAAAAGGTCGGCCGAACGCTGACCAATGTGCAGCACCTCGCCAACGGGGCGAGCTTCAAGGTCGATGGCCACTCCGTCAGCGCGGAGGTGCGGGGTACGCAATTCGAGGTGCTCGTCAACAGCAACGGCACGAACGTGATCAA
>DATEHC010000007.1:0-5474 GCA_035279785.1 Candidatus Dormiibacterota bacterium
GCAAGCACGGCAAGGAATGGCGGTTTGCCGAGCTCGTCTACGAGGGCGAGATCGTCGCGAGCCGTGTCGACGATGGCCTGCGCATCAAAGCCGGCGACGTCGAGGTGAACCCGACCGCCGATGGTTTCGAGGTCAAGCTCGAGTCCGTCCGCCGCAAGTCCGGCGGGCGGATCCACCTGACCCCGCGCGTTCCGCGGAGCGGACCGGTCACGACCCTTTGCGGTCAGACCCTGCCGGACGGTTCGTACGCAGGGGTGAGCGAGGAGGCCGACTGCGCCAACTGCATCCGGCGATCGCACGACCAGGCCCGCATCTCGGGCGCGTTCTTCGAGCAAGAAGAGGGCTCGGAGCTGCTGCGACTTTCGCTCGAGCAGGCCCGCACGCGCAAGCCTGATCTCCGCGTCCTGCCCAGCCCGCGCGCGGATCGCGAGAAGCCCGTCGTGTGGCCCGCGCCGAAGCCTCCGGCCGAGACCACGCCCGAAGAGGTCGGCGAGCTCGTCACGCGCGGGTTCAAGCCATCGGGCGAGGGCGTGTGGCGCAGCCCTCAGGGAGTGATCGTGCGACTGCGCAAGCACGGCAAGGAATGGCGGTTTGCCGAGCTCGTCTACGAGGGCGAGATCGTCGCGAGCCGTGTCGACGATGGCCTGCGCATCAAAGCCGGCGACGTCGAGGTGAACCCGACCGCCGATGGTTTCGAGGTCAAGCTCAGGAAGAAAGCCGGGTCCTAACGCGGGCGCCGATACAAGACGATTTAGAGGGTTGCACCCCACTAAACGCCTATAAGCCCGTCCGACCCGTTCTATGCTGCGAAGAGAGATGGCCGGGGACATGGAGCGCGCCCTGGGCGCACTCAAGGACTTCACCAGGCGCGACATCCTGCTCCGCTTCTACGCCGACCGCAAGCCTCGCAGTGTCGAAGACGTCGCGCGTGAGTCGGGCGTGCATCGATCTGTGGCCTTCGAGCACCTGGAGCGTCTGGTGGCGCTCGGCTACCTCGAGGTGGCGCATCGCCGCGGCCTTCCCGGGAAGCCGGCGAAGATCTACAGGCTCACCGGCGGCCCAGTGCAGATCAGCCATCCGATGCGCCGGTACGACATCGTCGCCGAGTCTCTCGGGCGCGCCTTTGACGAGCTCGGTGACGTCGGCAGCCACGCCGTGCGGCGCGCCGGCCGCAACTTCGGCGAGTCGATCTCGCAGCCCGGCGCGAAGACGCCGATGGCCGCGCTCGAGCCGATGCAGGAGATGGGTGCGGAGTACGAGATCGACCGCGGCGGGATCGTCACGTGCAGCAACTGTCTCTTCGCCGAGGTCTGCCGGCGTGCGCCGGTGATCTGCCGCTTCCACGCCGGGATCGTCGAAGGCCTGTTCCTTCACACCGAGATGAACCTCAGCGTCAAGGCTCTCGGGTTCCGCGACCCCTACGGCTGCGCGTACCTGCTGCAGGAGAACATCGTCGGCGCAGACCTGGAGGCGGAAGCCACCGGCTAGGCTTCGCCCGCGTGAGGGCCGTCGCCGAATCCTTCGCCTGGCCATTTCGCGCCGGCGCGGGCACGTGGATCTGGGGCTGCCTGTGCGTCCTGCTGCTGCCACTGCTTTTCATCCCGCTGTACGGCTACGCCATCGCCGCGATCAGGCAGGCAGAGCAAGACCGGACGCTGGGTCCGCCCGCCTGGCGTTTCAACCACCGCATGATCCGCGACGGTGCGTGGACATTCGTGGTCGTGTCGGTGGCGATGGCGCCCATCTGGCTCTTCACCAATCCCCTCGCCGATGTGCTCGCGACCCCGGCGATAGGCCCCCTGTTCGCGCACGTCTTCGCCGAGCTGATCCTGCTGCTGCCCACCGGAATCCTGGCCCTGCTCATCCTTCCGCATGCAACATCGGCGTACGCGGCCACGGGCAACCCTCGCGACATCGTCAACGTCGTGGCCGCGCTACGCGGCGTGAGGCGCGACTTCGCGACGTGGAACCTGACCGTGGCGGCGATCGTCACCGCGTGGGCGATCGCCATCGCGTGCGTCGGATTGCTTTGCGTGGGAATCGTCCCCGGCGTGTTCTACGCCATCCTTGTGAGCGCACATGCCGCGGCGCCGCTCCACCGCCAGATCGCCCCGAATCCGAATCCATCCGCTCGGTGAGACCGCGGTCCTCGCCGAGCTGGGGTCGCGTCTCGACACCGCGCTGAACACGAGGGCGATCGCGCTCGCGGCCGCCCTGAAGAAGCGTCGCGACGTGCGCCAGGCGGTCGCGAGCCACGCCGCCGTCACGGTCCAGTTCGACCCCGACCAGACCTCCCACGAGGAGATGGGCGCGGCCATCCGCCGGCTCGCCACCAAGCGCCCGCCGCTCGATGAGCCCGGACGCCTGCATCGAATCCCTGTCGTCTACGACGGGCCCGACCTCGACGAGGCGGCGACCCGGCTCGGCCTGACGGCGCAGCAGGTGATCGAGCTCCACGGCCGGCCGATCTATCGCGTCTTCATGGTCGGATTCGTCCCCGGTTGGGCGTATCTCGGACCGCTGCCGGATGAATTGACAATGCCGCGGCGCGCTGTTCCGCGCACTCACGTCCCTGCCGGATCGGTTGCGATCACCGGGCAGCAGACGGGCATCTATCCTCTCGACTCGCCGGGAGGCTGGAACCTCATCGGCCGCACGTCGGTGAGGTTGTTCCTCCCCGACTCCGACCCGCCGTCACTGTTTCGGGCAGGCGATCGCGTGAAGTTTTTCCCGATAGATGCCTGAGACCTTCCGCGTGCTGCAGCCCGGGATCCTGACCACCATCCAGGACGCCGGACGCCCGAGCGCGGTGCCGTCAGGAGTGCCGACCGGAGGCGCGATGGACCGGTTTGCGTACATCGCGGCCAACCTCATCGTCGGCAACGACCGCGGGGCCGCGGCGCTGGAATGCACGTTGACCGGGCCCCGGTTGGTGGCCCTTCGCGATTGCGTGCTCGCGGTCACCGGCGGCGACCTCGGGCCGTCGGTACCTATGTGGACCGCCATCGGGCTCGAGGCAGGCGACGAGCTCTCCTTCGCAGGACGCCGGAGCGGTGCGCGCGCTTACATCGCCGTCGCCGGCGGCGTGATAGGCGAACGCTGGCTCGGCTCGATGTCGACGAACCTCATGTGCGCACGCGGCGGCATGCACGGGCGGGCGCTTGCGCCCGGCGACGTGGTGTCCACGGGCGAGCTGCCCTTTCCAATTGATAGGGCAGAGCTAGGGTTCACGGTGGACCCGACACTCCGTCCCGACTACTCCAACCACGCGGTGCGCTTGATCCCGGGGCCGCATTTCGAGCGCCTCACCGAAGATGCGCGGCGCGAGCTCTGGGGCAAAACGTTCTCCATCAACCCCAGCTCCAACCGCATGGGCTACCGCCTCGACGGCCCCACCCTCGACGCGCCCGGCGGCGAGGTGCTCTCGTTTGCCCTGGTCGTGGGCGCGATCCAGCTGCCCGCGGGCGGCCGGCCGATCCTCCTGATGGCCGACCACCAGACCGCTGGCGGCTACCCCGTCATCGCCACGGTCGCGAGCGCATCGATGCCGTCGGCAGCACAGCTGGCGCCCGGCGATGAGCTGCGGTTCGTGGAGACGTCGATCGAGGACGCGCTGGCGGCGCGGGCGGCTCAGCGCGCCGCGCTCGAGTCCTTGACGAGCTGACCGATCCAGCCGATGTGCTCGGCGTAGTGCTCGTAGGTGTTGCCTTTGATCCAATCGACAACGGGCTTGTCGCCATGCGTCTCGAGAGGGTCGTGCGGCTGGAAGTGGTTGAACGGGGTTTGTAGGTCGGCGTCACTCAGAGCGTCAAGCAGCTCCATCAGCTTCGCGTGAGTCTTCTGTGCATGCTCGCGCGCCGCGTCGGTCTGCATGTCGCGATGGGCCGCCCACACCGCCGCGTTGATCCCGTCGAGCTCCCTGGTGTCGGGCGACACGCCCATGGCCGCCCACCGGTCGGTCCGCTCGAGGAGCGCGATGGTGTACAGCTCCCACGCCGCGATGTGGATGAGGTGATCCTTCACCGCCCAGCCGTCGGCGCCCGTGATGGTCAGGCCATCCGGCCCCAGCGAGTCGATGAGCTCAATCAGCTCACCCCACGACTTTGCGGTCGGCGCGACGACGGCGTTGGAGAGGGTCATGCCGCCGCGACCTTCTTGGCCTCCGCGACCACCGCGTCATAGTCCGGCTGCGGGTGCTCGCGCGAGGCGACCCATGTGTAGCGAATCACGCCCTCGCGGTCGATCACGAAGATCGTCCGCCGCGCCATGCCGGAGTAACCCGCGACGTCGTCGCGCCGCACGCCGTAGTCGGTCACCATCTTCCGCTCGAAATCGCCGATCAAGTCGAAGGGAAGGCCGCCGAGCTCCTTGGCAAAGGCCTGGTGGCTGAAAACCGAATCGACGCTGATGCCATAGATGCCGACCCCGGCTTCGACCGCTTCATCGTTCCTGGACCGAAACTCGGTCAGCTCGGTCCTTCAACCACCCGTGAAGTCGAGGACGTAGAAAAGGAAGACCAGCGCGCGGTGCTTCTCGAGCGCGTCGGCGAGCGTGAGCTCCTGACCACCCGTCGTCGGCAGCTTGAAGTCGGGTGCCTTGTCCCCTACCTGCAGCACTCGGAAAATTCTAGGTGCCGGTCGATTCCAACACGTACCAGCCTGACCGCGTCGCGCCGGTGATGGCGTAGCCGCGCTCCATCGCTCCGCCGAGCCCGACGCGCAAGGCTTCGCGCCATGCCCGTGCGAGAGCGCGGTCGTTGTGACGCAGCGCGACGATGTCCTCGGGCACCTGACATATAAGGACGCGAGCCGACGATTCGGTCATCACCGGCTCACCGGACGGACCGACGGCGACGATGGCGTCGCTGCCCCACTCGCGCAGCTTGCCGGCGTCGAGCTCGCTGGAATGTCCCCGCGCCGCTGACTCCGCGCGTTCCGAATCGAGCCGCCAGCGGATCAGCAGGCGGTCGGACTCGTCGCCGGCGTTGATGTCGTCCTGCATGTCGCCGTAGAAGTTGACGAAGTACCGCGGCGCCTCCGCGCCGAGCTTGCACAGGTTGAAGTAGACGTTGCGCCGCACCAGTGGGTCCGTCGTCCACTCCATGACCGTCACATGTCGCTCGAGGCACCAGCGCCGCTGGTGCTGCTTCAGCTCGAAGCCGAGGCCGCGCGCCTCGCTGTCGGGCAGCACACCGAGGATGTGGGAGTGCATGTGCAGCTCGTGGCGCGGGTCACCGCCCAGCCACCCGACCAATCCAGCGGTCAATCTCCCCTGGACGTAAGCGCCGGCGACGTAGGCGCCGGAGTGCGCCAGCGCTTTCAGCAGGTCCGCGTCGAGCGTAGCCTCCGACCGTCCCCAGACGGTCGAGAACAGGCCGGACAGGGCCCGCAGATCCCTGATGTCACGCAGCTCCCTGATCTCGGCGCTCATCCGCCGAGCGGCACCGTTTCGATGCCCGCATCCCGCAGCGCCGC
>DATEHC010000008.1:0-51224 GCA_035279785.1 Candidatus Dormiibacterota bacterium
ACGGCGTCGGCCGCATCGACCACCTCGAGAACCGGCTGATCGGGATCAAGTCCCGCGAGATCTACGAGGCGCCTGCGGCCACGATCCTGCTCCAGGCGCACCAGGCCCTCGAGGACATCACCCTTCCGAAGGAGGTCGCGCGGTTCAAGGACACGGTCGCCCAGCAGTGGGCGCAGATGGTCTACGACGGGCTGTGGTTCAGCCCGCTTCGCGACGCGCTGTACGCGTTCGTGGCTGAGACGCAGCGCCATGTCACCGGGGATGTGCGACTGGAGCTCTTCAAGGGCTCGTCGCAGGTGGTCGGGCGCAAGGCGCCTGAGCAGCTGTACCAGCTTTCCCTTGCGACCTACGGAAAGGGCGACGAGTTCGACCAGTCCGCGGCGGCCGGGTTCATCAAGCTGTGGGGCATGGGGCTGCGGACGTCGGCGCGGGTTCAGGGCCGGCTCCAGTCGCGCGACCTCGGCCCGCTGCTGGGCGAAGCCAAGAGGCTGACGAGATAGGCAAGCTCTGGGGAGGACGGTTCGAGCGCAGGTTGCTGCCCGAGCTGGAGCGGTTTTCCTCTTCGCTCGCCGTCGACTACGAGCTGTACCCCTACGACATCGCGGGCAGCCTCGCGCACGCCCGCGGGCTGAAGGCCGCAAAGGTGGTCAACGCCGCGCAGCTCGCGGCGATCGAGCGTGGCTTGCGCCGGGTGAAGAAAGAGCTCGACGAGGGCACGTTCGAGTTCGCTCCGACCGACGAGGACATCCACACGGCCATTGAAAGGCGGCTCACCGAGATCACGCCACACGGAGCCCGCCTTCACGCCGGCCGGTCACGCAACGACCAGGTCGCGCTCGACCTCCGCATGTACTGCGCCGACGCGGCCCACGAGGCGATTGCATCGCTGGCGGCGCTCGTCGAGGCGCTGGCGGTCAAAGCCGACGGTCACGCCGATTGGCTCATGCCGGGATACACGCACCTCCAGCGTGCCCAGCCTGTCACCGCCGGCTACCACCTGCTGGCGCACGCCGAACCGCTCCTGCGGGATGCGCGGCGCTTTCGCCACGCTTCAGAGTCGGCGGCCCAGATGCCCGCCGCCGCGGCCGCCCTCGCTGGGACGACGCTTCCGCTGGCGCGGCGAGGCCACGCCATGGACGCTGTGGCCGACCGCGACTTCGCGCTCGACCTCGTCTACGCGTGCACCTCGACGGCCATTCACCTGAGCCGGCTGGGGGAGGACGTTGTGTTGTGGGCGAGCTCGGAGTTTGGGTTCGTCGACCTGGCGGACGAGATCTCTACCGGCTCGAGCCTGATGCCGCAGAAGAAGAACCCGGACATCGCGGAGCTGCTGCGGGGACGCGCCGGCCGCTCCATCGGCAGCTTCGTCGCCCTGGCGACGGTGCTCAAGGGCCTGCCGCTCGCCTACGACCGCGACCTTCAGGAGGACAAGCCCGCAGTGTTCACGGCCGTCGACAACGCCCTGGACTCGATCCGGGCGGCGACCCTTCTGGTGAACCACCTGGAGTTCAACCGCGAGCGCATGGCCGCAGCCGCGGCGGATCCGCTCCTGCTGGCGACAGATGCGGCCGAGGAGCTCGTCCGGGCGGGAACCCCGTTCCGCAAGGCCCACGAGGAGGTGGGAAACGCCGTGAGGGACGGCAGCTTCACTCCACCTTGGGACGCCAGGACCTCGCTCCGGAAGCGAAGGCTCGACGTAGCGCGGCGAGCGAAGGCCATACGCAAGGAAGCCGCCGCGCTCATCCACTAGAGTTCGCGCCGTGCTCCTGGCGGTCGACGTGGGCAACACCAACGTCACCATCGCGCTGTTCGACGGTGACCGCCTCGCCGCGGACTGGCGCGTCACCTCCCACCGCGAACGCACCGCCGACGAGATGGCGGTAGAGCTGCGCGAGCTGTTCACGCTCCGCGGCCTCGAGCTGAGCATCGTGAGCGGCGTCGTGATCTCGAGCGTCGTCCCGACCCTGAACCCCGCGCTGGTCGAGGCGTCGCGACGCTACCTCAAGTGCGAGCCGGTCATGGTCGGTCCTGGAGTCAAGACCAGTGTCCGAATCCGGTACGACAACCCCAAGGATGTCGGGGCGGACCGGATCGCCAACGCCCTCGCCGCGTACACGAAGTACGGCGGCCCGATCGTAGTCATCGACTTCGGCACGGCGGTCACCTACGACGCCATCAACGCCGAGGGTGACTACCTGGGTGGGGCGATCGCGCCGGGGGTGGAGATCTCGCTCGACGCGCTCGTCAGCCAGACGGCAATGCTTCGGCGCGTCGAGCCGGTTGCGCCCGACTCGGTGATCGGCCGCAACACCGTGACCTCGATCCAGTCCGGCCTGGTCTGGGGCTTTGTCAGCCAGGTGGAGGGCATGGTCAAGCGCATGGTCGACGAGCTGGGTGGCAAGGCTCGGGTCGTGGCCACGGGGGGCCAGGCGTCGCTCGTGGCCGGCCTGACCAACGTCATCGAAGCCACCGACCCGCTGCTCACCCTCGACGGTTTACGACTTATCTACGCTCAGAATTCCGACGGGGGTGCTAGATAAAGGCCGGTGAAAACGGCCCAGCCCTTCCATCTCTACGTGCTCGAGCCCGAGGGCTTCTCCGGTTTGGCCGGCACCGGGCTCGAGACCGAGCCGCTGAACGACCCGGCCCACGTCGAGCAGCCGGCGCTGGTCTTGCTCAAGCCGGGCCAGCGCGCCCCGGAGCACATCGCGGCGATCGAGGTCCCGCCGGACGCTTCGCCGGCGGCCGTGCGCGAGATGGTCCGCGTGGCGATCGAGAACGTCGCGCTCAAGCTGCAGCTGTCTCAGCTCGAGGCGGAGGCCCACCGCCGGCACCGCCAGTTCCGCGAGCTCAACCGCATAGGCATCGCGCTCTCCGCCGAGAAGGACATCGAGCGCCTGCAGGGATTCATCCTCACGACGATGCGGCAGCTCACCCACGCTGACGGCGCCAGCCTGTGGTTGAAGATGGACGAGGAAGGGACGCCGAAGCTCTTCCTCGCGTCGAGCCAGAACCACTCGATCGATAAGGACACCTACTCCGCATTTACCGTCCCGGTCGACGACAAGACCGTCGTCGGGTACACGGTCACCGTCGGCTCGAGCCAGATCTACGAAGACGCATACAACCCGCCGGCCGGCAAACCGCGTGGCGGCAAGACGTTCGACGCCCAGTTCGGCTACCGCACCAAATCGATGCTCACCGTGCCGATGCGCAATTACAAGGACGAAGTCGTCGGGGCGGTCCAGCTCATCAACGCCAAGCGGCGGTTCGAGACGCGCCTGACAGTCGACAATGTCGCGACCGAGGTCACAAGCTTCCAGCCCGACGACGTCGAGATGATCGAGTCGATCGCCAGCCAGGCCGCGGTCGCGCTCGACAACAAGAGCCTGCTCGATTCCATCCAGGCGCTGTTCGACGGCTTCGTCCAGGCGAGCGTGACCGCGATCGAACAGCGTGACCCGAGCACGGCAGGTCACTCGGGCCGCGTCGAGCGCATGACATCCACGCTGGCTCGGGTCATCAACGAGATCGCCACCGGCAAGTTCATGGACGTCAACCTCAGCGAGGACCAGCTGAAGGAGCTTCGCTACGCGTGCCTCCTGCACGACTTCGGCAAGGTCGGCGTCCGCGAGCACATCCTGGTCAAGGCCAAGAAGCTCGTGCCGGGTCAGCTCGAGGTGATCCAGGCGCGGTTCGAGTTCATCGAGCGCTCTGTCCAGGTGAGGTACGGGGCCGAGAAGCTCGAAGCCATGCGCGCCGGTCAGAACGGCAGGACGCTGGACGAGATCGACAAGCGACTCGAGGCCGAGCTGGCGCAGCTGCGACAGTGGGCGCAGGGCATCGTGACCGCCAACGAACCCTCGGTGATGCCGGAAGACAAGGCATCGACCCTCGAGTTCCTGTCGCAGCAGACCTACTTCGACATGTCCGGCAATCCCCATCCGATGCTCGAGCCGCAGGAGTTCCGCTTCCTCAGCATTCGCAAAGGCACCCTCGATCCGCAGGAGCGCCTCGAGATGGAATCGCACGTCACCCACAGCTTCCACTTCCTGACCAAGATCCCGTGGACTCCGGTCATGAGGGGCGTTCCCGAGATCGCGTACGGCCATCACGAGAAGCTCGACGGGTCCGGCTATCCGCGCGGGCTGACCGGCGACCAGATCCCGCTGCAGGCGCGGATGATGACCATCGCCGACATCTACGACGCGCTCACGGCGCAGGACCGGCCTTACAAGCGCGCGGTGCCCACGGCAACAGCGCTCGACATCCTTCATGAGGAGGCGGGCCAGGGAAAGCTGGACGCCGACCTCCTCGACGTCTTCATCACCAAGCACGTCTATCTGCCCGCCGCTCGATGAGGATCAAGTTCTGGGGCACGCGCGGGACGCGACCGACGCCGGGCCGGCGCACGCTGCGTTATGGCGGCAATACAACCTGCATCGAGGTGCGTGACAAAGACAACAACCTGCTTATCATCGACTCGGGCTCGGGCATCGCTGAGTTGGGCGGAGCGTGCAGCCCAACCGAGCCGCTGCAGGCGCACCTCTTGATCACGCACACACACCTCGACCACATCCAGGGCTTTCCGTTCTTCCTGCCCGCGTTCGTGCCGGGCACGACGCTCACGATCGTCGGCCCCGCGGGGTCGGCCAAATCGCTGCAGGCCGCGTTCGCCGACCAGACTGATCCTGCGTACTTCCCGGTTCGGTTGGGTGAGATGCCCGCCGAGATGGAGTTCATCGAGCGCAACCCTGGTGAGACGTTCGAGGTTGGCGCTCTACGCATCACTCCGCACCGGCTGATGCACCCGATCCCCACGTTCGGCTACCGCATCGACGAGGGCTCGTCTCGGTTCTCATTTGCGACGGATAACGAGATCGCATATTTCGCCAACGGCACCAATGGCACTTTGAAAGACCTCGCCAACTGGTGCCGCGATTCGGACCTCCTCGTCCACGATGCGCAGTACAGCGCCGAGGAGTACAAGACTCACGCGGGATTCGGCCACTCGACATACGAGGAAGCGCTGTCGCTGGCGGAGCAGGCTGGGGCGAAGGAGCTCGCGTTCTTCCACCACGATCCGATGCATTCGGACACCGAGGTGGACGCGCTGATCGAGCAGGCACTGGGCAATCACCGCGCCGCGGGCGGCGCCGACGTGAACTCGTTTCCGGCCGCCGAGGAGATGGAGCTCGCGCTCTAGATAAAGTTTCGGGTCGTGGCAGAGGATTTTCTGCACGACCGCCTGGAGAAGGTCGAGCGACTGCGTGCCGCCGGCGTCGATCCGTACGCGCGCGGTTTTCGACCGACGCACAGCACGCTCGCGGCGAAAGAGCTGCTGGGCGACGCCGAACGGTCCGATCCGGTCATGGTCGCAGGGCGCCTGATGGTCAAACGCCAGCAAGGGGGTCTCGTGTTCTCGGATCTTCAGGACGGGCGTGGCCGCATCCAGCTGATGGCCAATCGCGGCCAGCTCGGTGAGGAGGAGTTCGCACGGTTCGCCGACCTCGACCTCGGCGACATCGTCGGCGTTGCGGGCCCGGTGTTTCGCACCCGCCGAGGCGAGATCACCGTGGAGGTCCACTCGTTCCAGCTGCTGACCAAGGCGCTGCGGCCATTGCCGGAGAAATGGCACGGTCTGAAGGACGTCGAGATCCGCTACCGCCAGCGCTACGTCGATCTCATCGCCAATCCCGACGTGCGCGAGGTGTTTCGCGCGCGCACCAAGATCATCACGGCGATTCGCGGCCTGCTCGACGAGCGCGGATTCATCGACGTCGAGACACCAGTGCTGCAGGAGGTGCCGGGCGGCGGCCACGCGCGGCCCTTCATGACGCACCACAACGCGCTCGACCGCGACCTTTATCTGCGCATCGCGCTCGAGCTGCACCTCAAGCGACTCCTGGTCGGCGGCTTTGAGCGTGTCTACGAGGTCGGCCGCGTGTTCCGCAACGAGGGGCTTTCGCCGCGCCACAACCCGGAGTTCACGTTGATGGAGTGCTACCAGGCCTACGCCGACTACGAGGACATGATGCAGCTCGTGGAAGACCTCGTCGTGGTCTCGGCGATGGCCGCGGAGCGACCTCTGCAGACGTCCTACGAAGGCGAGTCCGTCAACCTCACGCCGCCCTTCCGGCGCGAGCGGATGGCGGACCTGGTGCTGGAGCACACCGGCAGGCACGCCGCCGGCGAGGAGTTGAACGACCTGTTCGAAGAGCACGTGCAGCCGCGGCTGCGCGAGCCGACCTTCGTGCTCGACTACCCGATCGAGGTCTCACCGCTCGCGCGCCCGCGCGAGGACGACCCTCGATTTGTGGAGCGCTTCGAGCTCGTCATCCTCGGCCGCGAGTACGCCAACGCATTCACGGAGCTGACTGACCCGATCGACCAGCGCAGACGCTTCGAGTCGCAGGCGGCGATGCGTGAGTCGGGCAACGTCGAGGCGCATCCGATGGATGAGGACTTTCTTCGCGCCGTCGAGTACGGCCTGCCGCCGTGCGGCGGCCTCGGAATGGGCGTGGACCGGCTGGTGATGCTGATCATGGACCAGCCCTCCATTCGTGACGTGATCCTGTTTCCCGTGATGAAACCCGAAGCCTGATGCTCGCCCTCGAGTTCATCCGCAAGAACCCCGACATCGTCAAACGCGCCGCCGAGCTCAAGGGCGAGAGCGCACCGGTCGACGAGATCCTGGAGCTTGATCGCCTTTGGCGAGAACACCTCCATGCTGCCGAAGCCGCTAAAGCCCATCAGAACGAGCTGTCGAAGCAATTTGCGAAAAGTCGCAATCCAGACGACCTGCGTAACGCAAAAGAAGTCGGCGAGGAGTCGAAACGGGAGATGGGCGAGGCCAACCGTGTCAAGGCTGAGCTCGACGACCTGCTGCTGCGCGTCCCCAATCTCTTCCACGAGTCGGTGCCGGTCGGTGCGAGCGAGGCGGACAACGTTGTCATCAGAGAGTGGGGGTCGAAGCCCTCGCTGGACTTCACCCCGCGGACGCACTACGACCTCGGCGAGGCGCTGGGGATCATGGACTTCGAGCACGCGGTGCGCGTCGCGGGCTCGCGCTTCGCATTTCTGGTCGGGGCCGGCGCGCGTCTCGAGCGAGCGTTGGTGCAGTTCATGCTCGACGTGCACACGCGCGAGCACGGGTACGTCGAGCTGTGGTCGCCGCTTCTGGTCAATTCGGCGTCGATGACCGGCACCGCGAATCTGCCGAAGTTTGCGGATCAATTGTTCAAGGTCTCTGATCGCGACCTGTGGCTGATCCCGACGGCGGAGGTTCCGGTGACGAACTTCCACCGCGAGGAGATCCTCGAAGCGGATCAGCTGCCTCTGAAGTACGTCTCGTACGCGCCATCGTGGCGCACCGAGGCGGGCGCGGCCGGCAAGGACACGCGCGGGTTCATCCGCCTGCACCAGTTCTCGAAGGTGGAACTGGTCAAGGTGACGACGCCGGAGACGTCGATGGAAGAGTTCGAGCAGCTGACTCGCGACGCCGAGGACATCCTGCAGCGCCTTGGTCTGCACTACAACGTGATGTCGATGTGCACCGGCGACATGGGTTTCGCGCAGTACAAGAAGTACGACCTCAACGCGTGGGCGCCGGGCCTCGACCGCTACCTCGAAGTGTCGTCGTGCTCGGTGTTCAACGACTTCCAGGCGATGCGCGCGAACATTCGCTACCGGCCCGCACGCGGCGTGGCGCCGCGATTCGTGCACACGATCAATGGGTCGGGTCTCGCGCTTCCGCGCACGATCGATGCGGTGATCGAGACGTATCAGCGATCGGACGGGATGATCACGGTGCCGGAGGTGCTGCGCCCTTACATGGGCGGGATGGAGATCATCGGAGCGCGCTGACCTTTCCGCCGTTTGCCGGCAAACGGTTCGAAACGCGCCGCCTAGAATCTGTTCTTCTCCGACGGAGGGGTGGCCGAGTCCGGTTTATGGCGGCGGTCTTGAAAACCGTTATCGGTGCAAGCCGATCGGGGGTTCAAATCCCTCCCCCTCCGCCAAATTCGGATTTAAAGCCGACGTGCTCAGCGTGAAGCGCTGCCGTGGCCTCGCGGAGACAGGGTCCCCCTCGTCGTCGACTCCATCTTGTGCGCCGACCTGGTTCCGTAACTCCGCTGAGTACATTGCTCGACGATGTCACCACGCGGGCGGGCACGACTCTCCGGAGTTTTCGAGGCCCTGGAGGGCCTTCCTGCGGTGTTTGGACAAACGATCGTCCTCGGGATGGTGGTGGTAAACGGCAATCCATCCGCGACGGCGCACAACATCCTCGCTAACGAAGGCCTGTACCGGCTCGGGTTCGCGATCCCGTTAGTGGCGGTCGGCTTTCATATCGCGTGGGCGCTGATGATCTATCAGCTCTTCCGAGTCGTGAATCAGACGATCAATCAACTGGCGCTATTGGTGATCCTCGTCGGCTGCGCGGTGCAGGCCATAGCCGCCGTCGTCTACCTGAGTCCGTTGCTATACCTGCAGGCCGGGTTCGCGCAAGTCGACACGGTCATGTTGCTGATCAGCCTTAGTCATCTGACGTTCGACGTGTACATTGTCTTCTTCGGCGCGTGGTGCGTTTTGCTCGGCTATTTGATCATCGGTTCGACATTCATGCCGCGAGTGATCGGCGTGCTGCTGGTGGCGGACGGCATCGGCTGGATGACCTACCTTGTGCCACCGTTCGCGACTTCGATTTTTGCTGTGATCGCAGTCGTTGCCGGCGTCGCGGAGTTCTCGCTGTTGCTTTGGATGTTGATCTTCGGGGTCAACAACGAGCGGTGGCACGAACAAGCGCGGCTTTCGCAGTTGAGCACCTCCTTTCCGAGCTAACCACCCAATTCGGAAACAACAGTGCGAATGCGGGCTCTATATCGTGAAACCCGGACTAGACTGGACAGTGCGACAGGCTGGCGTTTCCTCCCGCGGACCTGCCGATCCCTTAGCTAAGAAGGATCGGGAGGACACATGTCGCAGTCGAACCGAGTCGCGACAGCCCTTCTCGTCGACGACGACGCGGGCTCGCAGCAAGCCAATCGCCGAGGCCTCGAGCACGACGGTTATAGCGTCGTTCTCGTGGAGGATGGGCATGATGGTCTAGTTCGAGCAAAGCAGATCCGTCCCGATGCCATCTTCGTTCACCTGACCTTGGGGGGTGCCGGCAACGTTCCCTTCATGCAAGCCTTGCGCTCCGACGATTCTTGCCGGCATATTCGCGTCGTGGTTCTGCCCGAACGGGCACGCGGCGACGCCGCCAGAAAGGCGTTGCAGCCTGTACCGCGAGACGCTTGGTAGGCGAGACTGTCCGCATGTCGAGGTCTACGCCGTCAGCACAGGCCACCGGTGGGGAAGCCGCCAGGCGACCACCCGCCCCGGCTAGTTCCGCGCGAAGGTCAACTGACGAGGCTCGTGCGGCTGACCAGGGCGACGTCGACGCGGAAGTCCGGCGAAGTACGGCGGAGCGGTTCGATCGGATCGAGGCCGAGAAACGGGCGCGCGATCGCATCGCCGTCCAGCGTGACCTGATCGCGGATCAGCGCGAGGCTGTCGCCGACGAGCGCGAGAGGATTGCGGACGAGCGGGAGGCGCAGGCCGATGAGCGCGAGCGCCGGTTGGATGCTCAGGAACGGGAAATCGCTCGGCGGGCTGCGCGGCTGGACGAACGCGCTGAACGCCTCCACGAAGGGACCCCCGACCTGTTGACCAGACAGGCGGAGGGCATTCAGACCAGCGAGCGGGTCCTTGCTCGTGCGGGCGCTCGCCTGGCCCGGTCGCGAGCGGCGCTTGAGCGGGCGCGAGCGGTGATTGCCCGTGACCAGGCGAGTATCACGCGGGAGGTCGCTGGTGCCGAAGCAGGAATCGGGCATGGACCGCTCCCGGCGAACGAAGTCTCCCGATCGTGATCGGTACCTGACGCGCGGCTGAGACCCGAGAGGGACCGTTTCGACCCCATCGGGCGTTGGGATTTTCGTGACGTGGTGACATGCCCGGCACCCCTCTCCCGCCAGCAAGGGAGAGGGCTGTGCCTCTACAGGGGTTGACGCTCCCGCCGGCCCACTGCTTGCTGTGAGAGCGAGCGCCGCTTGTCGTTGAATCACCGACGAAATCTGTGCCTGGGCGCACTTGAATAACGCCGCGGCCGCGGACGAACATCAAAGTCGAGAGGCGGGGTGGAAAGCGAAAGAATCGACTTCGATGGCGGCGTGCTCGAGAACTTCGTCGATGTCGCCGGCAGGCTCATCGCCATCCCCGTCCAGCACAAGAAGCGGATGGCGGTCTTGCGCTGGCTCGTGGAGGACTTCCAGCCCGGCCGCCTCTACGCCGAGGCGGACGTCAACCGCATCATCGGCCGCCGGCATCCTGACTTTGCCGCCCTGCGACGCTACCTCGTCGACGAGGAGCTGATGCAGCGACGAAGAGGCGTCTACTGGCGGACGGGCACCGTGCCCAACGTCGGATGGGATCCCCCAGAGTGGCCGTCGGCGGAGGACGGGTAAAGGCCGCGTTACCCGCGCGAAGCCGGCGGCGTTCTGTGGGCAAATGCGACACCTCTACGCGCCGATCGGAATCGCACTCGCTTGCGTGCTTGCCGTGGTCGCGGTCGTTCTGGCTTCGAACCGACCGGCGATTGTCCTGACCACTCCCTCCGCAACCACGATGACCACGATCACGCAGGGAATCCTCACCAGCGGCGACGCGACCGTCTCCAAGAAGCCGGACCTCGCCATCGTCGGCGCCGGAGTCGACGCCCAGGCTTCGACCGCGTCCGGCGCTCAGTCCGATCTCAACGCCAAGGCCGGCAAGCTGATCGACCGCATCAAGGCGATCGGTGTCGCGGACGGTGATCTGAACACCACCGGCTACTGGATCGGTCCCATGTACGGACCCCAGGGACAGACCGTCACCGGATTCCGCGCAACCGAGCAGCTACAGCTCAAGTGGCACAACGTCGATTCCGTGGGCCGCGCCCTCGACGCGATCGTGCAAGAAGGCGGCGCGACCAACATCTACGTCAGCTTCACCCTCAACGACACCAAGCCGGCGCAAGCCGAAGCCCGCGCGCTGGCGATCGCGGACGCGAAGGCCAAGGCCAGCGCGATGGCCTCCGCCGCCGGCGTCAAGGTCGGCCAGGTCCTGCAGGTCAGCGACCTCTCTTCTACCTCGCGAGTCCCGTATCCGTACGTGGCGTCAGGCGCGGCCGCGGCGCCGACGCAGGTGCCGGTCGGTCAGATCGACGTCCAGGTCAGCGTCGAGGTCGACTTCGCCATCGCTTAGCGGCCCGCTTGCAGGCCGCACATTCAATTAGATAGCGGTGAAAAGAGTCACAGCCCCGCTCGCGATCAACACGAAGCTCCATCCCAGGTCGAGGTTGAACCAGCCACGCCGCAGGATCCCGACACCGACTTTCTCGTAGACGGCCACCGACACGATTCCCATCACCAGCAGCATCGCCGCGACGTGCAGAGATGCCGCCGCGACGGCCTGAAGCGAAAGCTCGCTGAGGCTGTGGTAGGCGGAATAGACCGGGAGTCCAAGCAGCACCGGCGCCAGCATCAACCCCGCGCCGTGGGCGGACGACATCAGAAACGACCACATCACGAGCCCGGCGGCTCCGATGCGCATACCAAACCCGCCCGGATGGGAGCGAGGCCGCGCCAGCTTGTAGACCCCAAAGCTCACGAGCACCAGGGCGGCCAGCAGCCGGATGAAGAACGGCGGGACGAAATGTCCGGTCAACGACACGGCGATGACCACGATCACGATCGAGGCTTCGTGGCCTACGGCTATCGGCACAAGCGACGCCAGCACCGCACGCCGGTTCTTCTCCTGCAGACCGCGCGCGACCGCGAAGAGCCAGCCCATCCCCGGATTCACGCCGTGGTAGGCCCCGAGCAGCACGAGCGCTGCCCAGGGCCACAACGCCTGGCTCACGAGTAGCAGTAGGAGTCGGACGAGGCGTCGCCGCCCTGCAGGTGGACCTGGTGTGTGCGCTGCTCGAAGGTCGTGAAGAAACCTTCGTCGAGCTCCAGGCCGCCGTCGGGCTTCGCATTGATCAGCACCGCCCAGCTCTTGATGCCGTCCGGGTAGAACTGCTCGTCCCAGCTCGCGTACAGCGAGTTGGTGAGGTAGGCGCGCTTGCCGTCGCGGCTGAGCTCGACCATCTGCGGGCCGCCGTTGAGCGGACCGCTCTTCGGGTGTGCAGCCTTGCGCACGATGCCACCGAGGTGCACGCTGCCGGTCTTCTTCGGCTTGAACGGATCGCTCACGTCGTACTGCAGAAATTCGCCGGTGCCCCACGCCGAGACGTACAGCCAGCGGTCGTCGAGCGAGAGGTTGATGTCGGAGACCAGCGGCGGCACGGCCTTGAAACCCTTGAGCAGCGGCGGCAAGACGTCTGGGTCGGCCGGTTCGGCCGGTATGTCGATGACCTTCTCGATCTTGTAGGTCGAGCCGTCGAGGTACCAGGTCCAGATCGACGAGCTGAGGTCCTTCAGGCTCGTGACCACTCCGACGAAGCCGTAGGGCTTGCTCGGGTCGTGCGCCGGCCGCAGCTCGAGAACCATCTGGTACTCCTTGCCCAGGTCCAGCTCCTGAATGTGTCGCCGCTTCGGCAGATCCCAGATGTGGATCTTGTGTCCGTACTCACCGCCCAGCAGAAGCTCGGGAACAACGCCGTTTTCGACCATCTTCGGAGTGCCCCACTCGCTCGTCACCGCGGTGTCGTAGCCGAGGTGCCACCAGAAGTCGTAGGCGAGGCGCTGCGGTCCGCGGTCGATCTCCCACCGCCCCTTCACGGCAAAGGTGTCGTGGTCGATGACGAATACGCCACCTGGCGCATCGCCGTCTGGGTTGCCAAGCGCGCTGACGTAGATCCCATCGGGACCGCAGTGGATGGTGTGCGGACGGCTGTATCCCGCGCGCTCCGCGATCTCCTCCGCTTCGATCGTGTGCACGAGCTTCGGATGCTTCGGGTCGGGCTTGACGTCGAAGACGTAGATGCGCGACGACCGCAGGCCGGGGACCAGCAGGTAGCGCCGCTCGAGGTGGGGGTGCGCCGCGTAGGGGCAGAGCGACGAGCTGCAGACGTTCCAGCCGAAGTGGTGGAACTCGTCGCCGACGTTCGGCGCGTCGACGCGACCGATCTGCTGGCCAAACGTCTTGGACTTTCGGTCGACGTCGAGGGTGACCAGCCCGTCGGCCTGCTTCCGCTCCGGATCAAAGGTGACCATGTAGGCGATGGTCTCGACTGGCGCCTCCGCCGCCAGGCGCGGCGATGGATAGAAGGTTTGATCGGGTCGAAGAAGGGTTGCCAATCTGCTGCTCCTTTTGCAAATGCGAATCCGAGGCGGATCAGGAAAAAGGAGGTCGCCTCTCGGCCGGGCGTTGCCCGGTGGCTAGCGACCTAGCAGATACAGAAGCAGTGCGGCGCCTCGATTAGCCGGTGCGCGGGGAAGCAGATGTCGGCGGCCATCACTTTGCGCGAAAGTTTAGAGCGAGATGATGCTCAAGATCTACCCCGACCGGCGGCTGCCCGCATTCCTCCGCGTTCTCGCGGACACGATCGTCTTCTTCTGGTCGGTCGTGTGGGCGTACCTCGGCTTTCTCCTGTACTCGACGGTTATGGGACTCGAGGTCATCGCCGACGGCATCAAGAACACCGGCTTGACCTTCAACCAGTGGATCGGCGCATTTCGCAAAGCGGTGCCGGGCGGCATTCCGATCCTCACCAAGTTCCTGCAGGACACGGCGGACACGCTGCGCCACTACTCGGGTGATCCGCTGGTTTCTGCCGGCAACAACGTCCACGACGCGATCTTTCATGTCGCGATCGTGCTGGCGCTGCTGGTCGCGCTGCCTCCGATCCTGCTTGTGCTGCTTCCGTATTCGGGGTGGCGGTGGCGCGATATGCGCGACACGGGCGCCGCCCTGGCCTTCGTACGCATCGCCTCGATGACCGGGCGAGCGGACCAGGCGCGCGCAGTGCTCGCATACCGCGCCGTTTCGACCCTTCCGTTCCGTCAGCTGATGAAGGCGTCGCCTGACCCGGTCGGGGATCTAGCCGAGCACAGGTACGAGCGGCTCGCCAGCGCGATGCTGCTGCGGGCGGGGATCGACCCCACGCGACTCGCGCCTCCTGACCTGCCCGAGCTGCCTCCTCCGCGCCGCCGTCGCGCGGAGTGAATCTCTGCGTATCTTTGGTGGCCATGTGCCGAAGCATCAAGACGTTGCGTCATGCCGACGTCATCGCGACCGATGACGAGATCCGGGCCGCGGCCCGCCAGTTCGTGAAAAAGGTGAGCGGCTTCCAGAAGCCGTCGCCGCGCCACGAGGCGGCTTTCGAAGAGGCCATTGACGAGATCACGCATGCTTCCCAGCACCTGCTGGCGAGCATCGCGGAAAACCTCCCGAGGAAGCTCCAGGCCGCTGTCTAGAACTGGCAGCCCCGGCAGAAGTTCAGTGGCTCGCGGTTCGACCCGAGCTGGCTGATCCGGTGCCCGCACCTCGGGCACGTCTTTCCGCCCTTCATGTGCACAGCCATGAACGACCGGTCCTGCTTCGACTCCTCGTAGTTGGGATTGGCCAGGATCGCCTCGATGGCGCGTGACAGGACGAGCGGAATCGCGCGGTAGAGGGCTTCCTCGTCTTCGGGCTTGAGCGACGCCCGCCGCCGCAGCGGCAAGAGCTGTGCCTCCCACAGGATCTCGTCGGAGTACGCGTTCCCGATTCCCGCGAGAAACTCCTGGTTGCGCAACAGATCCTTGAGCTCGTCTCGGAAGCGTCGCAGCCGCTTGCGAAACACGTCGATGCCCATAGAACCGACCGAGTCGGCCTCCGGCCCTTGCCCATCCCACGCGGGCACCTCTCGGGAGAGGTCCTCAACCCAGTAGATGCGGCCCATGTCGCGAAAGTCCAGGTAGCGCAGCTCCACCTTGCCTTCGACTCGCAGCGTGAAGACCTCCGTCGCGGGGACCGGTTCATCCGCCGAGCCGACCTGAAATCGGCCGCCCAGCATCGGATTCACGACCAGCCAGCGCGGCGAGCCGCCGCCGCCGAGCTCCGTCGCGAAGACCAGGTGCTTTCCGCGCCGGGTCATGGACACGATTCGTCGAGCAGGCAGCTCGAGCGCGAAGTTGTCGACCGGGTACCGCAGCAGGTGTCCTTTCTTTGGGTTCACGGAGGCGGCGGTGATCAACTTGCCTTCGACGCGCGGAGCGATTCGGATGCGCAACGCCTCGAGCTCCGGCAATTCAGGCACGCCGAAAAGATACGGATTATCCGTTTGAGGACCTCTGAGGCTTGGGATAACCAACCTATGCGTTTGGACAGGTTCACGGAGAAGGCCCAGGAGGCTCTGCAGGAGGCTGCAGAGCAGGCGCGCTCTTACGGCAACCAGGCCGTCGAGCCCGAGCATCTCCTCCTCGCGCTGATCGACCAGAAGGAAGGACTTGCCCGCACGCTTCTGGAGCGCGCCGGCGCGTCGGTCCAGGCGCTCCGGCCGGCCCTTGTGTCCGCGGTCGAGCGCCTTCCCAAGGTGAGCGGCGGCGCTCAGCCGTACCTGAGCGACCCGTTGAGCAAGAGCCTGGATGAGGCGGAGAAGGAAGCGGAGCGTCTCAAGGATGAGTACATCTCGACCGAGCACCTCGTCCTGGCGCTGACCGGCAACAAGCTGCTCAGGGACGCAGGTGTCACCCACGATGCCCTTCTCCGGGCGCTGCGCGACGTGCGCGGCAACCAGCGCGTCACCGACCAGAATCCCGAGTCGAAGTACGAGGCGCTCGAGAAGTACGGCCGCGACCTGACCAAGCTGGCGCGGGAAGGCAAGCTCGACCCGGTCATCGGCCGCGACGAGGAGATCCGCCGCGTGATCCAGGTCCTATCGCGCCGGACCAAGAACAACCCCGTCCTCATCGGCGAGCCCGGCGTGGGCAAGACCGCGATCGCCGAGGGCCTCGCCCAGCGCGTCGCGCAGGGCGACGTGCCGGAGGGGCTCAAGGGCAAGCGCGTGGTCGCACTCGACCTCGGGGCGCTCGTCGCCGGCACGAAGTTCCGCGGCGAGTTCGAGGACCGCCTGAAGGCCGTGCTCAACGAGATCGAAGGGTCGAACGGCCAGGTGATCCTTTTCATCGACGAGCTCCACACGCTCGTGGGCGCCGGCGCAGCCGAAGGCGCGATCGACGCGGCCAACCTGCTGAAGCCCGCTCTCGCGCGTGGCGAGCTACGAGCGATCGGCGCGACCACGCTCGACGAGTACCGCAAGCACATCGAAAAGGACGCGGCGCTCGAGCGTCGCTTCCAGCCGGTCTTCGTCGATCAGCCGACCGTCGAAGACACGATCAGCATCCTGCGCGGCCTGCGGGAGAGATACGAGGTTCACCACGGTGTCCGGATCAAGGATTCGGCCATCGTGGCGGCCGCCGTGCTCTCCAATCGCTACATCACCGACCGCTTTCTTCCCGACAAGGCAATCGACCTCATCGACGAGGCGGCGGCCCGTCTCCGCACCGAGATCGACTCGATGCCGGCCGAGCTCGACGAGCTCGAGCGCCAGATCCGGCAGCTCGAGATCGAGCGGCAGGCGCTGAAGAAGGAAACCGACCGCGCCTCCAAGGATCGCCTGGCGGCGATCGAGAAGCAGCTCGCGGGGCTGACCGAGAGGCGCACGGGCCTCCGGTCTCGCTGGAGCCAGGAGAAGGAGATCATCACCAAGATCCGCGCCCTCAAGGCCAAGCTCGAAGAGGTGCGCGCCGACGCCGATCGCGCGGAGCGCGCGGCCGATTTCGCCAAGGCCGCCGAGCTGCGCTACGGCAAGGCTGTGGAGATCGAGAAGCAGCTCAACGACGCCAACGCAAAGCTTGCGCGGCTGCAGGGCGACCACCCGCTCCTCAAGGAAGAGGTGAGCGAGGAGGACATCGCCGAGATCGTCGCGAAGTGGACGGGCATTCCGGTTTCGAAGTTGATGGAAGGCGAGGTCGCCAAGCTCATCAAGATGGAAGAGAACCTGCACGCCCGCGTGATCGGTCAGGACGAGGCGGTCAGCGCCGTCGCCAACGCCGTGCGCCGCTCCCGCTCCGGGCTTGCCGATCCGAACCGGCCAGTCGGTTCGTTCATCTTCCTCGGCCCGACCGGCGTCGGCAAGACCGAGCTCGCCCGCGCGCTTGCGGAGTTCCTGTTCGACGACGAGTCGGCGCTTATTCGCCTCGACATGTCCGAGTACCAGGAGAAGCACACCGTCGCCCGCATGTTGGGCGCGCCGCCCGGCTACGTCGGATACGACGAGGGTGGACAGCTCACCGAGGCCGTTCGACGCAGGCCTTACTCAGTCGTGCTCTTTGATGAGATCGAGAAAGCGCATCCCGACGTGTTCAATGTGCTGCTGCAGATCCTCGACGACGGAAGGCTGACCGACGGCCAGGGCCGCACGGTCGACTTCCGCAACACGGTTCTGATAATGACCTCCAACCTCGGAGGCCAGCTCATCCAGGAGTTGGCGGACCGGCCGTTTGACAAGGTGCGGGAGGCGGTGCTCGGCGTGCTCCGGGATCACTTCCGGCCAGAGTTCCTCAACCGCGTCGACGACATCATCGTGTTCAAGGCGCTCACCCAGGAGCAGCTCGGCGCGATCGTCGACATCCAGCTCGCGCGGCTGCGCAAGAGGCTGGACGAGCGCAAGATCGCGCTCGTCGTAACGGACGCCGCGAAGAAGGCTCTGATCGAGCACGGATGGGATCCGGTCTACGGCGCGCGACCGCTCAAGCGCGCGATCCAGCGAATGGTTCAGGACCCGCTGGCGATGGCCATCCTCGAGGGAAAGTTCGGCGATGGCGACGCGATCGAAGTCGACGCCGACGATCGACAGCTCGTCTTCAAGAAGGCGAAGTCGCGCGCGCCCGCGTCGGCCGCCTAAGAGTTACAGACCGCCCCGGCGGCGGGAAGCGTCAGGTCGATGAGATATGCGTCCTCGGCCGTGTGCGAGCAGTCGCTCGAGCCGAATGACGTGTGGCCGTTGCCCTGGCGGGTCAGCAGGATCGAACCGCTGACCTGACGGTTCACGGATTGTGCGTCTACGTACGGCGTGGCCGGGTCATTGGTTCCGCCGACCAGCAGGATCGGCGGCGCGCCCTGGATGGGAAGCGGCGTGTGCGATCCCTTCAATTTCGCCGGCCACATGCCGCACTGCAGGTTGCCGTACTGCATCCACTTGCCGAAAAACGGCGAGGCCTTCTCGTACGAAGGACCGAGCCCGTCGTAGTAAGCGACGTCCGACGGCGAGGGGAAGTCCAGGCAGAATGCTCCGGCGAACCCGCCGTTGGAGATCGCGTCGTAGGTACCGTCGGCGTTGCGCTTGTTGTAGAAGTCGGCCAGGAACAGGAGCAGCCGGCCGTCGCCGCGCTCAGCCGCGGTCAATCCCTGGTCGAGGTAGGTCCAGAGGCTCTGGTCGTAGAGGGTCTGGAGCAGACCGGTCATGGCTAGGTTGCGTGTGAGCTGGCGCGAGCCGACGTTGATCGGCGACGCGTCGAGGCGGGCCATCAGGGCCTCGAGCCTCGTCCCCGGATCGCCCGCCCGTCCGAACGCGCAGCTCGTGCGGCTGCGGCAGTCGGCCAGGAAAGCGTCCAGGTTCTGCTGAAACCCGACGACCTGTCGCAGCTGAGATTCGTTGGCGGAGACGCCGGGGTCGACGACGCCGTCCAGGGACAGCGCCCGCACGCGCGTCGGGAACAGGTGCGCGTACCACTGTCCGAGCAGCGTGCCGTACGAAAAGCCGATGTAGGTGAGCTTCTCGTCGCCCAACGCGGCGCGGATCTGATCCATGTCCCTCGCGGTGGTCGCGCTGTCCATGAACTGCAGCAGGAATCCGCTGTGCCGCTGGCATCCGTCGACGAATGCCTTGTCGGCCTGGATGGCGGCGTCCTTCTCCTGGGTGTCGTCGAGGACGCCATCCAGCGCGAGGTCGCTGTCGAGCGTGGCATTGTCGACGCACGAGATTCGTGTGCTGCCGCCGATACCGCGCGGATCCCACGCGACGAGGTCGAAGCGCTGGTTCAGCTCCTTGATCGACGTGTCGCTGCGCAAGTAGTCGACACCCGATTCGCCCGGGCCGCCCGGGTTGTAGAGCAGTGACCCGATCCGCGGCTGGTCGCCTTGCTTTGGCTTCCTGATCAGCGCGAGGCTGACTTTTCGCCCGCCGGGATTGGAGTAATCGAGAGGGACCATCAGGTTTCCGCATTGGAAGCCGGCGCCACAGCTGGTCCACGCGATGGTTCCAGCGGTCAGAGTTGGTGTCGGGGTCGAGCTCGCGCTGGGAGCGTTGCGTGTGCAGCCGACAACAAGAACGGTGACGAGCACCAGCACCTTTGCGATGTGACCCGTCACTGGATCGAGTCTAGAGGGCGCCGCTTGGGCCCTCAGGTTCGGCTGGGGATAGGGCTCGAAGGCGCTCCCTTCGGTGATGGATCGAGGATGCTTGCACTGAGGCCGCCGTCATCCGGGTCCGAAGGCTCGTCGCCCTCGCCCCGATGCATCCAGCGCTTCTTCGGCGGCCGGTCGGCGCGATACTCGCGCGCCCGCTCCGCGGCCAGCTCGAAGTTCTCGCAGAACTTGTCGTTGCCCGTCTGGGATCGGAGCTTCATCACGTCCTCGCGCAGCTCATCCCAGTAGAGGTCGAAGGCGAACGCGTCGAAGAGAAGGGCCTCGGGGATCAAGTGGTGCAGGACGAGCACGCTGATCTCCTCGAAGAGGTGGGCGAGGAGGACATAGTCGTCGGCTTCGAGCCGCTTCTTCAGCAGCCGCGCAAACGCGGGGCCGGTCGGCTCGCTGTGGAGGATGTTCGCTACAGCGATGAAGATCTGCGCGTGCTCGGGCGCGACACGCCCGAAATCGGGCGCCGGCCGGCGCGGATCAGTTGGAGTGCGCATCAATACCAGCGTATGTCACCGGGAGTGTGCAATTTCGGGGCTGTCAGGCGGCGTTCTTGTCCGCTTTTCGCACACTCCTGATAACCGCGCGCTGGAAATCGCCGTTTAACCCGTTGGCGTGAACAAACTGGCGCTTGCCGGCATCCTGCTTGTTCCCGCGCTGGTGCTCATCGCGGTGGGATCGGGGGCGGTCGGGACGGCGCTGGACGATCGAGTCGCGGAGGATGGGCCCCTCGAACCGTTTGTTGACTTCTATGACAAACCCGCCGACAACCCCCAGCTCTTTTGTTTTGCGCGCGATCCGAACCCCGTGACCGACCTCAGCGGAGCGGGGCTGGTACTGCAGGACTGCGCCGCCGGGAAGACATTCACCGTCTCGCGTGGCACGACGATCGGCGTCGACCTCACGAACAGCGGATTCGACGGGTTCGAGATACACGATCTCGTCGTCTCGGATTGGTCGATTCTCCAAACCGTCGAAGCCCCGAGGACCTTCCCGACGACAACCGGCGATTACGTCGCGGTCTATCGCGCGAGTCGGAGCGGCCGCGCCACCATCAGCGCGCTGTTCCGATATTGCAACGGCCACAGCTGCGTTGACAGTCTCAGGTGGATCACCACGGTACGGGTCAGCTAGCCGGCCAGGAGGTGAGTCAGAGCAGCGCTTCGATCGCCTCAGTCACGCGCGCATCTTCGGGCTTCACGCGCGAGCGGAAACGCCGCACGACCTTTCCATCTCGGTCGATAAGAAACTTCTCGAAATTCCAGCCGACGTTACCTGCCTTGCCCGCGTCGTCGGGCGACTCGGTTAGCCGCGCGAAGAGCGGACTCTGGTCCGGCCCTTTGACATCGAGCTTTGCGAAGAGCGGGAAGGTGACGCCGTAGTTGACCTGGCAGAACTGCTGGATCTGCTCGGCTGAGCCCGGCTCCTGGCGGCCGAACTGGTTGCAAGGAAAGCCAAGGACGGTAAAGCCACGATCGGAATACCGCTCGTAGATCGCCTCCAGGCCCGCGTACTGCGGCGTGAAACCGCACTTCGAGGCCACGTTCACCGCCAGCACGACCTTGCCTTTGTAGGCGGACAAGCTTTCCGGCTTGCCGTTCAAACGTGGCAGCTCGAGGTCGTAAATCACGTGATGAAGAACGGCGCGCCGCCCCTCTCAATTCCGTGCCGAGCATGGCCCGCGAGCGCCGGCAGTCGCGTGGAATTCGGCGGCGCGATAGCCGCGAGCGCCGGCACTCGCGGGTTCGGTGCCGGATGGCGGGAAGGGAGGGATTCGAACCCTCGAGGGAGTTTCACACCCCCTACCCGCTTAGCAGGCGGGTGCTTTCGACCACTCAGCCACCTCCCCGAGAAGCGGGGTCGCCGCTCGATTCTATCGACCCAGAGTGGACAAGGCTCTCTCCATACTTAGCACCCGATGGAAGCACCCGGAGGACCAGGCGCGCCCCCGATGTGGGGCCCTGGTCGCAAGATGGCCTTCGGGACCGCGCCGACCCCCAGGAGCAAGGTCTGGTACTCGATCGCCGAAGGCGCGCTGAGCGAGGTCTTCTTCCCCCAGCTGGACCGTGTCGCGCTCCACGAGCTCCGTTTTTTCGTCTCGGCAGGGGGAGCGCCGCCGGTCGACGACTCAGCCGACGGCTCCCACACCATCAGCTGGCTTGGCGCGGGGATCCCCGCCTTCCGCGTAGAGACCACCCATCACGAGTACCGGCTGACCAAGGACTTCTTCGGCGACCCGGAAGAGAACTCGATGCTCATCGCCGGCACGTTCACCCCCGAGCTTCCCGACCTCCGCCTCTACCTGCAAGCCGTTGGTCACTGGCAGCCCGGCACCGAGGGCAATTTCGGCACGATCATCGACACGCATCCGCCCGCCCTGCTCATCCAGCAGCAGGACGTGTGGATCTGCATCGTGGGCCCCTTCGCGCGCGCCACCGCGGGCTACTACCGCAGCTCGGACATCCTCATCGATCTCAGTGACGCCGACGGCCGGCTCACGTACATGTACGAGCGCGCGGGTCCGGGCAACGTCTCCGTCGGCGGCGAGCTCGGCGTCCGCGCGGGCGCGTTCCAGCTGGCGATCGGTTTCGCGCACTCAAGAGCCGATGCGGAGGAGGTCGCACGCAACTCGTTGCAGAAAGGCGCGGGGACCGTCCGCCAGGCCTTCGAGCAGGCGTGGCGCGCGCAACCCGAGATGGCCCGCTCCCTTGCAAAGGTCAGCGGCGACGACGGCCAGCTGGCGCGGGCGTCCTTCACCTACCTCCACTGCCTCGAGGACAAGTCGTACGCCGGCGCGTTCATCGCCGCGCCGTGCGCGCCATGGGGCGAGAACGTCCACGACGGAGACCAGGTCTACCACCTCGTCTGGCCGCGAGACCTGTGCCGGATCGCGACCGCGCTGCTGGACGCGGGCGACGTCGCCGCCGCGCTGCGCGCGTTTCGTCATCTCCAGCGACATCAACGCCCCGACGGCGGCTGGTTTCAGAACTGGTTTCTCGACGGCACGCCGCACTGGCAGTCGACTGAGCTCGACGAGGTCGCGCTGCCCATCCTGCTCGCGTGGCGCCTGGGCGTCGCGGGCTGCCTCGATCACGACCCGTATCCGACGATGGTCAGGCCGGCCGCGCAATTCCTGCTGCGAGAAGGCCCGCTCACGCAGCTGGATCGCTGGGAGGATGCGGGCGGGCTTTCGCCATCCACGCTCGCGGCGTGCATCGCCGCGCTGATAGTCGCTTCAGAGTTCGCGGGCGACGCTGGAGAGCACGTCGCCGCGAGCCACTTCCGCGCGGTCGCGGATTACTGGAACGACCGCATCGATTTCTGGTGCTCGCTGCCCAACGGCCAGTACATTCGGCTGGGCACCGACCCGGATCGACGACCGGTCGACGGTGCGATCGCGCCCGAGTTTCTCGAGCTGGTCCGTTACGGGCTGCGCCGGCCGAAGGACGAGTTCGTTCTGCGCAGCCTCCAGGGCGTGGACACCTCACTCAAGGTCAGCCTCCCGGCCGGCCCGAGCTGGAGGCGCTACGTCGGGGACAAATACGGCGAGCACGAGGACGGGGCGCCGTGGGACGGGACGGGTCGCGGACGGGCGTGGCCCGTGCTCACAGGTGAGCGGGCAAGACATTTCTTCTCGATGGGCCTTCCCGCCGCGGAGATGGTCCGTACGCTCGAAGCCTTCGCCGGGTCGGGGATGGCCTTGCCGGAGCAGCTCTGGGATGGACCCGACATCGCGAGCCGCGGCCTCCAGTTCGGCAAGCCCAACGGCTCGGCGTGTCCGCTCGGGTGGGCGCATGCCGAATACCTCGAGCTGCTGGTGACGATCGCGCTGGCCGGCTTCCCCGACATCGTCATGCCCGCCCGGCGCCGCTACACCGAAGGGAAGGCGCCGCAGCCGGACTTCATCTGGACGCACAAGCATCAGATCAAGCGAATCGCGGTGGGGAGAGGGCTGCGCGTGCAGCTGCCGCGGCCGGCCTCAGTTCACTACACGTTCGACGAGTGGAAGACCCACACGGAGGTCGACGCGGTGGACACGACGCTCGGTGTGTGGGTGGCGGAGGTTCCGTGCCAGAACCTGCCGCGGGGGGCGGAGTTTTCCTGGACCGCGCACTACATGACCGGCTGGGAAGGCCGGAACTTCGACCTGACGATCGACTAGCGCTCTTCGGGCGGCTCCAGGTCATCCAGCCGCAGGCCATTGCCGGTGTCCTCATCGAACTGGCTGTGCAGCTCGCCGCAGTCGGCGCAGCGGTAGTACTCGCCTACAAATCCTTTGTGCCACACCGCGTAGCTGACGACGCCCGGCTCCTCGACCAGGATCTCCTGCTCGAGCCGGTAGATCACCTGCTCCCAGCCCCCGGCCTCGACGTCGTCGTCGAGGACGACTACGCAGTAGGGATGCGGTTCGCCCCACGTCATCACGACCTCGCCCCGACGCTCGTCGTCGGTGTTGACGATCGACCACGCCTCGGCGCCCTGCGCCCGCGTGCTTCGGACCATCCGGAGCTGCGCCCAGAACTTTTCGGCTTGCTCACGCTCGGCCTTGTCGTGCTCGGCCTGCGCCTCCTGGAACGCGCTCCACATGCGCAGGAGGTGGTTGCGGAACCGGTGGTACGTCGGCAGGAGCTTGGGCTGCTGCTTGGACGATCCGATCAGCTTCTCGAAGGCGTGCTCGAACGCCGCCTCGACGCGTTCCTGGCGGTCCGTGAGCTCCGGCGCCCACGCCTCGTCTTCGGACAGCCGCATGCTCTCGTTGAGCACGACCTCGAAGTCGAGCCAGTCGTCGCCGAACTCGGGGACGAAGACGGACTCGACCAGGTCGGCGAGGCGGTGCTCCTCGAGCAGCGCCGGGGTGACCTTGCCCCGCGCGTCGGGCCAGCCCTTCCAGCCCATCACGTTGTGGATCCAGTAGTCGAAGACGGTGACCGCGTACTGAAGCGCAGCGGGGGAGGTCCAGATGCCGGTAGGCCACGTCTTCTTGCCCGTCCGGACCTTGTTGTAGAGCGAGATGACCTGCTCTTCGTCCAGGTATTCGGTTTCCATGGGTGCTCCCAATATAGGAATAAGCCCGAAGGGGCCCTGGGTATAGTCCTAGCAGAAGAGATGTCCCAGAACGGAAACCGGCCATTCACCCCCGACCAGGTCGCCCGCTACGCCCGCCACCTCATCCTTCCCGAAGTCGGCGGCGCGGGTCAGCGCAAGCTGCTGAACTCGAGCGTCCTGCTCCTCGGAGCCGGCGGCCTTGGCTCGCCCGCAGCCATGTACCTCGCAGCGGCCGGCGTGGGCAGGATCGGGATGGTCGACTTCGACGTGGTCGATGCCTCCAACCTTCAGCGCCAGCTGCTCCATGGTGTCGACGACATCGGCCGCTCCAAGGCCGATTCAGCCGCTGACATGCTGCACAGCCTCAACCCCGACGTCCAGGTCGACGCCATCAAGGAGCACGTGAGCTCCGAGAACGCGCTGCAGATCTTCAAGCCGTACGACGTGATCGTCGACGGCACGGACAACTTCCCGACCCGATACCTCGCCAACGATGCCGCGCACTTTCTCGCCAAGCCGCTGGTGCACGGCAGCATCTTTCGGTTCGAGGGGCGCCTCGCGCTGTTCGACTCGGCGCGCGGGACCGGGTGCTACCGGTGCCTCTTCCCGGAGCCGCCGCCCCCGGGCAGCGTGCAGAGCTGCGCGGAGGCCGGCGTGTTCGGCGTTCTGCCCGGAATCATCGGCAGCATGATGGCCTTCGAAACGATCAAGTACCTGCTCGACATCGGCCGGCCGATGATCGGCCGCTACCTGCTCTTCGAGGGAGAGGACATGACCTTCCGCGAGCTGAAGCTCAAGCAGAACAAGGCTTGCCCGTTGTGCGGCGAGAACCCGACCGTCACCTCGCTCATCGACTACGAGGCTTGGTGCGGCGTCCCGGCGATGGAGCCGAGCGAGGCGAAGGCCAGCTAACCTTCGGGCTGGACCATTGATCCAGCTCGATTCGTTCGAACCGCGGCGGCTTCAGAGCGCGCGTGACATCGTACGCGGGCTCGGTTCGGTGCTGGTCGCTTACTCGGGCGGCGTGGACTCGACCCTGCTTCTGCGGCTCGCGATGGAGGAGCTTGGCGACGGCTCGGTCGCCGTCCTCGCCAGCTCGCCGGCGTATCCCGAGTCGGAACAGGCGGCAGCCCGAGCGCTGGCGCGCGCGATGGGTGCGCGGCTGATCGAGGTCACGACCAGCGAGGTCGAGCTCGAGGACTACGCACGCAACAACCCCGATCGCTGCTTCCACTGCAAGGAAGAGCTGTTCGACACGCTCGAGCCGGTGCAGCGTGACCTCGGCCTCGCAACCATCGCCTACGGCGCTACGGCCGACGATGCGGGCGACCACCGCCCGGGCCACGGGTCCGCGGTGCGGCGCGGGGTTCGGTTTCCTCTGCTCGAGGCTGGTATGGCGAAGTCGGAGATCCGTGCGGCCGCGAGGTCGCTCGGCCTTCCCAACTGGAACAAGCCATCGTTCGCGTGTCTGTCATCGCGCATCCCTCACGGCACCCGGGTCACGGTTGCGGCCTTGAAGCAAATCGAAGCCGCGGAAGATGCGTTGAAGGCGATGGGATTCGCGCAAGTGCGGGTACGCCACCACGACGACGTCGCGCGCATCGAGGTCGAGTCCCGCGACATCGCGCGGCTGATCGCGGAGCGCGAGCGAGTCGCGGCCGCCGTACAGGAGGCGGGCTATCGGTTCGTCTCCGTCGACCTCGAGGGTTATTCGACCGGCCACCTCAACCGAACCTGGCAACGCCGGTCGTCTTAGCGCTCGATGAGGGGACCACCGGTGCGACCGCGGTCGCGGTGGGCACCGATGGAATGGCGGGCGATGTGCTCGGCAAGGGCTACCAGGAGATCACGCAGCATTACCCGCGCCCCGGCTGGGTGGAGCACGACGCGAACGAGATCTGGACCGCGGTCCAGGCGAGCTCAAAGCAGGCGCTGCAAGCCGCCGGCGCGACTGAAGCGGATGTGCTTGCCATCGGCATCACCAACCAACGCGAGACGCTCGTCCTGTGGGACGCCAAGACCAACGAACCGATCGCCCCGGCGATCGTGTGGCAGGACCGCCGCACCGCGGACGTCTGCGCGCGCCTTCGCGCTGAAGGACACGAGGAGCGCGTGCGGGAGATCACCGGCCTCGTCCTCGATCCGTACTTCACGGCCACCAAGCTGGCGTGGGCCCTCGAGCACGTGGACGGCGCGAAAGAGGCGGCCGCCGGCACCGTGGACTCGTGGCTGGTCGCGAAGCTCTCCGGCGGTCGCGCTCACGTGACCGACGCCTCCAATGCCTCGCGCACACTTCTCTTCGACATCGGCCGCGGCGAGTGGAGCGAGGAGATGGCCGCGCTCTTCGGCGTTGCGCTGAAGAACCTGCCCGAAGTTGTCGACTCCAGCGGGCCGGTCGCCGCGAACGTCAGCGGGATCGCCGGCGACCAGCAAGCGGCGTTGTTCGGCCAGGCCTGCACCGAGGTCGGGATGGCGAAGAACACCTACGGCACCGGCTCCTTCGTGCTGGTGCAGACGGGCGCCGACAGAGTGGCCTCGCGTTCGGGGATGCTCACGACAGTCGCCTGGCGGCGGAAAGGCAAGCTCAGCTACGCACTGGAAGGCTCGATCTTCGTGACCGGCGCGGCGCTGCAGTGGCTACGCGACGGCCTGGGCATCATCGCGACCGCGGCGGAGGCCGGCCCGCTGGCCGCGACCGTCGCCGACACCGGCGGCGTCTACCTTGTGCCCGCATTCGTCGGCCTTGGGGCGCCCCACTGGGATCCTTACGCGCGCGGCACGATCGTCGGCCTGACGCGGGGTACGACGCGCGCCCACCTCGTGCGCGCCGCCGTCGAGGCCATGGCCTACCAGACGCGAGACGTCGTCGAGGCGATGGAGAAGGACACCGGCAGTAAGCTCACCGAGCTGCGGGTCGACGGGGGCGCCGCCGTGATGGATCTCCTTTGCCAGCTGCAGGCCGACCTCCTCGGCATCCCTGTGCGCCGTCCGCGACAGACCGAGACGACCGCGCTGGGCGCGGCCTTCCTGGCCGGGCTGGGCGCCGGAATCTGGTCGGAAAGCGATCTCGCCGGCCTGTGGAAGCTCGACCGCGACTTCGAGCCTTCGATGTCCCGCGACCAGGCCGATTCGATGCAATCGCGGTGGCGACGTGCGGTGGAGCGCAGCCTGCAATGGGAAAATCATTAGTCCCGTGAGCGAAGTCCCCAGCCGGCCGACCCGGCACCAGAACCTCTACGCCCACCACCTGTGGCAGCAGCAGCGCTTCTTCGCGGGCATGCTGGTCGTGATCGGCCTCGGTTTCACCGGCTTCGGCATCTACCGCGGTCAGCTCTTCACGACCGGCTACCTCGTGTGGCTGGCCTACGTGCCGGCGGGCCTTGCCCTCGGGCTTGGCATCTACCTGTTTCGCCAGCGCAACCACGTGCGCGTGCAAGAAGACGGCCTGAAGATCTCGACCGCTCTGTCCAGCGTGGTCATCCCGTACGACGACATACGGTCCGTCAAGGCGCTGCCGCTGCGTCAGCACTTCCAGGACAAACGCAGCAAGATGATCGCGCCGATCATGAAGCAGCACATCGACAAGCCCGCGCTGTTCATCAGGTTGCGCGGCGACGAGACCGAGCTCAGCGCCGTCAAGAAGAAACTCGGCATCTTCCGCGGGCGGTTGATGGACGAGGAGACGATCGCGATACCCGTGCCAGACGCGGACGCGGCGGTGTGGGAGATCAGCGGTCACCTGCCGGAGCGGCTGGGTCAGAACCAGGGGGGAGCCAGGCGGCGCAAACGCCGTAGGTGACGACCCGGGAGCGCTTCTTCGACCGCTGGGACCTCGTCGCGATCCTCACTTTGACGGTCGTCGCGTTCGTGATTCGTTTCTGGAGCCCGATCCTGCCCGACGTCTTCTTGCCGGACAACACGGGCCCCGTGGTCACGAACTGCGTAGGCAGCACTCCGATCGACGCCCAGGGCGACAAAGGCACGATCTGCGGCCTCGCCTATCCATTCAACCGCGGGTATGGAAATCCGCTCTCGCCGCCTAACGGCCAGGTCTTCGACGAGATCTACTTTCCCGTCGACGCATACGACGACGTCAAGGGAATCGAGAAGTGCAACAGCTCGATGCCGACAGGCTACGGGCCCGGGCACTGCGAGTTCAGCTACTTCGACCCTGAACCGCCGCTGGCGAAGGAGATCATCGGCGCCGGGATGTGGGCATACGGTTGGTATCGCGCGCACTTCCACGGCGCGAGCGGTGACTACATCGACCTCGGCTTCAACACTTTTGGATGGCGCATCGCGGCCTGCGTTTTCGGAACCCTCTGCATCCCGATGATGTATCTGCTCGCGCGCCGGCTGTGGGCGAACCGACTGTTTGCGCTGGCCGCTGCGACGCTGGTGTGCTTCGACGGGATGTTCTTCATCCAGTCGCGAATTGGGATGATCGACATCTTTCCGATCTTCTTCATCCTTGCCGCGTACTTCCTCTTCCTGGTGCACATCCAGAGCAGGTCGTTCGACAGCTCGATGATCTCGCTGCTCGCGCTGGGCATCGTTCTCGCGATCGGCATCGCAGCGAAGTGGATCGTGCTCGCGGCGTGGTTGAGCATCGTGTTCTGGCTCGTGCTCCGGATCGTCCTGCGGAGCTTTGACATCGAGTTCGGTCCACCGGGATGGCCGTTCCTTTCCTGGCGGCGCGGGGAAGGCCAGTCGATCGCGCACGTGCCGTGGCCGACCTACCTGACGGTTGCGGTGATCGCGCTGGTCGTCATTCCCGTCGGTGTCTACATCGTGTCCTGGTATCCGTTCTTCGCGCGCGGACAGTTCCACAACCTCGGTGACATGTGGACGTATCAGCTGCAGGCGTTGAACTATCACCGCACCCTCACCGCCACGCATCCCTACGGTTCGCCGGCGTGGTCGTGGCCGTTGCTTTCGCGACCCGTCTTGTACTACGCCGAGTATTCGGGTCTCGGCAGCGACGCGTTCACCGGTCAGGGGCTGATCTCGCGAATGTCGAACCTCGGCAATCCGTGGATCTGGTGGACGAGCCTGCCCTGCGTGCTCTCGTTGCCTTACTTCATCGTCCGCCGGCGCAGCTTCGCCGCAGCCGTGATCCTGCTTGGCTTCATCAGCCAGTACCTTCCGTGGTTCCCGATCACGCGGGTGCTTTGCATGTACCACATGTTCGGCGGCCTGATTTTCATGATACTCGCGCTCGCGTTCGTGCTCGTGAACCTTGCAGAAGGATTGCCGCGCCCTCGTCGAGAACTCCTCGTGGCGGCCCACCTCGCGGTCGCCGTCTTGTTCTTCGGCTACTTCTACCCGGTTTGGACAGGAGTGCCGATCTCGTATTCGGCCTACGTCGAGGGGTCGGGCACGCCGTGGTGGGGACCGAAGCTGTGGCTCATGAACTGCCGCAACCTGCCGCCGTCCCAAGCGCAAGTCTTCTGTTGGAACTGATCGCTTTTTTCTACCTCGCCGCCTGCGCGGCGGCCGGTTTCGGAATCTCGTACCTGTCGGGCGTGCCGCTGAACCTCGAGGAGAGGGTCGTATTCGGCGCCGTCCTCGGCGCGATGGCGGTCGCGGCCGCGAGCTTCGTGCCCGCATTCGTCGTGCGCGACGTCACGCCGCTGACGTCGCTGGCCGGCCTCTTCATCGCCCTTGTCATCGGGGCGATCGGGATCGCCGGCTCGCGCAAGCGGATCCCGACCGATTGGCGCGACGCCCTGCGCAGATGGCCGGCCTCGTGGCCCTTGCTCGCCGTGCTCGTCGTGTGCGGCGCGTGGACCGTGCACTTGCTGCACCAGGCGTACGTCTACACGCCTGCCGGCCTCTATGCGGGCTACGTGAACATCTGGGGTGACTGGGCCGCGCACCTGAGCTTCACGGGGTCGTTCGCGTACGGCCACAACTTCCCGCCCGAGTATCCAATCGACCCCGGGCACCGGCTCGGGTATCCGTTCATGATCGATTTCTTCGCCGCCGACCTGGTGCCCCTCGGCCTTTCGCTCACCGAAGCTCTCACCGCGACGAGCGCGATGCTCGGCCTCGCGCTGCCGGGCGTGATCTACCTCGCCGCGCTCCGCTTCACCGCCGGCCGCGGCGCGTCGGTCGTCGCGGTCTTCGTTTTCCTCCTCAGCGGCGGCCTCGGATTCGTTCGCCTCTTCAGCGACATCCAGAGTGGCGGGCTAGCGGTGCTGCAGCACCTGCCGCACGAATACACCCTCAACCGCGATGTCAACCTCCAGTGGCTCAACCCTGTGCTGGCGTACATCGTCCCGCAGCGTTCGACGCTTTTCGGATTCACGCTCGCGCTCATCGTCCTTGTCTTGCTGTCGGTCGCGATCCGCGAGCGCCTCGGCTGGCGTGCCTTCCTCTTCAGCGGTGTCGTGGCCGGGTTCATGCCCATCTACCACGTGCACGCGTATGGGACGGTAGTCGCGCTCGCGGCGTTCTGGGCCGCGATGAGCCGGCGGCGCGAGTGGATCGCCTACTTCGCTCCGGCGCTCGTCATCGGCGTCCCGATGCTGATCTGGATGTGGCCGCCGCAGAACACGAGCGTCTGCGCAGGCGGTCCATCGCTCGATGGCTACTGCATCCAGCCTGGCTGGCTGGCGCCGACGGACTGGCAGCACTCCATCTGGCTGTTTCCGTTCGACTTCGCGTGGTTCTGGATCTGGAACACGTCGCTGCTCGCGCCGCTGATGCTGCTTGGGCAGCTGCGCCCGAGGTGGTTTGCGACCGACTTTCCACGACGGTTCGCGCCGATGTGGCTATGGTTCGTCGTCCCGAACGTCATCGTCCTGCAGCCATGGAACTGGGACAACACGAAGTTCTTCGTGTTCTGGGCGCTGCTGGGAAGCATCGTCGTCGGCGTGGTGGTCGCGACCGCGTGGCGCGCCGGGCGTGGCTTTGCATTTGCCGCGGTAGCCGTTATGGCGCTCCTCTGCCTGTCGGGGTTTCTCGATCTCTCTCGCGCTTCGGATTTCAGCGTCAGTCGAGTCGAGTTCACCGACGCCGGCGGGCTCAAGGTTGCGAGCTGGGTGCGCAACAACACCAGCCCGAGCGCGCTGTTCGCCGTCGCGAACGATCACAACAGCCCGATCCCCACGCTCGCCGGCCGTCGCGAGCTCATCGGGTATCCGGGATGGCTGTGGACCTACGGCCTTGCCGACTACGTGCAGAAGGGCGACGACGACAAACGGATCCTCGATGGCGATCCCGCGGCGCTGGCTCTCGCGCAGAAATACGGCGTCGACTACGTGATGATCGGCCCGCAGGAGATAGCGATCGGCGGAAACCGCGCGTACTGGGACGCCAACGGCACGCTGGTCTACGACGACGGGGAGTACGCGGTCTTCCGCGTCAGGAGTTAGGGCGCCGGGACGCTGATCGGCGGCCGCTCGGCGTCCGTGGGTCGCTGCGCCGTCGCGTTCGTTTCAATCGCCTGCTCGAGCCGGCGGGCGAGCCGCTTCATCTCGCGGTCGCCGCGGTCGAGGCGGTTGACGATCTGCAGCAGGATCTCGTCCTGGTGCATCAGGTGATTCATCAGGGCTTTGAGCTCTTCCTCGGACTTGACGTTCAGCTCGAAGTCGTGTTGAGAGCGCAGCCGGTCGCGATCCGCGAGACGGTTCAGGGCCATCAGCACGACCGAAACCCAAAGGGCCGCCTCGAGGCTGAGAACGAAGTTGAGGAACAGGAACGGGTAGCGGTCCCAGGGGTGGATCAGGTTGAGGGCGTTGAGGCCGACCCAGACGACCATGATCCCGACCTGGGCCAGGACGAATGCCCAGCTGCCGACAAGCCTCGCGAAGTCGCCCGCCACGCGATCGGCGAAGGTCTGGCGCCGCTCGATCTCGCGGTTGAGGTCACGTACCGGGGGATGGTCGTGCTGATGCTTGATCAGGTCGCGGGCGATGTCTTCGATTTCTCGGGCGATGGACATATTTGCGGGAATTTCCTCTGGGGTTGCTGCGTCGAATGCGGCTGTAGCCCAAAAGCATGGCGCAAATGCACCATTCCCGGCTACAGAAAGTAAGGAAATCCCGCTGTCAGTAGCCCTTGTCGCCCCGCCAGCGGGCGATCCAGCCGGAGTGCTGGTCCTCGTGCTGGCTGCGGAGCCCGGCCGCGCCGTAGCGCGCCGGATCGAGAGCCTCGGGCTTCGCCGCCGTGATGGCGTCGAGCAACCTGCGCCGCGAGTGCTCGAGCTCCCAGCGCGCTTGCCCGGCGGAAATCGACTTGCGCAGCTCGAAACCCACGGCGTTGTGGTCTTCGTCCTGGTGCTCAGTCATCTTCCACACCGACTCGTGACCGGCGGAGATGCGCTCGACCTCCGCAGCGCGGATGTCGTCCCAGAGCGCGAGGTGCGCGAGGTGGTCCTTCACGGCCCAGCCGTCGATGCTCGCCTCGGACATCTGCTCGTCGGTAAGGCCGTCGAGGGCGGCGAGCATCTTCGAGCGCGACTCGCGGTAGTGCTTCAGCAGGTCTTCGCGTTCAATCGCCATTGCGCGGATATGTTCTCACCTGTAGTCGTGCGAGCGCTGCGCTGGGCGCGGCACACCGTCGAGCGCTTCGATGTGGCTCGCGAGGACTGAATGCACCCCGTCCTGTCGCTGCATCACGCCGTCGATGATGAGGATCGGCTGGCGGTTCGCGACGAGGCGGTAGCGGTCGTAGACATCGGGCTTGATCGTCACGTTGACGTGGCCGAACTCGTCCTCGAGAGTGAAGAAGCGAATCTTGTTTGCCGTCGCCGGAGCCTGGCGGGTGATGACGAGTCCCGCTACGCGAATCTTTTGCCCGCTGCGGACTGTTGCGACCTTGTTGGATTCGAGCGCGCCCTTCGCCGTCAGCCTTTCCCTGCAGAAATGGATGAGGTGGTGGCCGGTCGAGAGGTCGGAGATCCGGTACTCGAGCTGGTTGGCGTCGAAATCGTCGATCGCGGGAAGCTCCGGCGCGGTGCCGTTGAGACCCAGCTCCGACTGCTTGTCGATCCCGCGCCGCAGGCCCTTGCCATGCCACCGCTCCTGCCAGCCCCACAACAGCTTGCGACGCGGCTCACGGAGCGCATCGAAGCCTCCGACCATCACGATGTTGCGCACCGCCTTCGGCCCGATCGGTCCGCCGCGCAGGCGCGCGAGGAAATCGTCGAACGAGGTGAACGAGCCGCCGCGCGCTCGTTCCTCGACGATCGCCTTGCGTCCTTCCTCGCCCAGATCGCGCACGTAGTTGAAGCCGATTCGCATGGCGTATTCCACGCGAGCGCCGGCAGTCGCGGCATTCGAAGTCTCCTGAAGCACGCGAGTGCCGGCAGTCGCGGGTAATGCCTCCGGCAGGCAGCGGACGTCGGAGCGGTTGACGTCGACCGGCAGCGCCTTCAGGCCGTGGCGCTTCAGGTCTTCGACCAGCACGCTTGGGTGATAGAAGCCCATCGGCTGGTTGTTGAGCAGCCCACAGCCGAATTCGACCGGGTGTTTGAGCTTCAGCCACGCGGTTTCGTACGAGGTCCGCGCGAACGCGGCGGCGTGCGAACGGCAGAAGCCGTAGACGGCGAAGCCTTGCACTGCGGTGAAGAGCTGGTCGGCGACCTCGCGCGGCACCCCGTTGGCCAGGCATCCGTCGACGAACTCGTCTTCGAGCGATGACATCTCGACACGGTTGAGGTGTCGCGTCATCGCCCTACGAAAACCGTCCGCGCGCGCCGGCGGCATGCCGGCGACGTGCATCGCGATCTCGATGATCTGCTCCTGGTAGAGGATCACGCCCAGCGTGTCCTTGAGGATCGGCTCGAGCAGCGGATGCGCGTAGGTGACGACCTCGCGACCCTGCTTGCGTCGGATGTAGGGATGGACCGCGTTGCCCTGGATGGGTCCCGGCCGGATGATCGCGACCTCGACCACGAGGTCGTTGAAGTCTTTCGGCCGGGTGCGCGGAAGCGTCTGCATCTGCGCCCGTGACTCGATCTGAAAGACGCCGATCGTGTCGGCGGCGCTGCACATCTCGAACACGGCCGGGTCGTTCAGCGGCAGGTGGTCGAGGTCGGGTCGCGCGCCGCTCGTGTCCTTGATCAGGTCGAGCGCCTCTGCCACGACCGAAAGCGTGCGCAGACCCAGCATGTCCATCTTGATGAGGCCGAGGTCTTCGACGTCGTCCTTGTTGAACTGGACGACGCGGCGCCCCTCCATCGTTGCGGGCTCGACCGGCGCGATGTCGACGAGCGGCTCGCCGGTGACGAGCATGCCGCCGTTGTGGATGGAAAGGTGGCGGGGGAACTCGATGACCTCGCGACACAGCTCGAGGAACTGCTTCCAGCTCTGCGGGCGCATGTCGGGTGGTGGCACGGCCCACTGCACCGAGTCCTCGACGTCCTCGGTGAACCATCGGTCGACTCCCTTGGCCAGCCGGTCCAGCAGCTCATTGGAGAATCCGAGCGCCTTGCCGATCTGGCGGATCGCCATGCGTGGTTGGAAGGTGACGACGTTGCAGACCATCCCGGTCCGCTCCCATCCGTACTTCTCGTAGATGTACTGGATGACCTGCTCGCGATGAGCCGTCGAGAAGTCGATGTCGATGTCCGGCGTGCTCGTCATCTCCTCGTGCAGAAACCGCTCGAAAAGCAGGTTGTGCTCGATGGGATCGACGCGAGTGATGCCGAGGACGTAGGCGACGATCGAGTCGGCTGCCGAGCCCCGGCCCTGGCCGGGCACTCCTCGTTCGCGGGCGAACCGCATCAGGTCCCAGTTGATGAGGAAGAACTCGGCCAGGCCGGTCTTCTCGATGACCTCGAGCTCGTGCTGCAGGCGGCGGGTGACGTTTGAGGTGATCGGGCGGTAGCGATCGCGCAAGCCTTCGAAGCAGAGCTTGTAGAGGTAGGAAAACGGGGTCTCGCCTTCCGGCACGGGGTAGCCGGGGAACCTGACCTTGCGGAAGTCCAGGTCGACGTCGCATTGCTGGGCGATCTCCCACGACGTCGCGAGCGCGCCTTCATGTCCCTTGAACAGAGGTCGCAGCTGGTCGCCGCCTTTCAGGTGGTGCTCGGCGTTGGGGAAGAGCTGGGGCCTTGCCTCGTCGAGGGTGGTGCGGTTCCGGATCGCGACGAGGACGTCGTGCAGCATCCGCCGCGCGGGCACGTGGTAGTGGACCTGGTTGGAAGCGACCACCGGCGCGGCGCATCGCAGGGCCATCTCGGCGCGGCCCTGAAGCACCCACTGGTCTTCAGGACGCAGATGCTGGTGAAGCTCGCTGAAGACGTCGTCCCTGCCCAGCGCCTCCTGCAGATCGCGAAGGGTCCTTTCGTTGTCGGTCGAGCTGAGATAGAAAAGGTCGCCTTTCTGCTCGGCGACCGTCTGAAGTGTCGCCCGGGCCTCGCCTTTGGGCTGGTCGGCGTGGGCGAGGCTCAGAAGGCGGCAGAGGTTGGAGTAGCCGCGCAGGTTGCGGGCGATGAGGATCAGCTCTTCGCCATCCACCTCGAGCGCGCTACCGATGATCGGCTTGACCCCGAGCTTGCGGCACGCCTGCAGATGCTTGACCGCGCCGTAGACGCCGCCGTGGTCGGTGATGGCGAGGGCCGGCATCTCCAGCTCGGCGGCTCGCATGGCGAGCTCGAACGGGTGCGACCCGCCGTCGAGGAAGGAATAGTTGGAGTGGGAGTGGAGCTCGACGTACGGGCTCAAAGTGATTCGTCGAACGGCACAGTGTGCCGACTGAGGCGTTTGGGGGTCGGAAAATCCCGAGTTCCAGCACACTGTGCCGGGCGGGGCATCAGTCGTACACCCTCTCGACGAACCACTGGTTGGTGGTCGCGTCGAAGTAGAGCTCGCACAGCAGGTTGTTGTTGAGCACGGCCTTCCAGTACTCGCGCCTTATAGGCCGGTCCCACCACGAGCCCTCGACCTTCCACCGCGCGATCGGCTCGATCGAGCCGTTGAACGCCCCGGCGATCGCTATCGGAGCGCGGCCGTGGTCGAGGGTGACGTCCACCGCGGAGGGAGGACGAAGCAGTCGTGTCATCGTGTGCGCATGCCGGCGGTGACGGTGTTGAACGGCGCGCCGCTACGGCGGATCGAGGTCGACAAAGGCCGGGTCCATGAGAATCGGTGGCCGTACACGATCCCAGCAGTCCGTGACCTGGTGGACAAAGGCTTCGAGCCTTCGCCCGGCCTGACGATCCTCATCGGCGAGAACGGCAGCGGCAAATCGACGCTGGTGGAGGCCATCGCGGCGGCGTGGGCGAGGCACGTGCGCGCGGAAAAGCGAAATGTCTCGTTGAAGGCAAGCGCGGAGCCATCGGCGGAGGACTCCGACCTCGGGCGTGCCCTGCGGTTGCTTGGAACAAAGGGCGGCGGCAAAGGCGGGTTCTTCCTCCGCGCCGAGAGGATGCACGACCTGTTCACAGCGGTGGGATCGGAAGGGCATTGGGCCGACCGATTCGGCGGAGTCGACCTGCATGCGCGAAGCCACGGCCAGGCGTTCATCCAGGTGCTGAAGACGCGCATCGTCGATCGCGGGCTGTACCTCTTCGACGAACCGGAGGCAGCGCTGTCGTTCACCTCTTGCCTCGGGCTGATCTCGCTGCTGGCGCAGCTGCCGGCGGAAGGATCGCAGGCGATCGTGGCGACGCATTCACCCCTCATCGCAGCGACGCCTGGCGCGACGCTGATCGAGATGGGGGAGTGGGGGATGCGCAAGGCACCGTTCGAGAAACTCGAGCTGGTGCGCTCGTGGCGCGAGTTCCTGGACAGCCCCGAGAGCTACACGAAGTATCTCGTCGCTGATTCATGACGCGCCGTTGACGACGATTTCTTCGCCGAAGCGTTCCTGCAGCCGCTCCAGCGCGGCAATGACCTCTTCGCTGGAACCGTCACCGCCTGCCCACAAACGCAGCTGACGCCGTCCCGCGCCCTCGAGCACGGGCAGCTCGATCCATAGCTCGCTGATCGGCGCACGCGGCTGCCATTCCTTGATCCACGCACCGACGAGCCCGAACAGCTCCTGAGTGCTGCTCAGCGGATGGCGGACGATCGACTCACGGGTTTCCGGCTTGCCTGATTCGACGAGGAGACGAACGCGCACGTGCTTCGCGCCTGCCCCTCTCAGGCCGAGCTCGTCGGCGAGGTCGCCGCACAACGCCCGGGCGACGAAGAGAAGCGCCTCGCGGTCTTCGACCGGATCGCCAAACTGGCGGTGCGCGCTCGTGAACAGCGGCGGCTTCCACGCGTCGAGCTGATCCGGCTCGGCTCCACGGGCGAGCAGAACGGCGCGCCTTCCGTCGCGACCGAGCTGACTCTCGAGCTCGCGCGGCCCTATGGCCGCGACCGCGCCCAGCGTCCGCAGGCCGAGAAGATCCAGGCGCTCCAGCTGTTCAGAGTCGAGCGGAAGCTCGCGCGAGGGAAGAGGGGCAAGAAACTCGCGCTCGCTGGCGACGTTGAGGATGCGACCCGGTCGGGCACGCGCGGCGGCAAGGCGCGCAGCGAAAGGACCGGGAGCCAGGCCGAGGCGTGGTTCGCGACCGACGGCTCGCGCCAGGCGGTGACGCGCGGCCCGGATCGACTGGCCGGCGGTCGCAACGCCGCTCACGTCGAGCCAGGCGATTCCCTCGTCGCGGACCTCGACCACAGGCGCCAGGTCATAGAGGGCGGTGGAGATGAGCTCACGGATGCGCGCGGTCGCTTCTTCGTCGGGAAGGACGAACACCGCCTGCGGGCACAGGTGCTCGGCCTGGCGCAAAGCCATACCCGGCACGACGCCGAAGGGCAGCGTCTCCTCTGACGCCGCGACCACGTGCTCGTCCCAGCGCCCGACGATGACCGGCCTTCCGTAAAGATCTGGCCGCCGCGCCAGCTCTAAATGACCTGTCAGACCACAGCAGACGCGCGTGGCCGCACCTCCTCATAGGCGATCGCCGACTCGGTGATGCCGGTGACGTAATCGACCGGCTTACGCGGACTGATCGGGTAGCGGATCTCGAGCTCTGTCTCGCCGAGCGGCGGAGCGACGCGGTTCTTCAAGCACGTCGCTGTCGCTCGCAAGCCGACGAGCTGTCCGCGATCCCACACCCACTCGCGGCGCGAGAACCCGAGGCTGAAGCTCGACGCGTGCGCGAGCGCGCGATTCGGGGCATCGATCACGCCGACGAGCACCGAGCCGGATCGGTTGGCGCCCGACTCCAGCGGCCCGAGCCAGTGCTCGGGCACATCACACGTCAGGAGCAAGAAGCCCGCGCCTGCACGCGCGAGTGCCGAGGCCGCTTCACCTGCGATCTCAGGAGCCGGCGCGCGGACGATGGTCAGCGCGCCAGGCTCAGGGGAGAAGGGAAGGAGGCATGAGGGGTCGAACCCGCCGCCGTCGATGACGATGGCGTGAGCGAGCTCGCGCGTCGCTCCGGCGAGCAGCGCGAGTGCCATGGTGAGCTTGCCGCACGTTCCGTTGCCGGTGAGCAGTGAGAGCCGGCCGCGAGGCAGCCCGCCGATTCCGGTGAGGCTGTCGACCGCGGTTCCGCTCGGCCAGGGAGTGGGCGGAGGCAGCTCGCCCGCCCGCGTCAGGGCCTGGCTCCCGAAGCGGAGCCGGATCGAATCGATGGCGAGTTCGAGCTTCTCTGGTTGAGCCTGCATCTTTTCGTGGGGACGCCTCGGTCAAGACGCAGGAGGTGGAAGTGGAGGCGGATCTGAAGATACCGAACACATGTTCGGTAGTCAAGACCCTGAGCTCCTTCCTCCTCACGCAGTGGGAGGTGGCGCCGCCCGGGGTGGGATTGCGCCGGAGGGGCGCCGACATATAAGGAAGAGGAAAAAAGAGCCGGGGCTCCACAGAACCCCGGCGCGTAACGGATCTACGAAACGATTGAAGAGAAGTGTCTTACTTCTTCTTCGAGGACTTCTTTGCGGCCTTCTTGGCTGCCGGCTTCTTAGCTGCCTTCTTCGCTGCCATATCAGTTACCTCCTTCTCGTGAAGATATGGACCCGAGGTTCCAATGATTTGGCGGGATCCATGTGGTGACGTGACGTGGACAGGATCGCTGTTACACGCACCTCCTCAGTAACCCCACGGGTTTGCGCCGCGGAACCTCATTGATGAGAACTCCGAGACGTTGGCGGCTGACGAAGATGGTCCGCTCTCTCGCGTCGGGTCCGTTGCCTCTGTGGAGACAACCACGAGCAGCATCGCCATACAAGTTGTTGTGATACTCGATGAACCCCGGTCGCGTCAATAACTCGTGCAAATTTTTTTCACGCGTCGCCATCGACGTTGCTGATGACGTCGTCGCGATGATGACCATCGATGACTCATCGATGCACCGATGAACGATGTCGAGCGGCGTCGCGAAGGCTGCGACGATATGGGCGATGAAAGTCGTCCTCGGTCACGGCGCGTCGGGCAATGCGGCGTCGATGAAGCCATACGTCGTCGGTTTCAAGCGACGTGGCATCGACGCGATGGCGGTCGACCTGCCGCGCGGTGGAGCGGAGAACGCGGTGCCGATCTTCATCAAGGCATCGGGTGGCGGCCGCGACGTCGTGGGTGGTGGTCAATCATTCGGTGGGCGCGTCGCGAGCATGGCCGCGGTCGAGGCGGACTTCGGAGCGCTCGTGCTTTTCTCGTACCCGCTGCACCGGCCGGGCTTCAAAGACCAGCTCCGCACCGCGCACTGGCCGCAGATCAAGTGCCCGACGCTCTTCATGAGCGGTGACCGCGATCCGTTCGCCGACCTGGCACTGCTGAAAGAGAACATCAAGATCATCCCCAACGCGCGGCTGGTGGTTTTCAAGGGCCAGGGCCACGGGTTGCTGAAGGTCCTCGACGACGCGCTTGACGTGGCCACCGAGTTCCTCAAGTCGGAGCTCAAGCAAAAGTGACTGCCGCGCAGCACATGGTCCAGGCCAATGGCATTCGCTTTCGCGTGCTGGTCGATGGGCCGCCGGACGGCGAGCTCGTGATCATGCTGCACGGCTTCCCCGAAGGCGCGGACTCGTGGGGGAAGCAGATCAACGCCCTCGCCAGGGCCGGGGCGCTCGCGATCGCCCCCGACCTGCGCGGCTTCGGCTTGACCGACCTGGCGCCCAAGGTCGAGGACTACGCGATTGACACGCTCATCGAAGACGTCGCGTCGCTGATCCGCGCGTTCGGTCGTGATTCGGCGCATGTCGCGGGCCATGACTGGGGATCTGTGGTCGCGTGGAACTTCGCGTCCGCGCACGCCGAGATGACGAAGAGCCTGACCGCGCTGTCGGTCGGCCATCCCGCGGCGGCGTTGGAGGCGCGCGCCGACCAGGACCAGCGCAAGGCCTCGGAGTACATCGGCCTGTTTCTCATCGAGGGCAAGGCCGAGGAGGTGCTCGCGCGCGATGACTACCGCTGGGCTCGCGATGTCTTCGGCGAGGCGCTTCCCCGCTCCGCGACCGAGCACTACGTCGAGTCGATCCGCAGGCCGGGCCGCTTGACCGCGGGCCTCAACTACTACCGCGCCAACTTCTCGCACCCACGAGAGTGGGCGCAGCGCGCCCTCCAACTCAAGATCTCAGCGCCGACGGTGTTGCTGTGGGGCGACCAGGATCCATTCCTTCGCCGCACTCAAGCGGAGAAGACTGCGTCGCACATGCTGGGTGAGTACCGCCTCCAGGTGCTCGAAGGGGCTGGGCACTGGCTCCAGTTCGAGCGCCCCGACGAGGTGAGCGCCGCACTCATAGGCGCGGTCAGATAAGTAAGCTTTCACCAATGCTGCGGCCGGGCGAGTCCGAAAGGCGTGGAGGTCTGCGCCGTCTGGATGACATTCTCGAAAGCCTCGAACAGTTGAACCTTCACGACAAAACCGAGCTGCCGGATCACGTCGCGGAGGCTCTTGTGATGCTTGGCATCGAGCAGCCGCACGCGATTCCGATCCCGCAGCTGATCGAGCGCGTGTGGGCGATGCAGCAGCCGTACCTCATCACGATCGTGGTCGAGCGCCGGCGCCGCCGCCGCCGCAAGCTACTGACCGAGACACCCACAACCGAAGCCCCCCACTGAACGCCCGGGACTGGGTCGACGTCTTCTCGCGCATCGGCGCGGGCGTGCGTGCCGCGGTGGGACCCCTTGCCGGGACCGAGGTAGGCCGCGCGCCGCTGACCGTCGGGGCCGGAGGTGACACGACAGTCGAGCTCGACCGCGTCGCCGAAGAGGCCGTCTTCGGCGAGCTGTCGGCGCTCCACGCACGCGGTGAAAGGTTCTCCGTCCTCTCCGAAGAGGCCGGTCGTCGCAGCTTCGGCGCCGACTATCCGCTCGTCCTCGTCGACCCGGTCGACGGAAGCCTGAACGCCAAGCAGGGCGTGCCGTTGTTCGGGCTGATGCTCGCCGTCCTCGAGGGTCCCTCCGTCGGAGACACGTTCGCCGGCGTCGTCCTCAACCTCGCCACCGGCGAGGACTGGAGCGCCGTGCGCGGCGAGGGCGCGCGCCGTGCCGGTAAGGCGCTGTCCCAGCTCGCGGCCGCGGCCGACGGACGGATCGAGCTGCTCGGGCTCGAAAGCACCCCTCGGGCGCTGCAGGTCGCCGCGCCGCTGATCGCGCGAGCGGGAAAGATCCGCATTCTCGGCTCGATGGCGATCTCGATCGCGCTCGTCAGCGCCGGCGGTTTCGACGCGTTCTGCGCGCCCATCCCCGTGCGCGTGTTCGACATGGCGGCGAGTCTTCTGTTGCTTGCCGAGTCCGGTGGGGTCGCGACGAACGTCGAGGGCGAGCCGATCGGCTCGCTGTCGTGCGACCTCGACACGCGTTCGACGCTGCTCTGCGCTCCTACGCCCGAACTCCACTCGCGCGCCCTTCAGATACTGGCCGCGGACGCTCCAGCGCCCCGCTGAACGATCATTGGAGAAGCCATGAAGCCACTCCACGTCGCCTTCATCTGGCACATGCACCAGCCGTACTACAAGGACGACCTCACCAGCACGTACCTGCTGCCGTGGGTCCGCCTTCGCTCGGCCAAGGACTACTTCAAGATGCCCGCGCTGCTCGACGCGTACCCGAAGGTGCGGGCGACCTTCAACCTGGTGCCGTCGCTGCTCGCGCAGATCGAGGACTACGGCAAGGAAGAGTCGATCGACCTGTTCTTGAACCTCAGCAAGCGCCCCGCGCCAGATCTGTCCGATGAGGAGCGCGAGTTTGTGCTGCGCTGGATGCGCGAGTCGCCGCGCGCTTTGCGCGTGCAGCAGTCGCCGCGCTACCTCGAACTGGCATCGCGTCCCCTCGACGCTCAGTTCACCAACGCGGACATCCGCGACCTGCAGATCTGGTTCAACCTCGCGTGGTGCGACCCGGTGTGGGTCGAGCAGGATCCGCGTCTGGCTGAGCTCAAGCGGAAGGACCGCGAGTTTGCAGAGGACGACAAGTCGATCCTGTTTGCGGCGCAGCTCGAGCGCATCCGCAGCGTCATCCCCAAGTACCGCGAGCTGGCCGACCGCGGCCAGGCGGAGCTCACCTTCTCGCCTTACTACCACCCGATCCTGCCGCTTATCTGTCACGTCGACTCGGCGCGCAGCGCCAACCCGCAAATCCAATTGCCCGACCGCCACTTCTCGCACCGTGAGGACGCGGAGCGCCAGATCGAGCTAGGCATGGGCCTGTTCGAGCGCATGCTCGGACGCCGGCCGAAGGGCATGTGGCCGTCCGAGATGGCCGTCGGCGAGTCGGTGATCGGTCTCGCCGAGAAGGCAAAGCTCGACTGGATGATCAGCGATGAGGAGGTCCTCGCGCGATCGCTCGATGGGCAGTTCTACCGCGACGATCTGCTCTATCAACCCAAGCGCGTCGCACGCGAGGGCGGATCGGTCGCCATGGTCTTCCGCGATTCGCAGCTCTCCAACGTCATCGGGTTCGACTACCAGCGCATGTCCTCGATCGACGCCGCGCGAGACCTGATGGGCCGGCTGCGCCGCATTCAGGAGGTCCAGGGCGATCGCGATTTTCTGGCGGTGATAGCGCTGGACGGCGAGAACGCGTGGGAGTTCTACCCGCGCGACGGGCACGACTTCCTGAACGCGCTCTACACCGAGCTGGAGAACAGCTCCGACGTGGTCACGACAACGGTGTCGGACTTCATCGCGGAGCATCCGCCGCAGCAGCAGCTCCACCACCTGCACACGGGGAGCTGGATCGGCGCGAGCCTCGACACCTGGATCGGCGACCCCGAGCACACGATTGCGTGGGACCTCCTCGCGGAGACGCGCGACTGGCTCGACGCGCAGTCGCAGCAGCGTCCGAAGGATTCGCAGCAGGCGGCCCTGGCGTGGCGCGAGATCCTGATCACCGAGGGCAGCGACTGGTTCTGGTGGTTCAGCCGCAAGCACGACTCGGGCATGGACCCGATCTGGGACAACCAGTTCCGGCTGCACCTGCGCAACGTCTACAAGCTCATGGGCGCACGCGCGCCGGCGCGATTGTTCCAGCCCATCATCAAGCGCGCCCCCGCACCCGAACGCGGCGCCCCGGGCGCGACGATCAGCCCTCACTCTCGGAATGACTCCTCCTGGAGCCAGGCGGGGTACTTCCTCGTCGGTTCGGGCTTCGGCGCGCTGCACCGCCCGGCGGGCGTGGTGGAGAGAATCCTCTACGGCGGCGATGACGAGCGCCTCTACATCCGGATCGATTCGCCGCGCTCTGCGCAGGAGCTCGAGCAGCAGAACATCGAGCTCTGGCTGTACATCGCGGGCCCACCCGCTCTCGACGGCGACGGCGACATCGACCTGCCGCTCCCGCCATCGGCGATGGGCGAGCTTGGATTCGACCCTGCCTACGTGGTGCGCATCACGCCGCGCGCGCAGGGCAGCTCCATCAATCTCGCTCGCGTGCTCGAACCGCTGACGCGTGGCGCCGTCGACGCCGCCTGGGCCATCGACGACCCGTTCTTCATCGCGGTGCCTTTCCGCCAGCTGTCGAAGCGGCCGGGCGACGCGTTCGAGCTCGCGCTCGTCGTCAGCCGCGAAGGTAAAGACATCGAGGTTGTCCCGCCCTCGGGAGCCCTGGGCATCAGGGTGCCCGGGCAATCGCAGGCGGTCCCGGTGGCGCAGGCGCAGCACCTGAAGGTCTTGATGGCGACCGCGGAGCTTGCGCCGTACGCCAAGCTGGGCGGCGTCTCGGACGTGGCGGCCTCGCTGTCCAAGGAGCTGCGGCGACTTGGCCACGACGTGCGCGTGGTTCTTCCGCGCTACCGGCAGGTCGACATCGGCCGGTACGGGCTGACACCGGTCGTCTCGAACCTTCAGGTTCCGCTCGGGACGGACACGCTGCCGGCGACGATTTACGAGGCACGCCTCGGCGAACTGCCCGTCTACTTCGTCGACTGCCCGCCGCTGTACGACCGCGATGGCATGTTCGGCTTCGGCGACGACGACGCGCGCTCGGTCTACTTCTGCCGCGCGGTGATGGAGATGATCCCGGCGCTCGACTTTTACCCCAACGTCGTGCACGTGCACGACTGGTGGGGCGCACTGCTGCCCAACCTGCTCGATCGCGTGTACGACTCGGGCCGCTACCAGGACGTCGCCACCGCGCTGACGATCCACAACCTCTCGGCGCAGGGCATCTTCGGATTCGGCGCGATCATGCTCGCGGGCCTGCAGGAATGGGGCCTGATCCGTCTCGGGATCCCCGGCCTCGACAACGTTGTCAACGTGCTCGGCCGCGGCATCCACTTCGCCGACGTGGTCAACACCGTCAGCGATCGCTACGCCAAGGAGATCCAGACGCCGGAGTACGGCGAGGGCTTGGACGAGCTGCTGCGCCGCAACACGCACAAGCTGCACGGGATCCTGAATGGCATCGACTACGAGATCTTCGACCCGCAGCGCGACCCCAACATCCCGCACCACTACTCGGCGGACGCGCCACAGGACAAGGCGCTCGACCGCGCCCAGCTGCGACGAGAGCTCGGCCTAGAGGACGTCAACAAGCCGTTGTGCGCGATCGTGTCGCGCTTCTACGACGTGAAGGGCTTCGACCTCATCGAGCAGGCGCTGCCCCAGCTCGTCGAGCTAGGGCTGCAGATCGTGGTCATCGGCACCGGCGACCGGCGCTACGAGGACATGTTCCGGCGGTGGGCGTCGGAAAAGCCGCACCAGTTCGCCGTCGCGATCGGATTCGACGCGGCTCTGGCGCAGCGCATCTACGCGGGCGCGGACATGCTGTGGATGCCCTCGCGGTTCGAGCCCGGCGGCCTCGCGCAGCTCATCGCCCTGCGTTACGGCACGATCCCCGTCGTCCGCGCCACGGGCGGGCTGGCCGACACGATCCGCGACTTCGACCCGGTCGCGCACACGGGCAATGGTTTCCGCTTCGGCGCCTACGACGCGTGGCAGTTCTTTGCTGCCGTCGTGCGCGCGGCCGAGAACTTCAGGCACCCAAGCGAATGGGCCTGGCTCGTGCAGCACGCGATGCGAGAAGACGTGTCCTGGTCGCGGTCGGCGCAGAAGTACGTGCAGCTCTACCTGTCGGCCATCGCCGGCCACCGCGAGCGGCACGGCGTCGCTAGCGCAGCCGACGCGACGTCACCCGCCCCAGTCGGGGAGTAGCCGCATCCCGGATAGTCCGGACTATCCGTGTGTTCGCAGCTCAAGAACCACGGTTAGTCGCGACTATCCGAAGAGGACTCACCCGCCCCAGTCGGGGAGTAGGCGCAGCTGCTCGACCCGTCGCGCGCCGGGCGCGTAGGCGGTGTCGAAATAATCGATCACCATCCGCCGCGCGGCGAACTGCGTGACGACGTTACGGATCGACGCTTTCATCATCCCCACCCAGCGCCGCGGCACTCCTGCTTCGTCGCGGTCGTAGTACGCGGGCACGACCTCGCGCTCGAGGAGCCGGAACAGGCCCTCGGCCTCGGCCAGGTCATCGATGTCCTGACGGTCGAGCGTCGCGGCCGAGGGGATGGCCCAGCCGAGCTCGGGCCGGTAGGCCTCGTCCCACCATCCGTCGAGCACGCTGACGTTCAGCGCGCCATTCGCCCCGGCCTTCATGCCGCTCGTCCCGCTGGCCTCGAGGAACCGGCGCGGATTGTTGAGCCACACGTCCGCGCCGTGGACGAGGTGGCGGGCGAGCTCGATGTCGTAGTCCTTGAGGAACACCACGCGCGGTTCCTCGCGCGCGAGCGCGACGATGCCCGCCACGATCTCCTTGCCGGGCTGATCGGCGGGATGAGACTTGCCCGCGAACAGGATCTGCACGGGGCGTCGCGTGTTGCGCAGGACCCGGGAGAGGCGCGCGCGGTCCTTCAGCAAGAGGTTGGCCCGCTTGTAGGGCGCGAAGCGCCGGCCGAATCCTATGGTCAGCGCGTTGACGTCGAGCTCGTGCGGGGTCTCGGCGCGCTGCCCCGCGAACGCGATCAGGTCTTTCTTCAGCTCACAGTGAATCGACCAGAGGTCGGCTGGTGGAATTTCGTTGACCGCCTGCCACCGGCCGTCGCCGGGATCGAGGTCCCACCAGTCCGGCCCGACGTAGCGTGCGAGCAGCTCCGCGATCGGGGGCGCCACCCAGGTCGGCATGTGGACACCATTGGTGACCGAGCCGATCGGCACCTGCGCCTCAGGCAGCTCCCGCCACGCGTCCTTCCACAACCTGCGCGACACCGCGCCGTGCAACCGGCTGACTCCGACGGACTGATCGGCGAGCCGCAGCGCCGCGTACGTCGTGCAGAGACGCTCGCGGGGATCGCCGGGCCGCTGGCGGCCGAGGTCCATGAAGCGGTCGAATGAGATCCCCACCTGGGTGAGATAGGGTCCGAGCAGGTCCCACACCAGACCGGAGTCGAAGTAGTCGCTGCCCGCCGCGATCGGCGTGTGCGTCGTGAACACGATGCCGGCGCGCGCCACCAGTCGCGCCTCCTCGAGCGTCATCTGCCGCGACGCGCGCAGCTCGCGGATGCGCTCGATCGCACACAGAAAGCTGTGGCCTTCGTTGAGGTGAAACACGCCGGAGTCGATGCCCAGCGCCCTCAACGCGCGGACGCCGCCGATCCCGAGCACGATCTCCTGGCGGAGGCGGCGGTCCGGCTCGGGCACGTACAGGCGGTCGGTGATGTTCCTCAGGTCAGTCGGATTCGCCTCGAGGTCGGTGTCGAGGAGGAACAACGGCACTCGCCCCACCTGGGAGCGCCACAACGCGATCCTCACGTTGCGCGTCCCGATCGGCGCCTCGACCTCCACGCCTTCGACCTTGCGCACGGGCAGCTCGAGGCCGCGATTCTCCGCGTACACCTCGATCTGTCGGCCGCCGGCGTCGATGTCCTGGCGTCCGAATCCCTGCCGGTAGAACAATCCGACCGCGACCAGCGGCAGCCCCAGGTCGCTTGTCGCCTTCAGGTGGTCGCCGGCGAGGACTCCCAGGCCGCCGGAGTAGATCGGAAGGCTCTCGGCCAGTCCGAACTCGAGCGAGAAATACGCGACCGCGAGGGGAGCGTTGGCGTCCATGAAGCGAGGGTGGCGGTCGTAGTAGGCGCGGTACGCGACCACAGCGTCGGCGAAGGTGCGTTGCACCTCCTCGCGCTGAAAGGCGCGCTCGACCCCGGCATCGCCAAGCTGGTTGAGGACCATGACGGGGTTTTCCCGCGTCGATTTCCAGAGGTCGGGCTCGAGGGTGCGGAAAAATGCCTCGATTCGCGGCTGCCAGGTCCAGAGCAAGTCGTAAGCGAGTTGATTGAGTTCTTCGTGCACGCGAAGGGTTGTCGTCCGGGCGTTTAGCCGGATCTTCGGCGCCCATGCGGCCGCATTGCGTCGTTGCTTCCTGCGCGCGCTCGCTTACGCATCAACGGATGCGCGCGCTCGCGTGCTCGGAACCGCCTAGCACTGCAGCCACCTGGTTCGCCGAATATCTCGGCCAAAGCCCGAACGCCAACCCTAAGATCGTAGTGAGGAAGGGAATGTGAAGGCAGTCGTCATGGCCGGCGGCGAGGGTTCGCGTCTGCGGCCGCTCACCAGCACCATGCCCAAGCCGCTGGTGCCGGTTGCCGGCCGGCCGATCATGGAGCACATCCTTCTGCACCTGCGCCGCCATCAGTTGCGCGACGTCGTGGCCACGGTGCAGTACATGGGCGCCTCGATCCGCAACTACTTCGGCGACGGCTCCGACCAGGGCGTGGCCCTGACCTACTCGGTCGAGGACTCGCCGCTGGGAACTGCGGGGTCGGTGATGCTGGCGCGCAACCAGCTCACCGAGCCGTTCGTCGTCATCTCCGGCGACTCGCTGACCGACATCGACCTCGGCGCCGCCGCCCGGTTCCACCGCGAGCGCAAGGCAATCGCGACGATCGTGCTCAAGCCCGTCCCGAATCCTCTCGAGTACGGCGTCGTCGTCGTCGACCAGGGCGGAGCGGTGCAGAGGTTCATCGAGAAGCCGAGCTGGGGCGAGGTCATCTCCGACCTCGCCAACACCGGGATCTACGTCCTCGACCCCGCCGTGTTCGAGTTCTTCCGCGCGGGCGAGGTCACGGACTGGTCGGGCGACGTGTTTCCCAAGCTGCTGAAGGAGGGCGAGCGCGTCTTCGGCTGGATCGCGGACGGGTACTGGGAGGACGTCGGCAGCCACTCCGCGTACGCAAAGGCGAACTTCGACTGCCTCGAGGGCAAGGTCAAGGTGCAGCTGCCCGGCGAGCGCGTCGGCGAGTCGCTGTGGATTCACCCCGACGCGGAGATCGATCCGGGCGCGCGCGTCGACGGTCCGGCGCTCATCGGTGCGGGCGCGAAGGTGCGCAGCGGCGCGTGGATCAACGGCCCGGCGCTCATCGGCGCGTACACGACCGTCGATTCAGGCGTGAAGGTGTCGAACTCGATCGTGTGGGACCACAGCTACATCGGGCTCAACTCGAGACTGCGCGGCGCGGTGGTATGCCGCGGTGTGACCGTGAAGAACGGATGCCTGCTCGAGGAGGGCAGCGTCATCGGCAGCGACGTGACCATCGGATCGGGTTCGACCGTCAATGCGAACGTGCGCATCTGGCCCAACAAAGAGGTCGAGCCGGGCGCGGTCGTGCACGAGTCGATCATCTGGGCGGGCTCGTGGAAGCGCGGACTGTTCAGCTCCTATGGATTGAATGGCCTGATCAACATCGAGATCACACCCGAGTTCGCTTCGCGCCTCGGCGCCGCCATCGGAGCCCTGACGCCGAAAGGGACCGAGATCGCGTTCTCGCGCGACTACACGCGGTCGGCGCGGATGATCGGCCGCGCGCTGATGTCGGGGATGATCTCGTCGGGCACGCACGTCGTGGATCTGTCGGTCCTACCGGCGCCGGTGGCGCGTTACTGGGCGCGCCACAACCACGTATCGGCGGTCGCGGTGCAGACGTCGCCGGTGGATCCGCGCTCGGCGGACATCCGGATCTTCGACGACCTCGGGCTCGACATCGACAAGCGAAATGAGCGCAAGCTCGAGGGCCTTTTCTTCCGCGAGGACATCCGGCGCGTTTCGCACTACGAGATGGGGCGGATCACGCGCCGCGACTCGCAGACCGACCGCTACCTGGAGGACACGCTCGGCAAGCTCGACGTCGAGGCGATCCGCGGCGCGGCGTTCAAGGTCGTGATCGACTACAACAACGGCGCGGCGGGGATGGTGCTGCCGCAGATCCTGCGCGAGCTCAACTGCACCGTGATCCCACTGAACGCGGCACCGGCGGAGCTGGTGCTCGAGCAGGACGATTCCACTTTTCGCGCGCACCTGCAGGAGATCGGCGTCATCACCGCGGCGGTGAAAGCGAAGCTCGGGGTTTTCATCGACACGCCCGGCGAGCGGTGCTTTCTCGTGGACGAGAACGGCTCGATCCTCGAGCACGACATTGCCTTCGCGGTCCTTGCCGAGGCGGTGCTCGGGGCGCGCGCGGGAATGGTGTTGGGTCCGGCCTCGACGTCGTTCGCGTTCTCGATGATTGCCGAGCGATTCAACAGCCGGTTCGTGCCGACCAAGATCACGCCTGGCGCCGTGCTCCGCGCCGCCCAGCACGCCGAGGCGGTGCTTGCGTCCGACGGCGCCGGTGGGTACTGCTGGCCCGATTTCGCAATCTCGTTCGACGCCATATTCACCGTCGCGCGAGTCCTCGAGCTGCTGTCCAAGAGTGGCGCGTCGTTGGGCGCGCTGCGTGCGCAGGTACCCGAGGTGGCGCACCGCACCGCCGTCGAGTTCTGTCCCTGGGAGGTGAAGGGGCGGGTGATGCGAACGATGATGGAGCGGCACCTCCGCGATCGGGTCGACCTCACGGATGGGGTGAAGGTGTTCGTCGACGACGGGTGGGTGCTGGTCGCTCCGGATGCCGATCGCCCCGAGTACTACGTGATCGCGTCTACCCTCGACCCGGCCCACGCGCAGCGATTGGTCGATGAGTACTCGCAGCTGGTCCGGTCCGTGGTGTCAGAGGTGGCGCCGCAGGCGGAGGCGGTGGTCGAGCACTAGCGGCCGCCGCATCGGCCCTCTTTTGCGCAAACCCCGCCTATCCGGCCCTGGGAATGGACCGCTTTTGCGCAAAACGTGCGGAACCCTAAAATCGGGTGTCTGCCGAGCGGGAGTAGCTCACCTGGCAGAGCGCGACCTTCCCAAGGTTGAGGTAGCGGGTTCGAGTCCCGTCTCCCGCTTTCCAAAATTGTGAGAGTTCGGTAGCAAGACGACAAAACGTCTTCGGCTGCCGGTTTACACAACTTCGGCAGCTGCCTGACACCTACTTCGGTAGCTGCTTGACACTCCGCCACATGAGGGAGATGAGCGTGGCGGAGCAAAGGTACAAAGCGGTGTTGGCGGTCATC
>DATEHC010000009.1:0-5249 GCA_035279785.1 Candidatus Dormiibacterota bacterium
CGGTGGGCGATGATGAACGCCGTCCGGTCCCTGAGCAGCGTGCGCAACGCGCGCTGCACGAGCCGCTCCGAGGGCAGATCGAGCGACGACGTGGCCTCGTCGAGGATCAGCACGCGCGGGTTGGCGATGAACGCGCGGGCGAAAGCGACCAGCTGGCGCTGCCCTGAGGAGAGCCTCACGCCGCGCCGCCGCACGTCGGTGTCGTAGCCGTTCGGCATCGCGGCGATGAAGTCGTGCGCTCCGATCGCGCGCGCCGCGTTCTCCATCTCCTCGCGCGTTGCGTCCGGCCGGCCAAACATGATGTTCTCGCCGACGGTGCCCGAAAACAGAAAGCTCTCCTGGGTCACCATCACGACCGCGCGTCGCAAGTCGGCGACCGAGAGCGACCGCAGGTCGATCCCGTCCAGCGTCACGCGCCCCTCGGTCGGGTCGTAGAAGCGCGAGATGAGCCGCGCGATCGTGGTCTTCCCCGCTCCCGTCTCGCCGACCAGCGCGACGATCTGCCCGGCGGGCACCCGGATGTCGATGTCGTGCAGCACCGGCTTGTCGCGATACGCGAACGTCACGTGCTCGAGCGCGACCTCGCCTCGCGCATCCGGCAGGGCCACCGGCTCGACGGGCTCCCGCACGGTCGGCGCCTCCTCGACCACGCCGGCCAGCTTCTCCAGCGCCGCTCCCGCCGCCTGGAACACGTTGTAGAACTGCGACAGGTCCTGCATCGGGTCGAAGAACTGCCGCAGGTAGAGGATGAAGGACGTCAGCACCCCCAGCGTCAGCTGGTCGTGGAGGACGAGGTAGCCGCCAAATAGCAGCGCGGCCGCGGTGGTGACGCGACCGAGGAGGTTGATGGCCGGCCCATACGTCGACACCAGCCGGTTCGACCAGATGTTGGCGTCGCGGTAGCGCCCGTTGACGTCCTCGAAGATCTCCTGGTTGCGCGGCTCGCGCCGAAATGCCTGCACCGCGCGGATGCCGCCGAGCGATTCGACGTAGTGCACGATTACGAGCACGATCGCGCGCCGCACCGCGCGATACGAGCGCGCCGAGTTCGACCGGAACCATGCGGTCAGCGCGAGCACGAGCGGCATCACGACGATGGTCACGAGCCCCAAACGCAGGTCGAGGCGCAGCAGGATCACCGAGATCGCGACCACCGAGATCAGCGACGTGATCACTGACGTGAGCCCCGTCGCGAGCAGCTCGTTCAGCGCATCGATGTCGGACGTGAGTCGCGAGATGATGCGGCCCGAGGTGTAGCGCTCGTAGAACGAGAGCGACAGCTCCTGCACGTGGCTGAAGAGCATCCGCCGCAGGTCGAACAGGACGTCCGCGCCGAGGCGTCCCGACGTGCGCAGGAACGCGTAGTTCGCGAGCGCGTTGACGACCAGCGCAACGAGGATCACGCCGACGATCTCCACCAGCGCGTTCAGGTTTCCGTGCGCGCCCGGCCGGATGCCCTTGTCGATGCCCAGACCCACGAGGTAGGGCAGCGACAGATACGCCGCCGACCTGATCGTGATGAGCGCCACCGCGAGCGCGATGCGCCTGCGGTACGGCCGCGCCAGCGTCGCGAGCAGCTGGCGGCTGCGCTGCCTTAGCAGGCCGGCGACATTGGGCGAAAAATCGTCGACCTCTTCGGCCGCCACCCCGCGCCAGCGGTCGGGCTGCTGGGCCGTGACCACACTCATGCGAGGGCCTCCTCGTACTCCTGCGACAGGAGCGCGCGGTAGAGCTTGTTGGTGCGCATCAGCTCCGCGTGTGTTCCGGTCGCTGCGATCGTGCCGCCGTCGATCAGCGCGACGCGGTCGGCGAGCGCCAGGGTCGACGGGCGGTGCACGACGAGCAACCCGGTCACGCCCTCCAGCACCCCTTTCAACGCGTCCTCGATCACGGCCTCGGTGTGCACGTCGACCGACGAAAGCGGGTCGTCAAGCACGAGGACCGGCGGCGATCCCAGCACAGCGCGGGCCAGTGCGAGCCGCTGCCGCTGACCGCCGGACAGCGTGTATCCCTGCTCGCCCACCCGCGTCTCCAGGCCCCAGGGCAGGTCCCACACGAACTGTGCCTGCGCGACGTCGATCGCCCGCTTTAGCTCCTCGTCGGAGACGATCGGCCGGCCCATCACGAGGTTCTCGTGCACCGACGCCGAGAACAGGATCGGCTCCTCGAACGCGAACCCGATGAACGACCGCAGCGACCGCAGCCGGATCTCGCGGATGTCGATCCCGTCGAGCAGCACCGCTCCCTCGCTGACGTCGTAAAGCCGCGGGGCGAGGTAAGCCAGAGAGGTCTTGCCGCTGCCGGTTCGTCCGACGAGCCCGACGGTCTCGCCCGGCTCGATCGTCAGGTTGAGATCGCGCAGGATCCACTCGGCCGAGTTCGGATACTTGAACCCGACCCCGCGGAACTCGAGACGCCCGCGGCTGTGCTCGACCGGCCTCGCTGTCGGGCGATCTGAGATCTCCGGCCGCGAGTCGAACACCTCGTTGAGACGCTGCACCGCGGTCTTGCACTCCTCGCTCATCGACAGGACCCACCCCAGCGCGTCCATCGGCCACGTGAGCATGAAGACGTAGCTCATGAACGCGACCAGCCCGCCGATGGTGAGCCTGCCCTCGACGACGGCCGCGCCTCCGAGCAGCAGCACCGCCGCAAGCGACAGGTTGGGCAGGAGGTTGATCTCGCTCCAGAGCTCGGCGCGCGCCCTGATGCCCTGCAGGCTGGTGGCGCGGATCGCGAGGGCCTGCTCTTCGAAGCGACTCTGCATCAGAGGCATGCGGCCGAACGCTTTGATGATCCGCACGCCCGTCGCCATCTCTTCGATGACCGTCGTGAGGTCGCCGGTCAGGTCCTGAAGGCGGCGCGCGATGATCCGGTACTTGTCTTGAAAGATCTTGCTCGCGATCGCGATCGGGATCATGCAGAGGACGACGACGAGCGCAAGCTGCAGATCCAGCTGCGCCATCAGGACAAGCACGACGGCGAACGTGACGAAGATCTGCAGAAACCAGATCAGGCCGAAGCTCACGAACCTTCGCACCGTGTTGATGTCCGCGACGGCGCGCGACAGCAGCTGCCCCGACTGCCAGTTGTCGTGGAACGAGACCTGCAGGCTCTGCAGGTGCGCGTAGAAGTCGTTGCGCAGATCGGTCTCCATGTGGAACGACGCGAGGCCCGAGAAGTGGCGGCGGAGCAGGATGAGCACGAACTCGAGGCCCGCGATCAGCACGAGGAGACCCGACACCTGTATGAGGTGGCCGAAGTCGTGCTGCGTGATCGGCCCGTCGATGATCAGCTGGATGATCTTGGGGATCGCGGCGGACGCGGCGAGGCTGCCCAGCTGCGCGAAGGCGAAGACCACGACCAGCCATCGATACGGCCGCAGGTACGGCAGGTAGCGACGGAGGGCGAGGAGACCCACGGGGTTTCCTAGCTTACGGCGCTGACTCTACGCGGCGATGGTTCCGCCGCCGATCACGCGCGTTCCGTCGTACATCACCGCGGCCTGTCCGGGCGCGGCGCCAAAAAACGGCTCGTCGAGCAGAAGCCGGCCTTCCGTGTAGGTCGCCTCGATGGGCGGCGCGTGATAGCGCAGCCGTGCCTGGCAGCGCAGCGGCTCGCCGTTCGCGCCGTCCACGAACTTCAGGTCAGTGAGCCTGACCTCGCGCACCGCCAGCTCCTCGCGCCTTCCGACGACGATGCGGTTGGAAGGCGCCTCCACTCGAAGCACGTACCACGGACCCGGCGCGTTCAGGTCGCCGAATCCGCTGCGCTGTCCCACGGTGTAAAGCGCCGCGCCGCGGTGCGTTCCCAGCTCGCGCCCGCTGGAATCCACCACCGCTCCCACACGCACCGGAAGCCGCTTCGACAGATAGGCCGCGGTTTCGCCGCGCGGCACGAAGCAGATCTCCTGGCTTTCCGCCTTGTTCGCCACGGGCAGCCCAAATTCCCGCGCGTGCTCGCGGACCTCGCGCTTGGTCATGCCGCCTAGCGGAAACAAGAGGTGCGCCAGCTTCGCGCGCTCGAGGTGATAGAGCATGTACGACTGGTCCTTCGCCTCGTCGACGGCAGTGTGCAGGTAACCGTCGGTGATGCGCGCGTAGTGACCCGTGGCGAGGCGGTCGAACCCGAGCTCACGGACGCGCGACAGCATGAGGTCGAAACGCACGAACGCGTTGCACCGCACGCACGGGTTCGGTGTGCGTCCCTCGAGGTAGTCGCGGTGGAAGGGCTCGATCACGCGCTCGCCGAACTCCTTCTCCAGGTTCCAGCAGTAATAAGGAATGTCGAGAAGGCTTGCGACCCGTCTCGCGTCCTCGACGGCGGACAGCGAGCAGCAGCCACCGTGCCGCGCCGCCTCGTCGGAGTCGTCCCGCGGCCACTGCTGCAGGGTGACTCCCACGACCTCGTGACCCTGCGCCTGCAACAGCGCCGCGGCCACCGACGAATCGACGCCGCCGGACATGGCGACGGCGATTCTCACCTGCGGTTCTCCACGATGTGGTCGGCGACCAGCTCAGCGTCCTCCCCCACACCGTACAGAACAGCGGACTGCGCCTTGCGCTGGAAGTGCACGCCCATGAAGTAGAGACCCGGGACCGAGGTGTGACCCTCGACCTGGATCGGAAAACCCATGTCGTCGAAAACCGGCAGACGAACCCATCCGTAGTCGGGCCGGTAGCCGGTCGTCCAGATCACCGTGGTGATGCCTTCCGCGGCAAGGTCGATGGCGGTCCGGGTCGCGAGCTCGAACGGTGGAGGCATCACCCATTGATGATCGAGACCCGCGCTGTTGCAGTACGTGTCGACCTTGTTCCAGAAGATCGAGGTCAGCTGGTCACTCGCCGCCAGCGTCGGTGTGAAGTCGTCGGCAAAGTGGACAGTGCCGTCTTCCGCGCCCGCGTAGTGGCCGACGAGCTCGACTCCCATCTCGTGAAGCGTTCGCAGGCTGAGGTCGTGACCACCGTCGTGGCCGGTGCTGAGAACATTTCCGAACAACCGCGCCTGGGGCGTCGCCGGCGTCCGGTTCCACCAGCCGGATTCAACTGTCCACCAGACGAAATCGTGTCCGCCGAAGCGACGAGGCGACCATGGGCAACGGCCGCAGGCCAGGACGACCTTCCTGCCGGCCTCGTGCAGCTCTTCGGCGAGTTGGCAGCCGGTCTGCCCGCTCCCGACGATGAGCACACCCCCCGGCTCGAGCGCGTCGGGGCAGCTGTACTCCTCGCCGAGGAGCTGGTCGACGCCGT
>DATEHC010000010.1:0-14746 GCA_035279785.1 Candidatus Dormiibacterota bacterium
GGCTACCGAGTCGATCCCGGTGATGGCGCTCAGCTCCTGCTTCACGGTCACGCCGGGCTGCTTGAGCATGGAGTTCTCGACGAACTGGTAGAGGTCGCGCGAGGGCTCGGCGCCTCCGCCCCCGACCGCGATCGTGCCCGCGGTCGCGCCGCCTGTCAGCTCGTGGCCGGCGGCTGCCAGTGGCTGGACCTCGCCCTGCGCCTCGAGCCTTTGCGGTGGCGTCGCGAACACGCCGTCCCACGCCGCACGACGCGCCGCCTCGGCCTGGCACGAGGCTTGGTCGCAGCCGACCTGCGGCCTGCGCCAAAGCGACGGATCGACCAGTTGTTGCCAGGTGGGTGCGAATTGCGCCGCGCAGACGCGGTCCGAGCGCCCAGCGCACCACTGCTGCGTGACGCCGATGAGCCTGTCGTTTGCCGAATCCCACGTCGGATGGGTGAGGTCGGGGCCCAGGGCCCCGCAGATGGGTGGGTCAGCGCGCGGCGAGCCGTTTGCGACGCACGCGGCTGCCAGCTCGGTGACCGAGAAAGCCTGGGTCAGAGCCGTCGAATCACAGGCCTGGAATGGAGGTCGAGGGCTCCGGCAGCTGTCGGTGTGTGCGATCCACAGGTCACGAACGTCGGGTCCGTGGGCGCTGTAGGTGCCCTCGAAGCCGGGACCGTACGCCAGGCTGTACGGCAAGCCCTCGATGTGGCCGGCAAACGCGACCGCGTCCACGACCAGCAGCATCAGCGCAACCGCGACGGTGACGGACCGAAACGAGACCGTCGATCGAAGGCGCGGCAGCCGCCGGGTCGCGACCTCGACCAGGGTGCACAGGCCGATCCCGCCAAGCAGGGGAACGAAGAGCCTCAGCTGTATCGCCGCCGGGCGGTAAAGGGACTCGGCGAAGTGGCTCGCCCCGGGCACGAGCGCGAATGGGTAGTAGGGCCACTTGAAGGCGAGCAGCGCGAGGCCGAAGAGGGCAAGTGCGCCGGCGACGCGCGCCCTCGTGTCGCGCACCGCACAGGCCAGCCCCGCGATCGCCGGAAGCCAGACCGCTGGGCTGACCGAGTATCGCGACGTGTCGTGCGTCGCGTCGATCGGCTTGAGCTCCAGCAACGAGCTCAGATCGAATGTCGCAACGAGCGCGGGGTTGAACACGAGCGCGGATGAGTGCGAGCTGACGAACGACAGAAAGCCGTAGAACGGGCCGATCCAGAAGAGCTGGAGCAACACGATCGCAACCGTCATCGCCGGGACAGGACCGATGAGCCAACGCCACCACGTGCCGCGACCCGCGGCCAGCGTGTAGGCGAGCAGAAGCAGGACCGGCGCCGACAGAGCGGCCGGTGAGATCGCGCCGACCGCTGCAGACAGGATGACGGTAAGGGCCGCGGCGAGACGCACCCTCCACCCACTCGACCGCGCGGTCCACTGTTCGAAATACCAGTCCAGAGCAATCAGGGCGGGCATGAGCAGAACCACCCCAACCTGGCTCGCAAACCACATGTAGTCGACGGTTTCGATCCAACTCAGGGGATTGAGCAGAAATAGCAACGCGGTCACGAGTCCCACGAGAGGGCGCTTCAGGCGAAGGTCGCAGAACGCGTAGAGACCGAGCGCGATGAGCGGAGTGACCGCGAACTGAATCAGTTGCACGGCACCAAAGAGATCGAGGCCCGACACTCGTGACAGGGCGACCACCAACCAGCTGGGCAGAATCGGATAGAGGTTGCGGTAAGCGACGCCGGAAAGGTCCCAGCGATTCCAGAAGGGCAGGCCCGGGAATTCCGTCGAGACCCACGACGCGAGATGCCAGTGCCAGAGATAGTCGACGCCCTGCGGTCCGTCTTCGAGGACCGGCCAGCTGAGCACGTAGCTGACCACGATGATCAACAGCGCCGCCGCAGCGAGGCGCAGCGCGCGCAGCGCGGGTCCCCAGGCTCTATCAGCCAGCGGCTTTGTCCGCCGCCGCGCACGTCGCGGGGCTCACCGAAGGCGTCTGCACATCCTCGAGCAGCCATCCATAGGCGGGGACCGTGCCCACCTGCGTGAACCATTCGGGCCGGTCGGCGATGACGGTCATGTACTGAGACTTCTGCGGATCCACGGCCCACAAGCGCGTGTGCGTGGAATCGAGCCAGCACTGCATGAGCGTGTCGCCGACGGAGGGATGATCGGCATACGAGAAGCTGCTGTGGTAGTAAAACGGATCGTATAGCTGCCCGACAACACGGCTGCCCTGCAGCCCGTGGTACTCGACCATCGCGTAGAACATGGCCGGCCTGTCGGGCGGCAGGTTGACCACTCGGCCCTGGTAATCGGGCTCGTCATACACCGCCATGAGCTGCGCAGCCGCGGCCTGCGACTGAGTCCAGGTGGTCCGGGTCGCGTCGTACAGGCCGAGGATGGGTGGCCACTCCGCCTGGGCCGCGAGAAGGACCCCACACACGATCACCCAGCCCAGCCGCTCGGAGCTCGTGCCCAGACGTCGCGGCCGCTCGCGCAGCAGAAGGATGGCGAGCAGGACGCCGGCGAATTCATACGGGAACAGAAAGAAGCGTTCCTGCCAGAACCACGGCTGCCAGCTCTTGAGGTACGCGGTCAGGCCCAGCGAGAGTCCCGTGTAGGTCAGATAGCCGAAGCCGAAGGTCAGGAGCATGTACGAGGCCGGCCGTCTCCACAGCGTCAGGGCCAGGCCCGTGAGGCCTGCCAGCATCAGCGCGACCAGAACAGGTCGGGCCGCCGCCTGCGCCGGGGTCAACGAGGCCGCGAACTCCCACTTACCGAAGATGTTGGCAAGCAGGTTCCAGTAGACGGGGTAGATCGGGTTGCCGGTGCGGTCGAGCAGCAGCTTCATGTAGGCGACGATCAAGCCGGCCCATGCGATCGTCGCGAGCAGCCGCCGCTGCTGGTGAGCACGCTTGAGGTACAGCGCCACCAACATCCCGAAGCTGAAGATCCACGCCTCCGCGCGGGCCATCGCCGCGAGCGCCCACGCGACGCCGGTCAGAAAACCGCGGCGCGGCCACAGCCAGATGCCGAGAAGGACGAGGGCGATCCCCATCGGCTCGAGGAACCCAGTCGAGTCGATGAAGACGCTCGTCGGCAGCAGCGCTGCGATCAGACCTGCTGCGATCGCAACCGGAAGACCCCAGTAGCGCCTGCACAGGCTGAACAGCAACACGACCACGAGCGAGCCGAAGAAGACGCTCACCAATCGCACGATCACCACGTCGACCGAGCCTGTGACGAAGAAAAGGCCGACGAGGAGCAGCGGGTGTATCAGGCCCCAGAAGTACTCGAGGCCTTTCAGGTCCCACAGCCGTGGGCCGCCTGGGTCCCAGAGGCCGATCTGCTTCGTCAGGTACGCGATTTGCCAGTGGTGATAGACGTCGCCGTGCCACCCGTCGCCGGGGTTTTCAGGGTCGGTGACGAAGAACAGGACGTAAAGCCGAGGGACGAGGGCGACAGTCCAGACGCCCACCCATCCCCACCAGGGCAGCGGACGCGCGACGACTGCTGGAGCGACCTGGTGTAGCTCACCGTCTTCCGCCGCAATCTCCGCCTCTTCGTCTTCCTCGTCGTTCGGTGCGAGGAATCCGGAGAGGCGCTTCACGCCGTGGCTGCCTCTGCCGCGATGCGCTCGTGCGAGCGCGCAACCTCCTGCACCACGCGTTCGAGGGTGTCGATGTGCCGCTCCCAGTCGAATCGCCGCGCCCACTCGAAGGCGCGCTCGCCGGTCAGCTGGTTCCTGGCTGGATCGTCGAGAAGCTTCGCAATGCCCGATGCGTAGTCGGAGACGTCGAGCGGCTCGGCGAGATGGCCCGTCCCGGGCCCAACGGTCACGGTCGGCCCCGCCTGGTTCCACGCGACGACCGGCACGCCCTTGGCCATCGATTCGATCACTCCCATGCCAAAGTCTTCTTCGGGCGCAGGGTACACGTAGACGGCGGCCCCTTCGTAAAGGGCCTGCAGCTCTTCCTCGGCGATCTGGCCGAGGAAGAGGACGTTGTCCTCGAGGTGCAGCTCCTTGACGAGGGCTTGCAGCGAGGCGGTGTGCGAGGTCGCGGGGCCGGGGATGACGAGCTGGACGCGCGGGTGCCGCTTACGCACCTCGCCCATCGCGCGGATGGCGAGGTCGAAACGCTTTTGCGGATAGTGGCGGTTGGTGAGGAGCACGTACGGCCTGCGAATCGGATAGCCGTTGATCGTCGTGCCGCCGCTGAAACGTGCCTCGAGCGGTTTCGGAAACCCGCGGGCGGCGACGTGGCATCCCGCGGGGCAGTCAACGGCGTCGCGTCGGTACGTGCGGCGGATGATGTCGCCGATGTAGTCGCCGTTGACCAGCAGCTGGTCCGCCTCGACGATCGATCGCCGGTCGGCCCAAGCGACGAAGCGTGTGGCGCGCAGAACGATCGCGGCGAGCAGGCGATAGTCGGCGTTCGACACCCACCCGGTTTGACGATCGATGCTGCGCGGATAGACCAGGCGGTTCGGCTGGTTGAGGTATACGACGTACGGCACGTCCATCAGGCGTGCCGCCCACCACGCGATCCACGCGCTCGGCTGGTTGCAGCCGACGATGGCGTCGACGCCGCGGAATCGCCACGCGTACAGCGGCATGAGGAGCGATGTCGCGGCCATCTGGATCGCCTCGCGGAACGGCATCCACCGCGGAAGTTGCGGCAGGAAGGTCTTGACGCGCACCTCGCCGATCAGGTCGGGATAGCAGCGCGATGCGTCCACGGTGGGCGCGTAGCACTCGACCTCGTAACCGCGGCGGCGCAGGCCGAGAACTTCCTCGATGACGATGCGCTCGCCGCCGCCGGAGTACGTGAAGCCGCAGTGGAACACCGCGATACGCCGAGGTCCGGAGACCCTCACGCGCCGCCGGCCGCCGAGCAGGAAGAAGCTCGCCGCGCCCAGTCCGAGCGCGTAGCCCGCGGTGATCGCGTGATAGAGCACGATCGCACCCGCCGAGACGCCGGCGGACAGGCCGAGCCCGGCGCCGAGGATGAGCGATCCCGCAACTTCGAGGTTGCCGAGGTAGCCCGGGCCCGCGGGCACGGCGAAGCTGAGCAGCAAGGCCGGGTAAGCGGCCATCGCTTTGAGCACCGGCACGTCGATGCCGACCGCAGCGAACAGCAGCGAGAAGTTGAAGGCGTCGATCACCAGCGCGAGCGCGGTCAGGCCCGCGAGGCGTGCGGCGAGCTCGGGCGTCCAGAGGCCGCGGGCTCCGGCACGAAACGCGAACGCCTGGCCGGCGAGGCTGGAGGCCACGCGCGCGGGCAAGGTGCGCCTCACCAGGCTCGACCTCGTGATGCGCGGGCCGGCAAGCGCCGTGCCGAGGACCGCGGCGAGAAGCGCAAGCGCGAGTGCCGCCGCTCCTGCCAGGCCCTTCGGGGCGTGTATGACGCCGGTCAGTGCAACGACCTCGAGCCCGGCCAGCACCACCGCCACGCTCGCGAGGTCGCACGCCTTGTCGATGACGATCGTCGCGAGTGCGGAGCCCGCGGGAATGCGGTGACGGCGCCACAACCACCAGGTCCTCGCTGCGTCGCCCGTGCGGATGGGCAGCACGTAGTTGAGGAGTCCGCCCGCCGCGTTCATCGCGAAGGCGCGCACCATGCCGACGGGCGCGAGAGGACGCAGGAGCAGCAGCCAGCGCCGAGCGCGCAGTGTGCTCGACACGAGCGCAAGGGCGATCATCAGGCCGACCGGCCACCAGTTGTGCACGCGGGCGTGGGAGACGATCTCCGGCAGCGAAACCGTCCGCAGCCACAGCCAGAGCAGGCCGATGCCGACGGCGGTCTGGAGCCCGAGGCGGATCCAGCGGTTGCGCGAGGACGCGAGCAGGTTGGGACTCACTGATTGCATTGGGCGACCGCTCGCGAGGTCAGCAGCCAGCGCTGCGCGAACGCCCAGAAAGCGAAGAGGAACCCGACGAAGAGAATCGTGCCGCCATAGTCGTGGAAGAGCACCGCGGGCGCAACCCCGACCGTGGCGGCGATCGCCGCGACCGCGGACACTCGCAGCAGGTTGAGCAGCATCGTCCCTGCGACGCCGATGCACACGACCTGCGCGCGCGACTCAAAGGAATGGCCGCCACGTAGACCGGAGATGAGGCTGACGCCGAACAGGACCAGGCTCTGCCAGCCGATGCAGTTCCACGAGATGAACAGCGTGTGCATCGAGCCCGCGCCGTCCCACACCACGAGATGGCTGCCGCTGGACGCCGCGCGAATGCCGGCGAATCCGAGCAGCGTCACCACCATGCGCGACTCTGTCGGGACGATCGCCTGCAGCGGATTGTTGCCACCCAGCTGCATCGCCCAGGCGGTGAGAAGCTCGTTGAAGGTGGTGACGAGGGGAAGAAGCATGAGCAAGGCGCACGCCATCGCGATGATCGTCAGGTTCACGTTTTCTCGCTGCTTCACTTGAGCACCCTGATCCACGACTGCCAGCGACGCCGGGCGGTGAGGATTGGAATCGCCAGCGCAAGACCGGCAAATCCCAGGACCGAGTCAGGGACGACCGTCACCGGGGGGGTCAGGCGGGAGGCGGCGGCAACGGTGTCGTAGATCATGTTCGCGTCGTCCTGCTCGACGCTGAGATCGACTCTCAGGCACAGCGTATTGCCCGCTGCGATGTTCACCTGTGGGGCCGCGGTGGTGAAGGTCGCCGGGTTGGCGCCCGTCCCGTAGGTGCCCGTCCACGTGAAGAGCGGAGCGAAAGCCGCGCAGCCGCCTCCATTCACCACACCGACGCTGAACCCGACGTTTGAGAGGGCAACCGGCACGCCCGTCGTCCAGTAGAGCGTGAACGTCCAGGTGCCCGCTGGAATGGTCTGCGCGGGCAGGCCGGCGAAAGCGAAATTGGCCACGGCGTCCCCGACCGAACATGGCGCCACGCGGCCACCGGCTGTTCGGTCCATCGAGCTCGGGGCGCAAGCCGGCGACGCACCGCTGCCGTGCAGGTAAAGCGGATTTCCCGCGGCGCTGACAACCGGAGCGTTGATCGACGAGAAGGCGAGGCCCGCGAAGAGGAGGGCCAGCACACCGACCACCGCCCACCCGATCCACCTGCGGCGCGCCTGCGTGCGATGGAGCGGCGTGTCGACGCGTGGCGCCGGCGCCGTCCAGCGCGGCGTCATCACGCGGCCGCGCCGCAGCCAGCGGCCGAGCATTCGGAGGCGGCGCAGGTGACGCACCTCGTCGGTCACGCGGCCGGTCTTCGGGGTGCGGAACCACGGACCTTCGTCCTTGCTCACCAGGCCCTTGATGGCCGCCCATGCCTGGAACGGCACCAGCGCGAACGAGAGCACGACCGCACCGATCACTCCCTGGAGGTCGCGGATCGGCGCCTCCTCGAGGATCAGCCCGCCGAGGTTCATCAGCGGCAGGGCAAAGATGTTGGAGAACAGGAGCGACCAGCCGAGCACCGCGGTCCAGCCGGGCACGTGCGTGTGGAAGAAGAGGTCGGACACCAGCCACGCGATCGAGCCGATCACGAACAGGGCCGCTTGCAGGTAGTAGGTCGAGTCGTAGATGAACTCGAGCTTCTCGACCGGCGTGATGCGCGGCGATCGCATGATGCGCATGAACCACTTGCGCACGTTGTGCGTGTGGCCCTCGGCCCAGCGCATGCGCTGGCGCGCGAGTCGAGAGAAGGTGCTGACGCATTCCGCCGGCGTCTCCGCCCATGGTGTGTACACGACCTTGAAACCGCGCTCGTACACCGCGAGCGTCAGCTCCCAGTCCTCGGTGATGCTCGTGCCCCACCCGATCTCACGCAGCACGTCCGCGCGGATCATGTAGGCCGTGCCGGCGATCATCTTCAGCGAGCCGATCGCCTCCTGGAACGGCCGCTCGATCATGTACGAGCCCGAGTACTCCGCGCGTACAGCTTCGGTAAGCCAGCTCTCCGACTTGTTGAGCACGTGCCACTGGTAGCTCTGCACCGCGGCGACATCGGAGCGGCGCTTGATCTGCCCTGGCTCCGACGGAGGGTCGCTCAGACCGAATGCGGACTCGAACCTACGGTTCGAGATCCCGTCGCTGACCCGATAGAACAGCGGCAGCAATCGCTCGATGGAGTCGCTGAAGGGGACGGAGTCGGCGTCGAAGATGACGACGTACTCGGTGCGCGGGTCCATGGCCTTCATCGCCTCGCGCAGCGCGCCGCCTTTGTAGCCGGTCCGGCTGGTCCGGTGGAGAATCTTGAAACGCGGCACATTGCGCCAGCGCTCGAGGATCTCGACCGACTCGTCCGTCGAGTCGTCGACGACGACGACCTCGTACTCCGGGTAGTCGAGCTGAGATAGCGCCGTCAGCAGTCGCTCGATGACGCGCTTCTCGTTGTACGCGGCCACCTGCACCGACACGAACGGGTGATAGCCGAGGTCGAGGTTGAACCCCTCCCCTCCGTTGATTCGCGTAAGCGCGCCGTTGGTGGCCGGATGGGTGCCTCGGGTGCGGGGCCCGGCGCCGACCAGCGTGGTCAGCAGCACCATCACGGTGCTCAGGTAGTACTTGATCGCGTACGCGAAGAAGACCGCGCCGAGGAACAGGCCGGTGAACGCGAAGCCGTACGCGACCCAGCCGGCGCCGCTGGTCGCCTTCGACTGCTGGATCGTGTCGACGAACCCGTGGACGATCGCGACGAACGGGATGAAGCCGATGACGAACGCGGCAACGAGGACGCCGTTGAGCAGCGCGCTCCAGACGAAGCTGTCGAGGCCGCCGCGCCGAGCGCGGGAGCCGAGCAGGTGGGCGGGATCCTCGTCCGCCATCAGGCGCCGTCCTCGAAATACAGGGCCGCGCTCAGCTCGGCGCTGTCGAAGCGCCGGTGACCGCCAGGGGTCGTGATCGTCGGGCGCAGCCGGCCCTTGCGCACGGCCCTGTTGAGCGTCGGTTGGCTGACTCCAAGGAGCCGGGCGGCCTCCCCGGTCGTGATGAGGCGCGCGCCCTCGGGTTCGTCGAGGAGTTTTTCGGCGAAGGACTCGACGTCCTTCTCGCTGAAGCGGCGGTGGCCGCCTGGCGTGACGAGCGCGGGACGGAGCAAGCCGCGCGCCACCGCGCGGGAAACGGTCGCCTGGCTCACGCCGAGCCTGGCCGCCACATCCTTCGAACTGATCAATCTTTGCAAGGCGTCTGCTGCGACTAACGAGGCCGCGTCAAAAAGCAGTCGCGGTTTTGCATTTCCTTTGAACTCGTGGCTTGGAATCCCACGAGTGGCGCAGTCGTTTCGTCGTTGAAAATGTGCACAGATCGATAGTCCCGTCCTCAGAATCCGTGCCAAACTTTTCACTGCGCGAGTGCGCAATGGGCCTTCAGAAAGGGCAGGTATTCATCGTTTAGTTAGAACCTCACCCCCCGCAGCCAAGCTCGGAGCCGGTGTCGAGTAATCGCCCGGCCCGAGCCTTTTTTATGGGTTTTTAGCCCACTCGGCGAGCGCCTCGCTCCAGTGGCGCAGCGGTCGGTAGCGGATCGATGCGAGGCAGCCGTTGGCCGGCCGCCGCGCCGGGCTCGGGAAGGCATCGGTCCCGACCGGCTCGACCGCGGCGTCGACTCCTGCCTCGGCCAGCGCGGCGCGAGCGAACTCGTCCCACCCGGCGCAGCCGTCGGCCACCGCGTGCACAATGCCGGCCATCCGCTGCGACGCGAGATCGACAGCCGCGGCGGCAAGGTCGCGGGTGAAGGTGGGATTGATCGTCTGGTCGGAGACCACACGAAGCTTCTGGCCGCTCCGTGCCAGCTCGACGATTCTCTCGGGAAAGCTGCGACCGGTGACTCGGCCATATAGCGCCGCCGTCCGCACGACCAGGACGTGCGTGCCTTCTTCGAGGGCGTTCTGCTCGCCGGCGAGCTTGGAGCTTCCGTAAACCGAGATCGGCGCCGGCTCGTCCGATTCGACGTACGGGTTCGCACTCGCCCCGTCGAAGACGAAGTTGGTGGAGAAATGGACGAACCAGGCTCCGCTTGCGCGGCACGCAGCGGCCACGATTCGCGGACCGTCCGCGTTGACCGCGTACGCCTCTTCACGGTCCGCCTCCGCGCGGTCGACGGCGTTGTACGCGCCGCAGTTGAAGACGACCTCCGGCCGCCGCTCGCTGATCAGCCCATTCACGGCAACGGCGTCGGTGATGGAAAGGTGCGGGTAGGTCACACCCGTGCCCTCGCCGAGGATGCGTACGAGCTCGGTGCCCAGCTGGCCCTCGGCGCCCAGCACGAGCGCTTTCAAATCGATCCGGTCAGCTCTTGGTCGGCCTCGTGCTCCGGGTGGCCACTCGTCTGCCGGCGGAGCACCGCGGTGATCTCGCCCTCCTCCATCGGCCGGCCGACGAGGAATCCTTGCGCCGCATCGCAGTGCGCCTCGACGAGCACCGCCTCCGCCACGCGGTCCTGTAGACCCTCGGCCACGACGCGCAGGCCGAGGTTGTGCCCGAGCCCAACCGCGGAACGCACGATCGCGCCGGAGTCCGGGTCGGTGGCCAGCGCGGACACGAACGAGCGATCGATCTTGATCTCGTTGACCGGTAGCCGCATCAGGTAGAGCAGCGACGAGTAGCCAGTGCCGAAATCGTCGAGGGAGAGCCTGACCCCGATCTCGTGCAGGCGATGCAACGCCTTGGCGGCGGCCGCGGCCATCGCGACGCCCTCCGTGATCTCGAGCGTCAGCCGGCTCGGGTCGACTTTGAAATTTCCGATCGCCCGCGCAACCATCTCCTCGAGCGAGTGGTCCTCGATGTTGCGCGGCGAGACGTTGAGCGAGATCGAGATGTCGAGCCCGCTGTTGAGCCACTTGCACAGCTGCTCGAGCGCCGAATCGATGACCCACGCGGTGAGCGGATGGATGATCCCCGTCTCTTCCGCCATCGGGATGAAACGGTCCGGCGGCATCAGTCCTTCGCGCGGATGGTTCCAACGGACCAGTGCTTCGACTGCGTTGATCGCGCCGGTGGCGAGGGTGACCTGCGGCTGGTAGTGCAGGACCAGCTCGCCCTGCGGAATCGAGCGCCGAAGCTCGCCGGCAAGGCCTGAGCGGCGAATCGTCTGCGCCTCCTGCTCGGGCTGATACAGCGCGTGTCCCCCACCGGATCGTTTGGCGACGTACATCGCCACGTCCGCGCGGCGCAGCAGCGTGCTCGGGTCGTCGCCGTGCACCGGATACATCGCGATTCCGATCGATGCGCCCGTCTCCACCATCTGGTCGCCGATCGCGAACGGGCCTTCGAGCGAGGCGAGGATCTTGCGCGCTGTGCCGACCACGTCCTCGGGGTGCTTCGCATCCGGGGTCAGCACCGCAAACTCGTCGCCTCCAAGTCGCGCGATCGTGTCGGTCGCGCGCAGAACGCCGCGGAGGCGCGCCGTCACCTCCTGGAGGAGGCTGTCGCCGCGGTCGTGACCCAGGGCGTCGTTGATGTCCTTGAACCGATCCAGGTCCAGGAGCAGCACGCCGAACATCTTCTGATTGCGACGCGCCGCGAGCAGCGCCTGTCGCAATCGGTCGCCGAAGAGGCTGCGGTTCGGTAGCCCGGTCAAGGCATCGTGCAGCGCCTGGTACTCGAGCGCGTCGGTCTGCGCCTTGCGCTCGGAGATGTCGCGCAGCGTCGCGATGAACAGGTGGCGCGCGCCGACATGCATCGAGCTGACCACGAACTCGAGCGGGAACAGGCTGCCGTTCTTGCGCTTGCCCATCGTCTCGTGGGCACCGCCGGCCGGCACGTCGACCGCGAGCCGGCGCTGCAGGTAATTGTCGAAAGCGGTCCGATGGGTGGTCGCGATGAGGATGTTCGACTGCTGGCCGATGAGCTCTTGCTCGCTGTAGCCGAACAGCTTGCTCACCGCGGGGTTTGCCGATTCGATGACGCCGTTGTGGTCGATGGTCGCGAGCCCGTCCGACACGTTGTCGAGGACCGAGCGCATTCGCTTCTCGCTTTCCTGCAGCGCGACCTCCGCGCGTTTGCGCTCGACGAACTCGCCGATCTGCGACCCGACGTCGTTCATGACCGCGATCAACCCGTCATCGATGTTGCGCGGCGCCCATGTGTGGAGTGAGATCATCCCGACCACGCGACGGCCGCTGCGGACGGGGAAGCCGATGGCGCCGTGAAGCCCGACCGCGATCGCCGCCGCCGACCGCACGGGGTTGTCCTCTGCGAGGTCGGGCATCGACACCGGGGCGCCCGACTCCCAAACGCGTCCCGCCAGTCCTTCGCCGCGGCGATACGTGACGAGGCGCGCGGTCGATTCGAAAGCGGACGTGTCGCGACCGGGACGCTTCCACGCCATCGAGAACTCCATCGTCTCGCGCCCTCCGTCAACCTCCCAGTACTCGGCCAGCTCCCAGTCGAGCGTTCGGCACAGACCCTCGAGGACGCCGCTCGCGGCCTTGTCCCATCCGGGCGACGTGACGAGCGCCTGCGTGACCGCGAACCGCGCGGCCTGCAGCACCTCGGAGCGCTTGCGATCCCGGATGTCGACCGCGACCGTCTGGAAGTAAAGGGGATCGCCTTCGGGGTCGCGGACCAGGCGCATCGTCAGGTCGACCCAAACGTGCTCGCCGTTCTTGCGCGTGTATCGCTTTTCGATGCGGCGTCCTTCCTCGTGGCCCTGCAGCATCGTCTGCATCGCCTCTTGCAGGGCGGCGGCGTCGTCGGGGTGCGTGATGTCGAGCAGGGCGAGGGTTCGCAGCTCTTCGTCGCTGTAGCCGACGAGCTCGCAGAACGCGGGGTTGACGGTCGTGATGTGCCCGTCGAGGCTCGTGAACGCCATGCCGGCCTGCGCCTGCTGGAACAGCGTGCGAAAGCGCGTCTCCATCTCCCGCTCGGCGTGCTCCGCGCGCCGGCGCTCGCTGATGTCGCTGACCAGCGTGAGCAGCTGGCTTCGGCGCGAGGCCATCTGGTGGATGGCGACCTCGACCTCGACCCTCGCGCCGGACTTCGTCATGATCGCCGAGGTGTACCGCCCGGGCGCCGCGCCACCAGACAGCCGCTTGGCGAGAGACGTCCGTAGCCGCTCCCTGTCTTCGGGCGGCGCAAGGTCGATGAGCGACGGGAGGGCGGCCAGCTCGTCGCGGGTGTAACCGGTCAGCTCGATGTAGGCGTCGTTGCCGGCCAGGAAGCGGCCGTTCTCGGTGATCAGGATGCCTTCACCGAGGTCGCTGAGCGTGGCGAGAAGCGAGCTCTGGCGCTCCACCTGGATGCCGAGGTCGCGCTCGACGGACCGGCTCGTCATCGCCGCCAGCAAACCCAGGCCGACCAGCACGAGCGTCCAGACGACGACCGCACCGACGGTGACCATGAGCTGCGTGACGGCGTAGACCCAAAGCGCGCCCAGGCCGAGGATGACGACGCCGAAGACGAGCGGGAAGTGGCGCGAGCGAAGCCCGACGTCGAAATGGAGAAAGACGGTCGCGAAGCTGACCGCGGCCAGGGGCGGCAGGTCGTCGCCCAGATAACGGCCCACCACGCCCAGGACGAGCACGGTCAGGGTGGCCGCGATGACGACCACGGGCAGCTGCACGGCGAGGCGGGAGCCGTAGCGCGAGGCTTTGAGCCATACCGCGACGACCGCGAAGACCAGCCCTACGCCGATCAGAAGGGCCTCCTGGCGGAGGACGCCGGCGGGCGGGTTCGCGACCCAGATCCGGAAGGCGACCGCGACGATGATCGCGGCCACGGCGATGCCGTTCACGAGGGGCAGGTTCCAGCGGCGGGACGGCCGGGGCACGCCCACGGACGCCCATGCGGCGCCGAACAGAGGGTCGGCGGCTGCCGCAGCGCCGTTCACCTGTCGAATCAACTCGGTGAACGATAACGTTCGGGACCTGAATTTCAGTTCAGGACCGGGAGGGCCTTACTTGTTCTTGGCTTGGGGCCTCTGCGGCACCGTCCGCTTCAGGACCGGGCGCCGTCCGGCGTGGAGGGGGTTGACTTTTTCCCCGTCACCGTCCTTGCTGCTCCTTCGGCCGGCGGTCGCGTGGAGCGTCCGCAGCTTGGCCAGGCGCTCCTTCTTGGCCGCCAGGGCGGTCCTGAGAGCTTCCGAAAGCTGGGTGTCGTTCATGGGTACGACCCGAAGGCGAGCCTCAAGCTCGAGGACTTCGACTTCTGCCCTGGTGAGTTCTAGATCGATGGTTTTGGACACTTTATGCCTCTTCAGTACGGATCAAAGCTACTGAACCGAATAGGTACCCCGCAAGTGCGGAAGTCATTCGTTAACCACACTGCACCCCGATAACCACCGTCGCCTGGTTGGAGGTGCAGTTCCTTCCGGCGGCGCAGGGAGTCTGCTCGTCGACCTGGATGGTCCAAACCGCACCGTACCCGCTAATCAGCCGAGGTGGGACGGATACGGTTACCGATCCGGCCCCAACGGTTGCGTTTCCCACCCCAGCGGGCGGGCTCGCCGGCCAGCACCGAGGCTGATTCGGACCGGGGTTGTTTGGCGTGATGGAGATGATGCGAACAGATCGTCCAGATCCGGGAACGCCGCCCGGCAAAGGAATGACGACCGAGCATCCCGTTCCGTAGTTGCCCACGCAATTGCCGGATCCGAGTGAGATGTGGTCGTACATCCAGAACTTCGGCGAAACCGAGGCCGTCGCTCCCAGGGCGTCCCCGACCTGGACCGTGAACTGGATCCAGCCCGACAGGCCCGTGAACGTCCCGCTCAGCGAAAGCCCGTTCAGCGACGTCCCCGCGGGCAGCGGGCCCTGCGTCAACGTGTATGTGAACGGCCCGACCCCGCCGCTCTGCTGG
>DATEHC010000011.1:0-13881 GCA_035279785.1 Candidatus Dormiibacterota bacterium
CAGGCCAAGACCTAAACCGGTTCGGCCTCAGGCTCCGCTCGTCATACTGCCCGTGTTTGCGTAACGTGCGAACCACTCCTCAGCACGGCACACCTCGCGACAAAGAGGTCGAAAGCAGTCCCGCCCCTGCCAGCGGCGTGACCGTTTCAACCTGGGCGATCGACCCCAAACGTCGCCGGCGCTACTCGCAGATCGCGTTCGGACTCGCGGCGCTCGTCATCGCGGTGACCGTCCTTTTCCTGCTGCGAGACTTCCTGGGCGCGTTCGTCCTCGGCTCAGCGATCGCGTTTCTGATCCAGCCCGCGGTCACGCGTCTCCACGGGATCGGCATACCTCGCATCCTCGCTATCGGGGTCGTCTTCGTCGGCATCCTCATCGCCCTCGCCGGACTCGTCCTCCTCATCGTTCCGCTCGGCGTCAGCGAGGTCGGGCAACTGCAGGTCCAGGCGCCCGCGCTCGCCGGCGAGGCGCAGAACCGGCTCAACAGCCTGCAGCCGATCGCGGTCTTCGGAATCGAGGTCGACCTGAAAGGCGTGACCCAGACAATCAACTCGCACTTGCGCGAATACCTGCTCGGGCAGTTCGGCAACGCCGTCACGCTCGGACTGTCAGCGCTGACAACCGTGCTGCAGCTGTTGCTCATGTTCATCGTCGCGTTTCTTCTCGCGATCGAGGCGCCCGCGGTGCGGCGCGACCTGCGCCGCTTCGTGCCGAGCGACTATCGCTCCGACTTCGACCAGATCTGGCGCCAGGTCCGCAAGATGCTTTACGCGTACGTCCGCGGTCAGCTGATCATCGCGGGCCTGATCGGAATCACCTCCGGCGTCGTCTGTGCGCTCCTGCGGTTACCCGACGCGGTAGCGCTCGGTGTGATCGCCGGCGTAACTGCATTCATCCCCTATCTCGGTCCATTCGTCGGCGCAGTACCGGCAATTCTGGTCGGTCTGTCGCAAAGCCCGGGCCAAGCGCTGCTCGTGCTGGTCGCGTACATCCTCATCCCCAACTTCTACCTGAACTTCATCTACCCGAAGGTGATGGGCGACGCAGTGCGACTTCCGCCAATCCTCGTGATAATCGCGTTGATCGCTGGCTTCAGCTGGGGCGGCATCCTCGGCATGTTCGTGGCGGTACCGATCGCCGCCACGCTTCGCATCCTCTTCGACCACATCTACCCGCGCCTCTACGAGAGGCCGGCTTGAGGATCGCACTTCTCTCCGACATCCACGCAAACTGGCAGGCGCTCGAGGCGGTCTTGCGCGACTGTCCTCCGGTCGACGAGACGCTCTGCCTCGGCGACGTGGTTGGTTATGGAGGTGATCCAAAGCGTTGCGTCGATGAAGTGATGAAGCGTGGCTGGCGCACGCTCGTCGGCAATCACGATCGCGCTTGCACCGATCCGGAGATCCTCGAGTGGTTCAACGACGACGCCGCGACAGTCGTTCGGTGGACAATTGAGGTGATCGGGGAGGAGCGGCTGGAATGGTTGCGGGGGTTGCCGGACAGCCTTGTCGAGCATGACGTCTTGCTCGTGCACGCGAGTCCGCGCGACCACATCTATGAATACGTGCTGGACACAGCGGTTGCGCATGCGAATCTCGACCTGCTTGACGGCGGCCTTTGCTTTCACGGCCACACCCACGTCCCCGGAATCTTTGCGATGGCGAACGGCGCCGTGACACACGAATATCGCGTCGACTCGTTCCAGTTGACGGGACCCGCACTGGTGAATCCGGGCAGCGTCGGACAGCCACGCGACGGGTTGCCGACCGCGAGCTACGGCGTTTGGGACGTGGACGCGAGCACCTTCGAGTTCCGCCGCGTGCGCTACGACATCAAGGGCGCGCAGCGCGCCATTCGTAAAGCCAAGCTTCCCGAGCGTTTCGCCCTCCGCCTCGAAAGCGGCCGATGAATCGGCAGCTCGCCCTGCGCCTTGTCCGTCTTGGCTATGCCGCCGCGACCGGCGCGGGCATCGGGTCGCTGCTCTTCTGGATCGTCTACTGGTTCACCTTCATCCGAGGCAACCTGCGCGGGCCCGACTTCTTCAACTTCTACGCGGCGGCCAAGCTGTATCTGACCAGCGGCGGCTCTGCCGTCTACGACATCGCTATGCAGCGCCAGGTCGAGCTGCAGATCACCGGCGCGGATCCTGCCCGCTTCATCGTGCTGCCTTACTTCCACCCCCCGTACTACACGTTGCTGATCGCTCCGCTGGCGTATCTCGATTACCGCCACGCCTACTACGCGATGGCCGCCCTGAACGTGCTGCTCGCGATCGCCCTCATCGTGATCCTGGTGCGCACGAGCCTGCGCATCCATGGGCGTGGCTGGCTCGTCGCGGTGTCGATGATCGGTGGCTTCTTTCCGCTTTTCGTGACCGTCCTCCAGGGTCAATCCGACCTCGTCGTCCTGGTCCCGCTCGCCGGCGCATATGCGGCGTGGGCTCGGGGACGTCTGGGCATCGCCGGCGCCCTGAGCGCGCTCGCGTTCTCCAAGCCGCAGCTCTTGCTGCTGATCCCCGTCCTGTTCGTGACGCGCCGTGCGTGGCGAGCGTTGGCGGGGTTCGCCGCGGTGTTGCTCGGTCTTGGAGCGATTTCTGTAGCGGGCTTCGGGTTCGGCCCGGTGGTCGGTTACCTCAGTTCGGTCGGCACCTGGGCGGTGACCGGCCATCTGCCGAGCACGACGCAACTCGTCTACACCGACCCGGCCGTCTACTCGCTGCGCAACGTCCTCGAAGCGATCCCCGGCGGCGGCAAAGTCGTCGCCTTTGTGATCCTGGTGCTTCTCCTGGCGCTGGTCGCGCTCTCGCTGAGCTGGCGACCGGACAAGCCTCGCCTCGACTTCGCCTTGGCTATCGCGGCATCGCTCGTTCTCAGCCCTCACCAGAACGTCCACGACCTGGCGCTCATGGTGATTCCCGGTTTCGCGCTTGCGGACATCGCGCTGGCCGGTCAATTGCGCTGGCCCCACGCCGCGGCCGCCGTGCTGTTTTTCGCGTACGCCGCGATCAACCTCACGCTGACGGTGAGCTTCTGGTCGGCAGCCGTCGGAGCGTTCGCTGTCGCTGGATACCTCGCCATCGAACGGATGGCGGTGCGGCCCGATCCGATTCCGCTGGGCGAGCTGCACTGGAGTGGTCCGCGGCCGCGGCGAGTCATCGTGCTCCCGGCGTACAAGGCGGCGAAGACGCTGGTCGAGGTCGTCGGCGACATTCCGCAGGGACACGCGGACCGGATCCTGCTGGTGGACGACGCGAGTGCCGACGCGACAGTCAGCGTGGCCACCGCGCTGCGCCTCGACGTGATCAGGCACAGACGCAACCTCGGCTACGGGGGAAATCAGAAGACCTGCTACCGGCAGGCGCTGGAGATGGGCGCCGACGTCGTGGTGATGCTGCACCCTGACGGCCAGTACGACCCGGCCATCATTCCCAACCTGTGCCGCGTCATCGAAAGTGGAGAGGCGGACATCGTGCTCGGCTCGCGCTGGCTCGGGCTCGATCCGGCGATGGCCGGGATGCCGTGGTGGAAGCGAATCGGCAACCGCTTCTTGACCGCGTCGGAGAATCGCGTGCTTGGACTGAACCTCTCTGAGTTTCACACCGGCTATCGCGCCTACTCGCGACGCTTTCTGCAGGCAATTCCCTTTCTCGAGAACAGCAACGATTTCGTCTTCGACACACAGGTGCTCATCCAGGCAGCGACATTTGGTTTCAAGATCGGCGAGGTGCCCGCGATCGGCAAGTACCACGCCGATGCGAGCTCGATCAGCTTTTCGACTTCGACGGTATACGGCTTGAAGACGCTAGGCGCGTTGATGCGCTACGTGCTTCACCGCGCAGGGTTCCGCAGCCGGTGGCTCACCCCGATTTCAGATTCCAACGAAGAGACGCTTGCGATAGGCCAGGTAGCCCACAACAGCCAGGTTTAGCGCGAGCGCGCCGACCTTGAACAGGGTCGGGTGGCGGATCACCTCGTAGGCCTCGTAGGGAATCAGGATTCCGGTGGCGATCACGGTGAGGTATTCGGCCCAGCGGCGCTGCATCGCAAGGCCGATCGCTTCGGTCGCCTCGAGCCCTGCGTACGCGAGGGCGCCGAGCGCGAGGAGCGTGATGTGGTTGAAGCCGCCGACGTAGGCGAGCGCGCGCAGCAGGAGCTCGACGATGATCCCGTGGCCGACGTCGAGGTTGAGCTGGTTTTCCGCGTAGTCCGCCCACTGGTCGAGCCATCCGTTGTGACCCGCGACGAGGAGGCCGATGCCGAGCACGATCAGGACGACGCCGCGAACGGCCTTGTCGATGATGATCACCTTGATGAAGGTGTCGTGCTCGCCTCCCATGCGGCCGAGCTCGGCCCACAGGCGGCGGAGGTAGTGCGGACGCTGCGATGCCGTCGTCGTCGGCGCCATCGCGTGAGACCTTAACAAGCTGGGTTGTCAAGGCGGTTGGCGCCGGTTAGCGTCACGGGTCAGGCTCGGCTGGTCGGGGGAGGGGCGCCAGCGGGGAGGGAGGGGCCCTAGAAAGAGCTTCCGCCGGGTGCGACGAGGCCCCGGCTACGCTCCCTCCTCGTCCTTGTGTTCCCGGTGCTCCCTGAACAGCATCACCCTGCACGTCGCGTTCTTCAACACGTACGGCACGGTCTTCCCGAGGTTGAACTCGCCGAACCGCCGCTTGTACGGCAGTCCCATCACGATCAGGTCCGCACCCCACTCCACCGCCTCGTCCACCAGCGCCGGTCCGGTGTCGCGCGCCTGCACCAGCTCGGTCTCGACCGGCAGCTGGGACGCGCTCGCCAGCTTCTCCACCTCGTCCAGGATCTTCTCTCCCCGCTCGACCACGTCGTCCAGCACCGCGCCCAGTGGCAGAGAACGGTTGACCTCGATGATGTGCACGCCGTAGAGACGTCCGCCCTGCGGATCGGTCATTCGCAATGCGAGGCGCACCGTCTCCCCGTCGATCTCCTGACCGCCCACCGCGACCAGCACCTTGCGTGAGGTGGTCGGATGAGAGTGTCTGTCCCTGTCCGCCATCAGTGCTGCGGTCCGCTACGGACTCGACGAATCAGGACGTAGAGCCCGAAGCCAAAACAGAGGACCGCGGTGCCCGCCGCGAGCTCCTGCGAACCTGCGTCCAGAGAACGATGGGCGGCCAGGTAAACGACCACCCAGAGCCCGATCGCGAGCGCCATGAAGCCCATGAACGTGAACGGAAAACGCAAGCGACCACATCGTATCAAGTGGTCCGCGGCAGCCCCCGCGCCGAACAAGGCGACCACAGGCCGTCCCTATAATCAACCGGCGTTGAAGCTGCTTATCGTGGGGTGTGGACGGGTCGGTTCGCAGATCGCGGCCGACATGGATCGCGCCGGCCACGAGGTCGTGATCGTGGATCGCGACCCCAACTCCTTCTCGCGGGCCAGCAACCGCGGCGTGCTCAACCGCGACTTCAAGGGTGACCAGGTTGTCGGCAACGGCACGGACGTCGACGTCCTTCGCCGCGCCGGCGCCGAGCACGCGGACGGCTTCGTCGCCGTGACCGAGGGCGACAACCGCAACATCATGGCCTCGCAAATCGCCAAGAACGTGTTCAAGGTCCCGCACGTCGTCGCCCGCATCTACGACCCGGAGCGCGCGGAGGCCTACGAAAAGCTCGGCCTGCATACGATCTGCCCCACGCTCGAAGGCGCGCGCCACATTCAGAAAGTCCTACTCGAGCGGGAGAGCCGCTAGCCCGTGTATGTGATCGTCGTCGGCGGCGGCACGGTCGGCTACTACCTCTCACGCGACCTCGTCGAGCGCGGGCACGAAGTCACGCTCATCGAGAAGGACGCCAAGCGCGCGGACTGGCTGGAGACTCAGCTAGGCAGCATCGTCATGCGCGGCGACGGGTGCGAGGTCCGCTTTCTCGCACAGACCGGCATCGAGCGCGCGGACGCGATCATCGCCGTGACCGCCGACGACGAGGACAACCTCATCGCGCTGCAAATGGCGAAGAAACACTTTCGCGTCAAGAAGACGATCGCACGCGTCAACAACCCGACGAACGTGGAAATCTTCAAGACGCTCGGCGTGGACGAGGCAGTGTCGGCGACCGACGTGCTTCTCGGCGCGCTCGAACCTCCGCTCGCGACTTAGCAGGCAAAAAGAAAAGGACCGCTCACGTGGAGCGGCCCTTCAGAACGATCTCGCGTTATGAGGCCTTGCCGATCTTGTAGATCTTGGTGCCGCAGTATGGGCACGTGCCTACTGTTGCCGGCTTGCCGTTCTTCATCGTGATCGGCTGAGGATCTTTCATCTCAACCTTTCGCTTGTCCTTCAAGCAGTAGCCTTCCACAAACTCACCGTCCTTATCGAAGATTTTCGGGGGCGGACTTGCCCATTCTAGGCGTGCGGTTTTGGGCAAGACAACCCAATTCGATTCGAATTCAGTCCGAATTGCCAAGCCCGTCGCGAAAAACCGTCCAGAATGCGGCCTCAAAAGGCGTTTTCGCGTCCTCACCGAAAAGAACAAATCGCACTTCTGATGCGTCCCAGCCGCCCGCCAACGCCGCGAGCAACGACGCGGCCATCACCCGCGCGCACTCATCGAGGGGAAATCCAGCGATGCCTGTTCCGACCGCGGGCACGGCCATCGATCTGACCGCGTGTGCGCGCGCGAGGCGGAAGACATCGTCCATCGACGACCTCAGCGTGTCGCGTGTTGTGCGCCCGCCCAGCGACATGCTCGCGGCGTGAATGACAAATCGAGCGCGCAGATTTCCTGCTCCCGTGATCGCTGCCTCGCCGACGCGGATCCGACCATGCGCATCGCATTCGTCCTGGATGGTCGGTCCACCAGCGCGGCGAATCGCACCCGCGACGCCACCTCCAAGCTGAAGGTCGTTGTTCGCGGCGTTGACGATCGCGTCGACCTCTTGCTCGACGAGGTCGCCCGTGATGATCAGGACTCGCGCTTCACGCATTCCCAAACCTCGGCCACGCGTCGCTCGAGCAATGACGATGTTGCGCTCGCAACGCCGCGAATACCGATCGCCTCGATGGTGAGCGATGCGCAAGCGACTCCATAGACGAGCGCGTCCTGCAACCCGGACCGCTGCGCACCGGTGGACAGCCATCGCGCGAGCATGCCTCCCGCCACCGCGTCCCCTGCCCCGGTCGTATCGAACGCCGGATGGCCCGGGAGTGCCGGCACGTGGACGCCGCCGTCGGCGGTGTGCGCATCGACACCTCGCGGACCTTTCTTGATCACGAGGCCGTCGAGCCACCACTGGCGCCGAAACTGCTCGGGGTCCTGGCCGCCGAGCGCCGCGAACTCCTCTTCGTTGCAGAAGAACCAGGCGGCGCGCTTCAGAACGTCCTTCGCATCGGGGGTCTGGCGCTGAACGTACGACAGCATCGCGTCGGCGGACAGCAGCTGGGCCGAGTGCAGGAGCTTCATCACCGCTGCCTGCTTGTCCGGCCGCATCGAGCCCACGAACGCCCATCCCCCGAAGTCGTCCGGGACCTTCGGGTCCCAGTGGTCGTAGATGCTGTCCGCGCTTCCGCGGTCCTGGTTGCGTCCGTGCTCCTGATGCGCATTCCAGCGGTAGGTGGGCGCGTCGAGCAGCGCTAGCATCGAGCTGTCGATTGGCCTGCCGGCAAACGCGCGCTCGAGCTTCTCGAAAGCGTCGCGACCAACCGGTGCGACAACCTTCACGGGCACGAGCAGGCTGGCAGCGAGCGCGAAGTAAACCGCCGAACCGCCCAGCTCGTCCTTGACCTTTCCAAAGGGACCATCGCGACTGTCGAGCGCGATCGAGCCGACGACCAGCAGCTCGGGCTCAGGCACGCCGTCCAGTGCCGCTCGCCGCGGTCACTACATGTCGCGCGTGGCGCAGCTTCTCCAGGAAATCGCGTGGGTCCGAATAGTCGTCCATCTCCATCCAGCTCCGCCCCAGCTCCTCCGCGGAGTGTGCATCCGAACCTGTCGCAGTGACCTTGCCGAGGTCACTCGCGAGCGCAGCGGCGGCGCGGTTGGCGGCGGTGTCGCACCACGGGTTGTACGCCTCGATGATGTCGATGCGATCGGCGAGGTCGACTATTCGCTCGGCGCGGAAATGCGAGCGGCTCGGGTCGAGCGGATGGGGCACGTAGACGAGACCGCCCATGGAATGAATCGCGTCCATCGCCTCCTCGGGACGAAGGAAAGGCGTCACCCGCCCGGAGATGAACAATCCGATGACCTCACCTTCGCGCGTCTTCGCCTCCTCGCCCACGATCGCGAGCGACGGCGCGATGCGCGCGAATTCCAGCGCGCCTTCGGCGGTGTTGTGGTCGGTCAACGCGAGACGATCCAGACCGCACTCACGCGCGCGATCGATCAGCTGTTGGAGTGAGCTGCGTCCGTCGTGAGAGAAATCTGAGTGGAGATGTAGGTCGACGCGCAGCACACGACTAGAGAGCTGACTCTTTCAGCATGCGTTCGCGCGATCGCGCGAACAGCGGGATCACCTGCGCCGGACCGCGACTCTGACACGACTGTTCCATCAACGCGGCCTGCGCCTCGTAGACGAGCTCCATCACCTGCTCGGGTCTGCGCTCGCGACCGAGCCGCGATGGAAGGTTCGGGTCTGCATGACGCAGCACGAGCATCAGTCGCGGGATCAACCATCCGGGAACGATCTTGAGGCGCTGCACCTGGCACTCTTCGACCCAGTAAAGAAGCTCATCTGATTCCTGCAGCAGCCTTCGTGGTGTCATCGCGCGCTTGCGGTGACGGTGCCAGCGTCGATGTCGCTCCTGCTCCTCGATGGTCTGCTGAAGCATGGGCCCAAACCCACTATATCAGCGAGCTGCGGCGGTTCCGACAGTCCTGGCGCGCATCGGATAGCAGAGGGTTCGCCAACCACCGGCCGCGGGCACGAGGTGAACCTGGCGATCGAACGTCCACTCACGCCACTGTTGACGCACGCGGTATCGCATGACCAGTCGCGCAACGTTGTTGTAAGTGCGCTGATGCAGATTGTCGGTCCACGACTCGAGCATCGCGACGCTCGCGACCTGCATGTCCAGAATTTCCAGCCACTCGTCCAGTCGCGGCATCTCGCGTATGAAGTTGCTCACGCCGCCCCATGCGCGCTGCGCGTCCTCGGCGATCATGTCCCACATCTCGTCGAAGCGACCCTCGGCGTGCAGCTTCATGAAACGAATCTCGAACGTCGCCGGCGCGAGCGACGCCGGCGGTGGCGGCCGCATCGGCTCGATCGCCGGAGGCAGCGCCGCGAACGCCCCTCCCATCCCCGCGCCGACCGGCGCGCTCACAAAGCGCCCGAAGTCGTCCGCCGGCCAGGTGGTGAACTGCCCGGCGAGCCTCGAAACAAAGCCCTCGACCACCGGCCAGCGATGCAGCGGTCGAAATAACCTCTTGACCATTACCTCTAGATGTTGTGTGATGTCCCCAGACTGTATACAGAATGTGGATAACTCGCAAGTCCCGAGCTGCATGCAGAAGGCGTCACAGGCTCCGGCCATGGCGCCGGCGCCGTTCCCGTGGCCGGGTCAGGGCGAGGCCGAGCGCTTGATCCGCATCGGTCCGGCGGCCTGGCGGCTCGGGCCCCGACCCCAGCGGATGCCCGTGCGGCGTCCGCCGGCCATCGGGGATGCCTTCACGCCGTCGACCGGGGAGAATTCGGAGTCGTGGACGGATTCGCCGATGAATACGACCTCCTTGTCGTCGGCGCCGGAATCATCGGCAGCCGCGTCGCGCTCGAGGCAGCCCAGGCCGGACTGAGGGTCGCGCTCGTCGAGCGCTCCGACTTCGGGTCGGGAACCTCGCAGGCTTCCTCCAAGCTCATCCACGGTGGGATCCGCTACCTGCCGATGGGCGACGTCGGCCTCGTGCGCGAGAACCACCTCGAACGCCGCGCCCTCCTCGACGTTGTCGCGCGCAACCTCGTCTGGCCGCTCGACTTTCTCGTGCCCATATACACCGGGACGCTGGCTGCCGCCGAGCTGTGGGCAGGACTGGTCGTCTACTCGGCGCTCTCAGGTTTCCGGCACAGTCGCGCGAGCCTGATCGGCGCGAAGCGATCCCAACAGCTCGTCCCCGACCTGATGCTCGACGGCCTCACCGCGTGCGGCGTGCTGCAGGACGCGCAGACGAACGACTCGAGGCTGGTTCTCGCCACCGTGACCGCTGCCGCGCGACTAGGCGTCGCCGTCGCCAACGGCACCGAAGTGGTCGGCATCGAGAAGGGCGCGGCTCACGTGAATGGCGCAAACGGCCCGCAGACGATCCGGTGCCGGCAGATCGTCAACGCCGCCGGACCGTGGGTCGATCACGTGCGCCGGCTCGAGGACCCGCGATCCGCTCCGGGCTCGCGTCTCTCCAAGGGAGTCCACGTCACGCTTCCCCTTCCAACCGGATGGCGCGCGGCGATCGCGCGCAGCGTCGGCGGCAGCCGTGTGGCGTTCGCGCTTCCGTGGGAAGGGGTGCTGATGATCGGGACGACCGACGTTCCGTACGAAGGTGACCCCGGGGACGCGACGGTCGAGGCAAGTGACCTGGACCAGGTCCTTCACGAAGCGTCGCTGTCCCTACCAGGAGAGATCCTCAAGCGCCAGGACGTCCTGTTTTCGTTCGCCGGCCTTCGCGTCCTGGAGCTCGGCGGAGCGACCACCGCCGAGACGCCGCGCGAGCACGTGATCACCAAGGGCCCGCTCGGGATGGTCTCGGTTGCCGGCGGAAAGTTGACGACGCACCGGCGCATCGCGATGGACGTGCTCCACCGTCTCGAAGACGAGCGCGGGCGTAAGCATCGCCTCACCGGCGTTCCGCTGCCCGGCGCCGGGCCGCTACCCGAGAAACCATCCGACCTCGATCCGGACGTGTGGGACAACCTTGTGCGCCACTACGGAAGCGAGACGCCGCGACTGCTCGCGCTAAGGGAGACGCACGAGGACGCGATGGAACGGATTCATCCGCATGCGCCCGTGGTGTGGGCGCAGGTCTATCACGGCGTGGCCGCGGAGTGGGCGCGCAACGTCGACGACATCGTGCGGCGCCGAACGACGCTTGCGGTGAGAGGTCTGGCCACCGACGAGGTCCGGGAGAAGATCAGCTCGCGGCTTCGTGCTCTTTCTGGAACTGGTCGATGATCGTTTTCGCGAGGTGCGCCGGCATCTCTTCGTAGTGGTCGAACTTCTTGGTGAAGCTGCCACGGCCCTGCGTGATCGAGCGCAAGTCCAGGGCAAACCTCAGCATCTCTGACTCCGGCACCATCGCCTTGACGTCCTGATAGCCGTCCTGCGGCTCGGTGCCGAGGATCTTTCCGCGTCGTCCGTTGAGGTCGGACATGATGTCGCCGAGATTTCGCTCCGGCACGCGAATGGTCGCCTCGACGATCGGCTCGAGCAGGACCGGACCCGCCTCGAGGGCGCCCTTGCGGATCGCCAGCGATCCCGCGATCTGGAATGCCATGTCGTTGGAGTCCACGCTGTGGTACTTGCCGTCGAGCAGCGTGACCCTGACGTCGACCATCGGATAACCGGCCACGACGCCCTTGCCCATCGTGTCGACGATCCCTTTCTGCACCGAAGGCCGGAAGTTGTGTGGGATGGAGCCGCCGAAGATCTTGTCCTCCCAGACGAAACCCTCGCCCCGCGCCGTCGGCGCGACCTCGATGACGCAGATGCCGTACTGGCCGTGACCGCCTGACTGCTTGACATGGCGGCCCTCGGCGCGAGCCGAGCCGTGCACCGTCTCCCGATAGGGGACGCGCGGCACCGAGGTCGTCGCCTCGACGCCGTACTTGCGCTTGAGCTTCTCCAGCGTCACGTCGAGGTGAACGTCGCCCAGCCCGGCGATGACCAGTTGGTGCGTCTCCTCGAGGCGCTCCACGTGCAGAGTCGGGTCCTCTTCGCTCAATCGCGCGAGACCCGAGGAAATCTTCTCCTCGTCGCCGCGAGCCTTGGGCACGATGGCGAGGCTGTAGGCCGGCGGCGGAAGGTCGATCGCGGGAAGCGGCCCGCCGTCCTTCTGTCCGAGGGTGTCGCCCGTCAGCGTATGGGCCAACTTGGTCGCGGCGCCGATGTCGCCGGCCCGAATCTCGGTCGCGGCGACGTGCTCTTTGCCGCGCGGGAAGAAGATCGACGCCAGTCGCTCCTCGCCGCCACGCGAGAGGTTGGGCAGGTGGGCGTCGGCTTTGAGCGTGCCCGCCATCACCTTGAAGTAGCTGACGCGGCCGAACTGGTCGCCGCCGGTGTTGAACACGAACGCCTTGACCGGCTGGTCGAGGGGCGCGTCAGGAGGAGGCATCAGCTCGGCGATCGTCGACATCAAGGTCCTCACGCCAAGCAGCTTGGTGGCCGACGCGCACACGACCGGCGCGACCTTCGCTTCGAGGATGCCCTGGCGCAGCCCGCGCTGGATCTCGTCCTCGTCGAGCGTCCCGGCGTCGAGGTACTTCTCGAGCAGCGAGTCGTCGCTCTCGGCCGCGGCCTCGATGAGCTGGCCGCGGTACTCGTCCACCCGAGCCTTCATGTCGTCGGGGATCGGCACCTCGCTGCCCTTCCCGTCCTCGGCCGTGACGAAGGCCTTCAGGTGCAGGAGGTCGACGATCCCGCGGAAGTTCTGCTCCGCGCCGATCGGAAGGTGGAGGGGGAACGGCCGAGGCGAGAGCACCTCGCGCATCGCAGCCACCGCGCCGTAGAAGTCCGAGTTCTCCTTGTCGAGCTTGTTGACCACCACGATGCGCGGCTTGTTGGTGCGGTTGCAGTGCTCCCACGCGATCTCGGTCCCGACAGCCAGCTGCGAGGTGGGGCCGACCACCACCACAGCGCCCTCGGCGGCGCGCAGCGCGCTGACCACCTGGCCGGCGAAGTCGAAGAATCCGGGTGCGTCGAGGATGTTGATCTTGAAGCCGTTGTGTTCGGCGAACGCCACGCCGAGGTTGATCGAGATCTTGCGTTTCTGCTCTTCGGGCTCGTAGTCGGTTGTCGCGGTCGAGGAGTCGGGCGAGCCCATCCGGGGAACGCCTCCGGAGGCAAACAGCATCGCCTCGGTGAGCATTGTCTTGCCGTCGTGCGAATGGCCCAGCAGGACGACGTTGCGGATCTTGTCGGATGCGTACTCGGCTATGAAAAGAAGGTTAAGGCTTGGCCGGTGGCGGCCGGAGCCCCGGTAGAATCAGTCGCCTGATGAAGAAGAAGACGGCCTCCATCGAAGAGGTTCTCGCGGCCATCGAGACGGCCAGGGACAAGGTCATGGCCGACGAGGTCAAGTCGCTGACCAAGCTCGGCATCCCCAAGGCAATGGCCTACCAGATGATCGCGAGCCGGTTCCACCAGAAGGTGGGCAACCAGGAAGAGGCGGAGCCCGACCCGTTCGAGGGCAACGCGACCTCCTGGGAAGAAATTTCCTAGCCACGAGGGCCAGCTGTAGGCCGGATTTACTCCGGCCGTCTCCCAGCGTTAGCCACGAAACGCCTCCCAGCGTTGCTTGGGGGAGGTGGGGGCGTACCTTGGCGGGGTCCCCACGCGACAGCGTGGGGCAGGCGCCGTCCTCCCCCGCGCTATGAACCGCGCCGAGCGGCTCGCCCGGCTCTTGCGAGTGCTCGCCGCGATCATCGCCGAGCCCGGATTGAATCCGCTGGAGCTGGCCGATCGCGCCGGCGTGTCCGAGCGCACGTTGCGTCGTGACCTGGCCGAGCTGCGCGACCTCGGTTACGACGTCGCCTACACGAGCGGTTACGAGGTGCAGGAGAAGCTGAACCTCGAAGGCCGAGGCAAGGCCCAGCCGCGACGGCGCGGGGACGACGCGCTCCTCCAGGCGGTGGCGCAGGCCGTGGAGTCGGCTGGCCTCTGGCGCGACACCGAGCGCGTCGCGGCGCCCGCGCCCAGGCGCGGCAA
>DATEHC010000012.1:0-19711 GCA_035279785.1 Candidatus Dormiibacterota bacterium
CCGACCTGGACCGTGAACTGGATCCAGCCCGACAGGCCCGTGAACGTCCCGCTCAGCGAAAGCCCGTTCAGCGACGTCCCCGCGGGCAGCGGGCCCTGCGTCAACGTGTATGTGAACGGCCCGACCCCGCCGCTCTGCTGGCCGAAAGGCCCGCACACGCTTACGCACCCGAGCTCGACGTTGCAGTACTGCGCGCAGGAAGAGATGAGCCCGGCGCTCAGCGCCGGCGCGATGGCGATCGTCCCGGGCAGGCTGGCAGTGCCGCCCTTGGCATCAGAGACCTGGATGGTGAAGGCGAAGGTCCCGGCGCTGGTCGGAGTCCCGGACACCGAGCCGTCAGGCCCGATGGTCAGGCCGCCGGGCAGCGCTCCGGTGCTCACGCTCCACGTGTAGGGGGAGACGCCGCCCGTAGCCGACTGCGCCACAGGCGTGTAGGCGACGCCGACCTCACCGCCGTGGAACGGCGCGCTCGAAGGCTGAAGAGGCGCGGTCGGCGTAGGTGAAGGTGAAGGGACCGCGGCGATTGGCGTCGTTTTGATCGGAGTCTTCGCTGTGGAGCTGCATTGCGGCGAACAAGCGGAGGCAGCAACTAGTGCGGCAATGATCGCCGCCCATTTTCCAATCACTAATTTCCGACTATCTGCGCGACGCACGTGAGAGCGACGCGAAAGTCTAAATGGCTAGTGCATCAATCGAGACTGATAGCGTCGCGAAGTTTGTCGAAGAAGCCTCTCGAAACCTTTTCCGGCTTTCCAGTGAGTCCGCCGACCTTGCGCAGAAGCGCCTTCTGTTCGGGGTTGAGGTCTTTCGGAACGACGACCTGAACCACGACGTACTGGTCGCCGCGGCGTCCGCCCCGCACGTCGGGCATTCCGCGGCCGCCGAGCCGGAACGACTGGCCGTTCTGCGTGCCCGCCGGGATGGCGATCTCGACGGGCCCGTCCAGGGTCGGGATCTCGATGCGGTCACCCAGCGCCGCCTGAACCATGTTCACGCGCAGCTCGAAGACGATGTCCTGGTCGTGCCGAGCGAGCTCGGCGTGCGGCTTCACGCGCAGCACGACGTATAGGTCTCCGGGCGGTCCGCCGCGGAGCCCCGCCTCCCCTTCGCCGCTGATGCGGATCTGTGAGCCTGTGTCGACGCCGGCGGGGACCTTCACCGACAGCCGCTTGCTCTTCTGCACCCGCCCCTGGCCCCGACACTGGTGGCAAGGGTCCTTGAGGATCTTGCCCGCGCCCCCGCAGGTCGGGCAGGTCGAGGTCGTGATGACCTGGCCGAAGAAAGACTGCGCCGCGCGGCGCACCTGGCCGGCGCCGCCGCATCCCGGACAGGTCTCCTGGCTGGTTCCCGGCTCGGCCCCACTCCCCGCGCAGCGGTCGCAAACGGCGGGCCTCGCCACGTCGATCTGCTTCTCGACGCCGGTGAACGCCTCGTCAAAGGTGAGGGTCATGTCGTAGCGAAGGTCGTCGCCGCGGTTGGAGCGTTCGCGGCGCGCGCGGGCTCCGAAACCGCCGCCGAAGAATGTGTCGAAGATGTCCCCGAACGGCATTTCCGAGAAATCGACGGCCGGGCCGGCGCCGACAGCGGAGTGCCCAAAGAGGTCGTAGCTCCGCCGCCGCTCAGGATCGGAGAGCACGGAGTAGGCCTCGCTCGCCTCCTTGAAGCGCTCGTGCGCGACCGGGTCGTCGGGATGGCGGTCCGGGTGCGAGTCCATCGCGATCTTGCGGAACGCGACCTTGAGCTCTTCCGATGAGCACTGGCGGCTCACGCCGAGGATCTCGTAGTAGTCGCGCTTTACCGCCACGCGTGAAGGTTAGGAGTCGTTGTCGGGTGGCAGCTCGGGTCGCCGGGCGACCTTGACCAGCGCCGGGCGAACGACGCGGTCGCGGATCCGGTAGCCCCGCCGCAGCTCGGACACGACGGTGTCCTCCGGATGCTCGGTCGACTCTTCGTGTCCGACCGCCTCGTGCATCTTGGGGTCGAACTGGGCGCCGATCGCTTCGATCGGCTGCAGGCCATGCGTGCCGAGGGATTCCTCGAGCTTGCGCACGCTGAGCTCCAGGCCCTTGACCCACGATTCGTCGATGCCGGCGGGCTTGTGCTCGAGCACGTTCTGCAGGTCGTCGAGCACGGGCAGGAGGCGCGCGATGAGCTCGGATGAGGCGTGCTGGATCGTCTCGAGCTGCTCCTGGCGCATGCGCTTCTTGTAGTTGTCGAAGTCGGCCGCGAGCCGCAGGTACTTGTCCTTTGTCTCGGCCAGCTCGGATTCGAGCTCCGCGATCTTGCCCTGGTAGAGGGCGACGGTCGGGTCGACCTCCTCGCCCTCGGTTGACTCATGTGGGTGCTTGCGGCTGGTCATCGAACCTTAGATACCGCGCGCGGGGCCACGATCAAACTCCGAGCTCGGCCATCCGCTCGCTGGCGCCGCGGGCGACGGCCTGCAGCCGCGCCACCGTCTGGCTGTACGCCATGCGGGTCGGACCGATCACCCCGAGCACGCCCTTGAGCCGGTCCGACGGGCCGTACGTGGTCAGAACGACCGCGCATCCCTTGAGCTGGCTGGACGCGTTCTCCGAGCCGATGACGATCTGGAGGTCGGAGTCGCCGATCAGCTGGCGAAGCAGGACCGTGAGGTACCGCGTCTCCTCGAGGACCTCCAGGACCTGGGTCACGCGAGACGACTCCGCGAACTCGGGATGACGGAGCAGGTTGCGCACGCCGTCGTGTACGACCAGGCTCTCCGCTCCCTTCTCGTACACGTCCAGGACCGCGATCACACGCCCGAGCAGCTCCTTCTCGAGTCCGAGCGGCGCCTGCTCGTAGTGCCGGCGCGCGTCGTCGCTGGAGCGGCCGGACAGCGATGCGTTGAGCCTTGCAGCCATCCGCGTCAGCTGCGCCTGGGTCGCCGGCTCGGTCGTGTCGACGACCTGCTGGCGGAGCAGGTTGCCCTCGAGCAGGAGGATCAGCAGCACCTCCTTCGGCTCGAGCGAGACCAGGTCCACGTGCTTGATGCGAGCCATCGAGCCCTGCGGCGCGCTCGCCACCGACGCGTTCTGCGTCACCGACGCCAGCGTCATCGCCACGCGCTCGACCATCCCCTGGACGTCGCCTGGCGCCCCACGCATCTCGTCGGCGATGAAGCTCTGCACTCGGTCGGGGATCGGTTCGAGGTCCATGAGGAAGTCGACGAAGTAGCGGTAGCCGGAGTCTGTCGGCACGCGGCCGGCCGAGGTGTGCGGCTGGGTCAGGTAGCCGCGGTCGGTGAGATCGGCCAGCTCGCTGCGGATGGTCGCCGACGACAGGTTGACGAAATAGCGGGACTGCAGCGCCTGCGAGCCGACCGGCACGGCGCTCGTGGTGAACTCGTTCACCACCGCCCGGAGGATCGACTGTTTTCGGTTCTCCATCCTTTCAGCACTCTCGGTGCGAGAGTGCCAACTACAGTACCGCGAGCGCTATCTGGTTGTGGAGGTCTAAGCCGCGCCGGGTGGGGACGACTCGGCCATCGACTCGCTCGACCAATCCGTCGCGCTGCAGGTGCCCGAGCTCGTCGTCGAAACCCGGCGGCGGCGTCATGCCCTTGGCGGTGCGCAGGCCGAGCATCAGCGACTCGGCCGCGGTCTTGCGCGGATCGAGGTCTTCCCCATCCGCCCGGACGCGAGGCGTCGCGGCGATGTAGTCGCGCGGCCGCGCGATGTTCCACCAGCGTGATGCGGTGGCGCCGTCGGTCGCGTCACCAAGCGCGTAAGAATGCGCGCCCGCCCCGCCGCCGTAGACCGGAGCGCATCGCCAGTACGCCTGGTTGTGGCGCGACTCGAATCCGCCGCTCCGGGCCCAGTTGGACACCTCGTAGCGGTGATAGCCGGCCGCCTCGAGCTCCGCGACCGCGGCGTCGAGCTGGTCCCACTGCAGGTCGGACTCCACCTCGGGCACGCGACCCTCGGCGCGACGCCGGAACAGCAGCGTGCCCTCCTCGAAGGAAAGGCAATACGTCGAGACGTGGTCAGGGCCGAGGTCGATCGCCCGACGCAGCGTGTCCATCCACGTGTCGAGGCTCTGGTACGGCACCGCGTAGATGAGGTCGATGCTGATGTTGGCGAAGCCCGCCTCCCGCGCCAGCGAAAAAGCGCGAGTCGCCTGAGCGGCGTCCGTCTTGCGCTCCAGCACCGCGAGAGCGCGCTGGTCGAAGCCCTGCACGCCCAGGCTTAGCCGGTTGACACCGCCCTCACGCCACGCGGAGAGCCGCCCGTCGTCGGTGCTCGCCGGATTCGCTTCGAGCGTCACCTCAGCGTCGGGCGCGATGTTGAAGTTGGTCCGCACGAAGTCGAGAAGTCGCGCCGCGAGGTCTTTCGGAAGCAGGCTCGGCGTGCCGCCCCCGAGGTAGACGGTCTCGAGTTGCTGAAACCGGAACCGCTCGCGAGCAAAGATCAGCTCGCGCTCCAGCGCGTCGACGTAGGCGGGCATCAGGCCGTCCATGCCCGCGTAGGCGTTGAAGTCGCAGTACCCGCACTTGTGCCTGCAGAAGGGGATGTGCAGGTAGAGGTGCCGGAAGGACCGCGGCTCGGCGCTCACTTGAGGTCCGCGACCTCGGCGTTGCTCAGCTCTCGCAGACGCTCGGGTTGGATCTCGAACACCGAATCAGGACGGCCGGCGGCAGCCCACACGACCTCGTAGCCGAAAAGGTCGCGGTCCATGAAGACGGGCACCTCGGTCGCGTGGCCAAAGGGCGGGACACCCCCGATGGAATAGCCGGTCGCTTCGCGAGCGATGGCGGCGTCGGCTTTGGCCACCGGCGTCCCCGCGACGGCGCCAAGGCGGCCTTCGTCGAGGCGGTTCGCTCCGCTCACAAGAGCGACCACCGGCCTACCGCCCGCGACGAAGACGAGTGACTTGACGATCTGTCCGAGCTCGCACCCCACGGCGCGCGCCGCGTCGCTCGCCGTCCGGGTGCCTTCCGGGAATCTCCTCACGGTCACGCCGAGATCGGTCGTCGAAAGCCAATCGTTAAAGCGAGACACCGTCACAAAGATAGGTAGTCTTTTCCGCCGTGCTTCAAGCCACCAGGGTCGTGGTCACCGGCGCGGCGGGGTTCATCGGCTCGCATCTGTGCGAGCGGCTGCTCGCCGACGGGCACGAGGTCGTAGGTGTCGACTCGTTCAGCGACTACTACGAGCGTTCGCGCAAGGAGCGCAACCTCCAAGGACCGCTCGCCCATCGCAACTTCACGCTCTGCGAGCTCGATGTCGCCAATGGTGATCTGACCCCGGTCCTTCGCGGCGCGACGGTCGTCTTCCATCTCGCGGGTCAGCCGGGGGTCCGGCCCAGCTGGGGCCAGCATTTCGACACCTACGTGCATGACAACATCGTCGCGACGCAACGCCTGCTCGAAAGCCTGCGGGACGTCAAGCTCGACCGGTTCGTCCTCGCCTCGAGCTCATCCGTCTACGGCAACGCGGAGGTATTCCCGACCAAGGAATCGACGCTCCCCCGCCCCATCTCTCCGTACGGCATGACCAAGCTCGCCGCCGAGCACCTGACCTTCGTCTACATGCGCAACTTCAACCTGCCGGCGACGGCGCTGCGCTACTTCACGGTGTACGGGCCGCGGCAGCGCCCGGACATGGCGTTCCACGCCTTCATGCAGGCGCTCGCCGAGGACCGCGAGATCGAGATCCTTGGTGACGGCGAGCAGACGCGAGAGTTCACGTATGTGTCGGATGCGGTCGACGGCACCGTGAAGGCGGCGTCTGGCGATGTGGTCGGCCAGGTCATCAACCTCGGGGGCGGCAGCCGCGTGACCGTGAACCGCGTCATCGACACCCTCGAGGACATCAGCCACATCAAGGCGCGGCGCTCGTTCTTGCCGGCTGCGCCGGGCGACCCTCGCCACACGGGCGCGTCGATCAACCAGGCCCGCGATCGCCTCGCCTGGGAGCCGAGGGTGGCGCTGCGCGAAGGGCTGACGCGTCAGTGGAAGTGGTTTCTCGAGACGCGCGGATCGGCGGCGGAAGCTACCCCTTCAGGGTCGCGGCCCACGCCGCGCTGACGACCTCGATCGGGGTCTCGCATGAGCGGGACGCGGCCTCGTTCGAGTCCTCGGAGGTCGAGCGGCAGATCATCAGCCCCATGTACGAGCCCGACACGAACTCGATGTCGTACTGACCCGGTCCGGTCGAGTCGTTGTAGGACTTGACCAGCCCGTTCGCGTCGGGCGTGTCGCCGGCGCGAAACGTGTCGAACACGGCCTTCGCGTCCTGGGTAGACGAGAACTTGAACGTGGCGGTTTGTACCTCCATGTGCGTGTCCTGATCCAGGGCGTAGTCGCCGTAGACGAAATCCTTGACCGAAAGCGCGGTGAACATGCTCTGCACCTCGGTCGGCGCGGCGGCGTTGAGCATCAGCGGGACCGCCTCGATGGGTAGGCGCACGGCGCCGAGCAGCGTCATCGCCGCGTTGGGCGGAGGAAGGGTGGCGACGTCGTCGGTGGAGATGAGCGTCCCGCGCACCTTGCCCGAAATCGCGTCCTTCAGGCGCGAGACGATGCGCGTCGCGATCCGCCCGAGCTGGTCGACCGAAGGGAAGCCGTCCTTGCGGTCCCACGTGCTCTCGACCAAAAAGGTTCCGCTCCGGATGATGGTCAGAGTCTCGAAGGGCGCTCCGCCCTGCGACGAGCCGCCGGTCTGCGTCAGCTGCTGGCCGTAGTACAGCGACATGTCGCCGACCTTCGGCCCGGTCACGCCGGCGCCGGCGTTCGTCTGGATGTTGTTGATCACGGTTGACGCGTTGGACGCGCTGCTGAACTCCGCGTACGTCAACTTCCACGTCTCGGCGGTCCCGACGTTTCCGTAGCGCCGGATGATCTGGTACTGGATCGAGGACGACATCGTCGCGGCGTTCAGCGGACGCTGCGCGAATGTCGGAGCGCTGGTCCACCAGGTGCCGCCACCGAGCAGCGAGCCCGCATCCGACGAGGTCGGGCTCGCGGCGTAGACGTCGACGATCCGCGCGGGCGAGCCGGAGCTCGATCCAGGAAATGGATTGCGGCAGGCGGCGGCCGCCACCAACACGATCAGAAGGAATGCGAAACGTCCTCTAGTCAAGCTTCAGCACCGCCATGAAGGCGTCCTGCGGAATCTCGACGGAGCCGACTCGCTTCATTCGCCGCTTGCCTTCCTTCTGCTTCTCCAACAGTTTGCGTTTTCGGGTGACGTCACCGCCATAGCATTTGGCGAGAACGTCCTTGCGCATGGCAGGGATCGTTTCTCGGGCGATGATCTTCCCACCTATCGCGGCCTGGATCGGCACCTCGTACAGCTGGCGCGGAATGATCGCCTTGAGCTTCTCCACAAGCTTGCGTCCCTGCAGCTGCGCCTTGCTGCGGTGGCTGATGAGCGAAAGGGCGTCGACCGGCTCGCCGGCGACAAGCACGTCGAGCTTGACGAGGTCGCCCTCGCGGAAGCCGATCATCTCGTAGTCCATCGAGGCGTAGCCCTTGGAGCGGGACTTCAGCTGGTCGTAGAAGTCGTGGATGATCTCGCCGAGCGGGATCTCGTACTCGATGACGACGCGGTCGCCAGGCTTGTGCTCGAGATGCTTGAAAGCGCCGCGGCGCTCCTGGCACAGCTCCATCATCGGCCCCACGTAACCAGACGGCGTGATGATCGTCAGCTTCACAAACGGCTCCGAGATCGTCTCGATGGCGGTGGGATCCGGCAGCAGCGCCGGGTTGTCGACCTCCACTACCTCGCCGCGTTTCAGCTTCACCTCGTACTCGACGGTCGGCGCGGTCGTGATGAGCTCCAGTTCGAACTCGCGCTCGAGGCGCTCCTGCACGATCTCGAGGTGGAGCAGGCCGAGGAATCCGCACCGAAACCCGAAGCCGAGCGCCGCCGAGTTCTCGGGTTCGTAGGACAGGGCGGCGTCGTTGAGCTGCAGCTTCTCCAGCGCTTCTTTCAGGTCCGAGAACTCGTCGGAGTTGGTGGGAAACAGGCCCGCGAACACCATCGGCTTCACACGGCGGTAGCCGGGGAGCGCGCTGGTCGCGCCGTGCTCCGCGGTCGTGATCGTGTCGCCCACGCGCGCGTCGACGACGTTCTTGATCGCGGCGGTCACATAGCCGACCTCGCCGGCGGTCAGCTTCTCAGCGGGGCGCGGCCGCGGCGCGAACCAACCGACCTCGTCGACCTCGTGGACCTTGCCGGTGTTCATCATCCGGATCCGCGTGCGCGGGATGATCTCGCCGTCGACGACGCGCACGTAGGTGATCACACCGCGGTAGGCGTCGTAGTGCGAGTCGAAGATCAGCGCCCGCAAAGGCTTGGAAGGATCGCCGCGCGGCGGCGGCACGCGGTCGACCACGGCGTTGAGGATCTCTTCGGTGCCGATGCCGAGCTTGGCGGAGGCGAAGACCACCTGGTCGCGCGGGATGCCGGTGACGTCGGAGATCTCCTCGGCCACCATGTCGGGCTGGGCGGCGTCCAGGTCGATCTTGTTGACGACGGGGACGATGGTCAGCCCTGCCTCGACCGCCTGGTAGAGGTTGGCCAGCGTCTGCGCCTCGATGCCCTGCGCCGCGTCGACGACCAGGATCGCTCCCTCGCACGCGGCGAGCGACCGAGAAACCTCGTAGGCGAAGTCGACGTGCCCGGGCGTGTCGATGAGGTTGAGCTCGTAGGTCTGCCCGTCCTTCGCCGGGTAGGTCATGCGGACGGCCTGGAGCTTGATCGTGATGCCGCGCTCGCGCTCCAGGTCCATCGTGTCGAGCACCTGGTCCTGCATGTCGCGCTGGCTGATCGCGCCCGTGTGCTCGAGCAGCCGGTCGGCCAGGGTCGATTTGCCGTGGTCGATGTGGGCGATGATGCAAAAGTTCCGCACCAGGGCCTGCTTTGTAGCTACTGCCACGTTCAGAATGCTAGGGATCGTGGCCGTGCTCCTCGTCATCGGCGTCCTGTTGGTGCTCGCGGGCCTTGTGCTCGCCTTCAACCTGCTCGGCGCGGGCGACTACGTGATCCGCACCGTCACCTCCAGGTACCTCGGCTCCCTGCCCCCCGGTTACGCGGCGTCGAAACGCGGGTTTCGGATCTACGCGCTGCTGGTGCTGGCGGTCGGGCTCGTCTGCGCCGGGTTTGGCCTGAGCGGGTGGCTCCTGCCGATCGCCGCGGGATTGATCGTCATAGGTGCGGTGATCTTCGGGATCGCGTCGGTGATCGCGATCACGGGCGAGGTGGACACGGCGCGGGGCGGCGGCTCCACCCCGCGATAGTCCGGACTAACTGCCGGTCTCGAGCTCGCGGATGCGCGGATAGTCCGGAGTATCACGCATTCAGCGGCCCCCCGAGCTGAGGGCGACCGCCAGCGCGACCAGGGCCGCGGTGTCCGCGCGGAGGTTCCTCGGGCCGAGCGACGCGGTGACCCCGGCCAGCTGACGCTCGCGGTCGGACCAACCGCCCTCCGGCCCGACGAAGAGGGTCGCCTGTTCGAGCCCTTCCACCTCGGCGAGCCGCCGCGGCGCGTCGCGCTCGAGCACCACCGGGTTCTCGGCGGAGGCGTAAGCCGCCGCGAACGACGATGCAGCCGATACCTCCGGCACGCGCAGACGGCCGGCGAGCATTGCCGCCTCACGGCAGATCGACGTCCATCGGTCGAGCTTCTCACCGCGGCCCACGCTTCGGTCGGCCGCGAAGACGACGAAGGCGTGCGCCCCCGCCTCGGTGCACCGTGAGAGGGCGAGGTCGAGGGCCGGCGCGGGCAGGCTTGCCACCGCGATGGTGATGCGCGCGGCCGGCTCGGGATCGTGCGGCGTCTCGGCGATCACTGTTCCCTCGACGCTCGTGGTCGACACCGAGTCGAGCCTGACCGTCAGAAGGAATCCCTCAGGATCGACGACCTCGATCTCCTGGCCCGGTCGCGCCCTCAGCGAGCGCGCGAGATGAAAAGCGTCAGCGTCGACGATGACGACTCGATCGCCGTGACGCTGCCCAAAGAACGCGGGCAACTACATCACGTTGAACGTTTCGTAGACCGCGACCTGCGCGCCGCTCTTGATCACCGGACAGCCTCTCGCGAGCTTCGTCGCGGCCTCGAGCGACGCCGCCTCGATGATGCTGTAGCCGGACGCGCGCCGGCCGACCGCCCCCTTGGCCACTGACCCGTCGGCGTCGATCTTGTTGACCTTGCCCGAAAACGGATTGCCGGGATCGACGATCGCTGAACCGAGCTTTGCGAACCAGGTGGTCCACTGCTTCATGACCCGCGCCTGCTGCGCCGGCGTCTCAGGCATCCCCCCGCCGTAATAGACGAGCAGGTATCTCACCGCGCAAATTTTGACCTCTGTTCACCGATCAGTGAGAGTGCTCGCGCGAGCTTGTCCCGATTCGAGGACTCATTCAGCCAGCGGCTCTGGCCCGACGGATGCGGCAGCGGGATGATCACGGGCTTGTCGCCGTAGGGATTGCCGACGCGATCGCCCAGCGCGCCGGCGCCAAGAAAACGTGTGATCGCCAGCTGGCCGATCGGAATCAAGACCGTCGGCCTGATCAACTCGAGCTCGGCGTCCAGCCAATGCGCGCAGTTCGCAACGCCGCGGCGCGGCGGCGGCAGGTCGCCGGTGTTCTGCTTGTTGCGACCGGGGAAGCACCGCATCAGCGCCGCGATGTACGTGAGGCGGCGAAATTCCTCCGCGTCCTCGAATCCCGCGCGAAGCATCCAGCGGTCGAGCTCCTTGCCCGCGCGCCCGGCGAACGGTTTGCGCGATTCGCGCTCCGCCGGTCCGGGCGCCTGGCCGACGATGAAGAACGGCGCTCCCCACCGGCCGGAAAAAGTCGGGTTTGCCTCGGCGATCATGCCCTGCTCGGCGCAGACGGTGCAGGCCCGGCAGGCGGCCTGCAGGTCGGTCAGCTGCTTTTTTTTCAGATCACTCGTGCAAGGCGCGGATTCGGAGCGGCGCCGGGGATGCGGCCCCGCTTGGTCTTCGGCTGGCCGTCGATCTCCTTGATGTCGGCCGTGAACGCGATGGGCGGCGCTGAGCTGATGGCCATGCCGACGCCGTACGAGTGGATCGGGCACTTCGCCGCCTCGAACTGGCGAATGCGCTCGGCGTCGAGACCGCCCGAGACGAAGATGCCGACGTGCTCGAAACCAGCGAGGTCGAGCCGCGCGCGCACCTCCTTCACGAGGTCTATCGTCACGCCGCCGCGCTCGCCTGGCGTGTCGAGGCGCACGCCGCGCAGCCGCTTGCCCAATGCCGCCGCGACGCGGAGCGATTCCTCCACCTCGTCTTTGAATGTGTCGACCAGCACGATCCGCAGCACGTCGTCGCCCATGTGCTGGTCGAAGGCCTGCGCGGCCTTCACGGTATCGCCGAAGAGCAGGATCATCGCGTGGGGCATCGTCCCCGACGCGCCCTGCAGGCCCGCCAGCTGCGCGCCGAGCGGCGTGGCGCATCCCGCGCATCCGCCGACGACGGCCGAGTACTCCATCGTCGGCCCGATCAAAGGGTGCACGTGGCGCGCGCCGAAGCTGATGACGCGCTTGCCGTTCGCGGCCTGGACGATCTCGCGGGCCGCGGTCGCCCAACCCGTGCAGCTCGACAGCATTCCAAGCAGCGCGGTCTCATACACGCCAAAGCGCGAGTACGGCGCGCGCACGCGGAGCACCGTCTCCTTGAGGCCAACCGGCTCGCCCTCGCCGATCGCGTAGGCCTCGTCGCCGTCTTGAAGAACCTCGCTCAGCAGGCGTACGGCCTCGGTCACCCCACAAAGCACGCCCGGCTTGCTCGCGAAGAAGTCCATCGCGACGACGGCGTCGACCTTCGCCCCGGCGAGCGTTTTCTGCGCACGCTGGAAGTACACGTCGGAAGCGGCCTTGCCGTAGTAGGCGACGAGATCGGCCGCGGGGCTGTCCGCTGTCATTTGCCGCACAGCGCAATGAACTTACCAGCCTCCGTAACATTCGGACGCGCTAGGGGGGCGCGGCGGCACCTGGCTCCGTCAGTGCCGACGCATGGGGGCATGCTCCCCCAAGACCGTGCTGTCGGTAAGATCGGCCGGCATGAGCGGGCCAACCAACCAGCAGGTGCTCGAGGCCCTGGGCCGGATCCAGGACCCCGACCTCGGCCGCGACATCGTGAGCCTGGGCATGATCAAGGAGCTCGAGATCAGCCCGCAGGGCAAGGTGAGCTTCACATTCGAGCTGACCACGCCCGCGTGTCCGGTGCGCGACCGCTTCAAGACCCAGGCCGAGGATGCGGTGAACGACTTGCCCGGCGTGACCGGCGTCGACGTCCGCATGACCGCCAACGTCCGCCCCGCCTTCCTGCGGAAGCCGTCCGAGATCCTCCCCGGCGTCAAGCAGACCATCGCGGTCGCCTCCGGCAAGGGCGGGGTGGGCAAGTCCACCGTTGCGGTCAACCTGGCGGCCGCGCTGCGCAAGAGCGGCGCCACGGTCGGACTGCTCGACGCCGACATCCTCGGCCCGTCGGTGCCGGTGATGACCGGCTCGCGCGTGCGGCCCGAGCAGTCGAACGGTCACCTCGTGCCCATCGAGGTGCACGGCCTGAAGGTGATGTCCTTCGGTCACGTTCGACCGCCGGACGAGGTCACGGTCTTTCGCGGTCCGATGGTCGGCAAGATGATCGAGGAGCTGATGCGGCTCACCGACTGGGGCCGGCTCGACTACCTCGTCATCGACCTGCCACCCGGTACAGGCGACGCGTCGCTGACCCTCGGCCAGGTCATCCCACTCACGGGAGTCGCGATAGTCTGCACACCGCAGGACGTCGCGACCAACATCGCGGTCAATGCGCTGCAGATGTTCCGCAAGCTGAACGTCACGCCGCTTGGCCTGATCGAGAACATGAGCTGGTACGTCTGCCCGGAGTGCGGACATCGCCACGAGATCTTCAGCCACGGCGGCGCCGAGGCGGCCGCCAAGCGACTCGGAGTTCCGTTCCTCGGCGCGATCCCGCTCGAGGAGGGGATTCGCGAGGACGCCGACAAGGGGACGCCTGTCGTGATCTCGCGTCCCGAATCCGCGGGCGCCAAGGCGTTCGAGGCGATCGCGTCCCAGGTCGCGGCACGAACGTCGATCCAGTCGTTCCGCCAGCTGCCGGTCATCAGCGTCCACTAGACAAAGACAAGCCCCTGCGAGACCTCGATCCGTTTCCCACCAACGTCGACGTCGACCGCGAGCGCCAGGTGATGGAGATCGCGTGGGAGGACGGCAGCAAGTCCACCTACACCGGCGAGCAGTTGCGGTGGGCGTGCCCATGCGCGGAATGCCGCGGCGAGGCGGGAATGCCGGGACGTCTTTCACGCGTGCAATCCCTCGGCGATGCGGAGCTGCGCATCAGTGACGTGAAGCTCGTGGGCCAGTACGCGCTGCAGATCGGATTCGAGAGCGGACATTCGCACGGCATCTATACGTTTTCCCTCTTGAAGTCCTTAGTGCAATAATTCCGGCGGCCCGTTGTCGATCTCCACGCTGCTGCCCCCACTCGAGCCACCGCCTCCAGCGGCACCGCCCTTAAGGCGACCGCGCAAGCGAAGAACATTCGGCCGTCGCGGCTGGATCGCGCTTGGAATGGTGGTGCTCGTCCTACTGCTGAGCATGGGTGCGTATCTCGCGTACGAGAACACGCTGCCCACGACGCTCACGACGAACGTGAAGAGCGGACAGAAGGACGTTCCCACCGACGGCGTGTTCGCAATCAACTACTCGCGCTCGGTGTCGATCGAGGCCGTGCGTGCGGCGTTTTCGATCACGCCCGCGACCGACGGGACCATCACGTCGGTGTCAGGCCAGCAGCAGTACGCATGGACTCCGGCCAAGCCGCTCCAGGAGCTGGGGACGTACACCGTCGCGTTGAAGCCAACCCTTGACACGACCCATCACCATGTCAACGGCGGCACATGGACCTTCACCACGCTGATCATCCCGCGCGTCCTGAGCATCACCAACACGGACGGCACGGCCCTGAAGGACGGGATGGAGATCGATCCGGGCACGGGTATGAAGCTCACCTTCAACGACGCGATGGAGCCGGTCACGATCAAGGTGACGATCGGCGGCCAGGTCGCGACCCTCAAGTGGGCCGCGGACGACAAGAGCGCCACGCTGTCGACCGCCGGTCTTCCCTCCGGACCGCTCGTGGTGCAGATGGGATCGGGCGGACGCGATCAGACCGGGCACCTCGTCGCGGCCGCTTTCGCGTTGAAGACGGGCGTGTACTGGCACGACCACGAGCACACCGTCGCGCTGAGCTTCCCGGCGTTGATCCAGATTCCGAACGACGAGAACGCGCGCGACCAGAACGGCCTGCAGGCGGCGGACATCGTCTACGAGTACCTGGCCGAGGGCGGTATCACGCGCCTCACCGCGATCTTCGAGCACGCGCCGGACCTGATCGGTCCGATGCGCTCGGCGCGCTTCATCTCTTTGAAGCTCGGCCGGCACTACAAGGGACTGCTTTTCCAGTCGGGCGAATCGGCCGCGACCGCGGCCCGCGCTTCGTCGGACCCGACGCCGCAGTTCTTCGACACGATCGGCTACCAGTACCGCACGTACGCGAACGGCCGGTTCGCGCCAGACAACCTGATGATCAACGGCGATCGCGTGCACGCGGCGGAGAATCTGTACGGCATCGACCCGTACACGATTCCGAAGGCGCGGCCCAACATCAGTGGCGGCGCGGCCGTGAATTCTTTCAACGTCGACGAGCACAACTCGACGTACAGCTACGACGCCGCCACGGGCACCTACAACAAGACGGAGGAAGGACATCCCTACCAGGACCTGACCCTCCATCAGCCGCTGCGCATCGAGATGCTCATCACGCTGCACACGCGCGAGCAGCTGATGGACGTGGGCGATGGGCACGGCGCGCACATTCACGACTACGACCTCGACACCAGCGGACGGATCGACGTCTACTACAAGGGCGGGCACTACACCGGCACATGGGCTTCGACGGACAGCCATGGACCGCTGGCGTTCACGCTCGACGGGGGCCAGGCGCTGACTCTGCCCCCCGGCCTCGTCTGGATCGACGTCACGCAGTAGCCGCGTGAGGCGGCGCCTGGCGGTCGCCGTCGCGCTGTTGAGCATGCCAGTCGCGTGCGGCTCGGGCTCGACGTCGAACGTGGCACCTCCGGTCTGCGTCCCGCTGCACGTGACGGCTCACCGCACGACGCTCGCCGAGACCGACCTGCAGACGCCGGGTCTGAAGCTCGACCTCGGCACCCAGCCGGTCGGCCTTGCCCTCGACCGCGACGGCTCGTCCGTATGGGTCCTTGGTACGGGGCTGAACACGGTGCTGCACGTCGGTTCCGACGGCACCGTGACGGTCTACAACCTCCCGGTCAGCGACCTGGGGCTGAACCTCTCGGTCGCGCAAGATGGCACGGCGTGGGTGCCCGAGCAGTTCCGAGACGCGATCGCCGCCATCGCGCCAGACGGATCGGCCCGCGAGTGCAGGCTGCCGCGCAAGGCGTCTGAGCCGGCCTCCACGGCGGTGGCCGCGGATGGCACGGTGTGGGTCACCGAAACGCACGGCGACGCCATCGCGAAATTCGCCGGTGGTCGCTTCACCGAGTACCCCATCGGCGTGGCGGGCGCCGAGGTGCTGCCCGCGCAGGACGGCGGCGCGTGGTTCACGGTCGACGGCGTCCCCGTTCTCGGTCGCGTCACCGCCGCGGGCGACGTGCAGAAGACCCCGATCGGCGGATCGGGCACGGCGCTCGGGCTTCTCAATACGAGCGACGGCGCGGTCTGGGTCGCCGACTTCGGCGGCGATCGCGTGGTACGCGTCGCTCCCGGCGGAACGCTCACTGAGTGGAAGACCGCGAACGGCGCCAAGCCGCAGAGCCTTGCCGTCGGACCGGGCGGTACGGTGTGGCTCACGGAGAGCGGCTCCAATCGTCTGGCGGCGGTGCACGGCTCCCAGGTCGTCGAGATGTTGACGACCGGCGCCTGGCCCGACCACCTCGTCACGACCGCGGACGGATGGGCGTGGTTCACCGAGTACTACCAGGACCGTCTCGGGAGGGTGCGGCTACCGGCGGTCTAGCTCCCAGACGTGCCAGTCGCGGGGTTCGATCCACGCGCTGACGCGGTCGGCCTTGCGGTTCCAGAAAGGCTTGCCGTTGTAGCGCATCGCGAGACTGTCTATGTCGTCGAGGTCGGGGTCGTCGTGGAACTCGACCACGTCGCCGGTGAAGCTGACGTGGGTGTACCAGTCATCGTCGAGCACGGTCAGGCTCACGCGGGGGTCGGCGCGCATCCACGCGAGCCGGCTGCGCTCGCGCGCCATGTTGACCAACACGCGCGTGCCGTCCCAGTCGTACCAGGTGACCACCGTCATCGGGTAGTGGTCGGGACGGACGCTGGCGATGACGGCTGCATTCGGTTTGCGCAAGAACTCGTCGACGCCGGGCGGAACCGTCACTGGAGCGCGTGCAGCAATGCGGCGGCCACATCCATGAACCCGTCCAGCGTCGGCCGCGCCAGTCGAAGCACGACGTGCTGCGCCCCGGCCTCGGCATACGCGCCGATCCAGTCGACCGCGGAGTCGATCGTTCCCGCGTGGCTCGCCTGGGCGCGCGCCATGACCTCGCCGGGCACGCCGTAGTAGGCGCGGATGTACGCGTCGAACTGCTCCGCGGCGGTCTCACGGTCGTCCGCGATCGCGAGCGTGAGATACACGGCCGCGGCCACGGCCGATGGATTGCGGCCGGCCTTGGCGGCAGATGCCTTGACCGTCGCCAGCCCCGTCGCGAAGACCTCCGGCGTCGGGCTGAACGGGAGCCAGCCGTCGAACCTCGAGCCCGCCTCGCGCATCATCCGTGGTCCGTGCGCGCCGAGCCAGAAGGGCGGCCCGGCGGGCGTAAGCGGCGCCGGCAGCAGCTTCACGTCGGGGTCTTCCCCACGCCAGAGCACGCGGCACCGATCGACCGTGCCCAGGAGCATCGACACGCGATTGTCGGCGGGCATGTCGACGGCGGCGAGCTCCTCCCGGGTCCCGGGTACGCTGGCTCCGGGGCCGACGCCGACGATCAGCCTCCCCCGCGACACGCGGTCCAGGGTCGCGAGCGAGTGGGCGAGCTGGACGGGCCGGCGCAGAAGCGGGAGCAGCACCGCCGTGCCGAGCTTCACGCGGTGCGTCGCGCCGGCGATCGCGCCGAGTAGTGTCAGCGGCTCGCCACGCGGACGCGCCAGCAAAGAGTCCCCGACCCACACCGACTGGAAGCCGAGCCGCTCTGCCTCGACCGCCGCTTCGACGAGGAATCGGAGGTTGCTGTCACCCCACAGCAGGACCTCGCGCGACGGGAGGAGCAATCCGACGTCCAACTTCATGTCGAGAAACGTAACCCGCGACCTATCATCGGCGCGCCTTGCCCTTCAGCGTCGAAGACCTCGCCCGGACGAGCCTCGTCCACATCCTTCCCCGATCTCGCTATCGCCTGGCCGCGCAGACGGACTCGAGATTTCAATCCTTCGCGGGCAACACAACGCGAATCGCCTACCGGCAGCAGGGCGGCACGCCGTCGTTTCTGCTCTTCGCGGGACCGGGCCAGAATCCGCACGCCGCAGCATCGGCCGCCGCCGCGTGGGCGGAGGCGACCTGGCGCCCCAACGCCATCCAGCGCCGCATACGCCCCGGCGTGGTCGTCGTCCACGTCGCGCCGGGCAACCAGCTCACCCCCGCCGGCCCGGTTGCGGGCGCGGTCGTTCCGGCGACCGTGTGGACGGTCGACTCGGCGACGGGCAAGGTCGAGGTGGCCGGCAATCCGCCTGGGTCGCCGCCGGCCTCCGAGATCAGGCGGGCGGCGGCCACCCTCATGCGCGGCATGCCCGCGCCCTCGCTCGGCGAGCTGGACCTCGCGGAGCGCGGCGTGATGCAAATGCGCACGACCGCGATGCCGCGCGCATTCGGCGGCCTGCTCGGACTCGCCCTGCTCTTCCTCGCGTTTCGTTACGGCATCGCCGGGCTGGCGGGTCTGTTCATCCTGCCCGGGCTGCTGACCGGCGACATCGGCGGCAACCGCCTTGCGCTCGCGCTCGCGTTCGGCGCGAACGTGCTGATGCTCGCCGGGATCGTCCTCGGCGCGGCGCTAGTGCTCAACTTCCGCAGCGCGGCGGCTCGACTCCCGGGTTTTTCGAGCTTCAATCCGTCGATACGAAACCTCACGTGGGGCGGATACGTGGCCCTCATGGTCGCGCTCGTCGTCTTTGTCGAGGGCGTGGCGCCGGGGCTCGAGCATCGCGCCAACGTGTCCGCCGGCCAGGGACAGTTCACCCACGTCGTCCTGACCGCGTCGGACGACGGCTCGGAAACCTACGTGGACATCGGCGGCGACGTGACGCTCGACCTTTCGGCGTGGCCGCAAACCGAGTGGACCGGCGTCACTTTCAAGACGAGCAATCCGAGCGTCCTGTCACTGGACTCGACCCCGTCAGCCGGCGCCGCGCCGATCGCGAAGTACTCCGCGCACCAGGCCGGCGCCGCGCGCATCGACGCGTCGGCCGCGGACGGGAAGTACACGTTCCAGATCAGGGTGGACGCCGGCCCACCCCCGAGCTAAGCCCGGGCGGCGTCCTTCAGCGCGGTGATGTACTGCGCGGCCGCGACCGCAGCCGTCGTGCCATCCCCCACCGCGGTCGCGATCTGTTTCGTGAGCTGCGCGCGCACGTCGCCCACCGCCCAGATCCCGTCGACCGACGTCTGCATGTTCCGGTCGGTGACGATGTAGCCGCCCGCGTCGTGGTCGACGTGGATCTTCAGCAGCGAGGAGTTCGGCACGAAGCCGATGAAGATGAAGACCCCGCCGACCTTGAGCTCCTTCTTCTCGCCATGCTGCTCGTACTGGATCGAGTGGACCTTGCCGTCGCCGGTGATGGTCTTGACGTGTGCGTCGTAGATGAACTCGATCTTCCCGTTCTCGCGAGCGCGCTCGACGAGGATCGGCTGCGCGCGCAGCTCGCTCCTGCGGTGGAGGATGTAGACCTTCGACGCGTAGCGAGTGAGGAAATCGCCCTCCTCCACGGCCGCGTCGCCGCCGCCGATCACCGCGAGCTCCTGGCCCTTGAAGAAGGCGCCGTCGCACACCGCGCAGTAGCTGACGCCGCGGCCCCAGAACTCCTTCTCGCCCGGGACCTCGAGGTAGCGGGGCAGGCCGCCGGCGGCCATGATCAAGGCCGGCGCGCGCACCTCCTCGCCCGACTCGAGGCGGACCACCTTGGTGTCGCCCTCGACGTCGATCTCCTTGACCGGCTCGAAGTCGCGGATCTCCACGCCGAACTTGCGGGCGTGCTCGCCCATCTTCATCGCGAGCTCCGCCCCGAGGATGGAGTCGAAACCGGGGTAGTCCTCCACCAGCTCGGTGTTCAGCAGCTGGCCACCCAGGGGACCCCTGTCGACCAGGACCGCTTTCAGGTTCATCCGGGCCGTGTACAGGCCGGCCGCCAGGCCAGCCGGTCCGCCGCCCACGATGATCACGTCGGGATTGCTCATCTCACCAAGTTCAATTCCAGCAGGGGTGGCTGGTATTCCTGAGGAACTGCTTACCCAAACTTGAACTGGGCGCCATAGCCGCCACGGGGGCTGTGGCAGGCGATGTTGTCGAAAGGGCACCCGATGGAGCAGGCGCCACACTCGATGCAGTTGCCGAAGCTGACGAGGGTCTTCTTCTGCTCCTCGTTCCACTCGTAGACGCCT
>DATEHC010000013.1:0-23403 GCA_035279785.1 Candidatus Dormiibacterota bacterium
GAGACGATCGACGAGCCCAACGACCGCCGGCTGTTCGCGCTTCTCGAAGCGCTGCGCAACGGCATCGATGCCGCGTCGCTGGCGTCGCGCAGCGGCATCGACCGGTGGTTCATCGACCGCCTGGCCAACATCGTGCGCCTCGAAGCGCACGGCACCGTGCGCGAGCTGCGCCGTGCGGGCTTCTCCGACTCGATGATCAGCGCCCTGCGCGGCGAGACCGTGGATCCGGCGCTGCCGACCTACAAGCTCGTCGACACCTGCGCGGGCGAGTTCGAGGCGGCCACGCCCTACTACTACTCGTGCTGGGAAGAGGAGTCAGAGGTCAGGGCGGTTGAAGGCAGGACCGCGGAGGTCATCGGGTCGGGCCCGATCCGGATCGGCCAGGGGATCGAGTTCGACTACTGCTCGGTCCATGCGGCGTGGGCGCTGCGCGACGCGAACGTGCGCGCGGTGATGGTCAACTCCAACCCGGAGACGGTGTCGACCGACTTCGACACCTCGGACCGCCTGTACTTCGAGCCGCTCGACCTCGAGGGAGCGCTGAACGTCGCCCGGACCGAGAACGCGTCCGGCGCGCTGGTCCAGTTCGGCGGCCAGACCGCCATCAACCTGGCCGAGCCCCTCGACCGCAACGGCGTGAGCATCCTCGGGTCGAGCGTCGAAGCGATCGACCTCGCGGAGGACCGGCGCGCGTTCGCAGCCTCGCTCGACGCGATCGGCATCCCCCAGCCGATGGGCGGAACCACGACAACGGTCGACGAGGCGGAGAGCATCGCCGAGCGCACCGGCTATCCGGTGCTGGTGCGACCCTCCTACGTGCTCGGCGGACGCGCGATGGAGATCGTGCGCAACCGCGAGGAGCTCCGGCGGTACATGACATGGGCGATCGGCGCGATGCCCCGCGGGCAGGTCTTGATCGACAAGTACTTGCAGGGCACCGAGGCGGAGGTCGACGCGATCTCTGACGGCGAGACGGTCGTCATCCCCGGCGTGATGCAGCACGTGGAGCGTGCGGGGGTCCACTCGGGCGATTCCTACGCCGTTTACCCTGCGCCTGGCCTCGAGCGCGGGGAGATCGACACCATCGTCGACTACACCATGCGCATCGCGCGACATCTGCGCCTGCGCGGGCTGGTCAACGTGCAGTACGTCGTTCACCGTGGCCGCGTCTATGTCCTCGAGGTCAATCCGCGAGCGTCCCGGACTGTGCCGTTCCTGTCGAAGGTGACGGGCGTGCCCATGGTCAAGCTCGCGACCCAGGTCATGCTCGGGCAAAAGCTCGCCGACAAGGGCTGGAAGAGTGGGCTCGTCCCGCGCCGCGATCTCGTCGCAGTCAAGGCTCCCGTCTTCTCGATGAACAAGCTCGCGAAGGTCGACACGTATCTAGGGCCCGAGATGAAGTCGACAGGAGAGGCGATCGGCATCGCCCGGACCCTGAACGAGGCGATGCGCAAGGCGTTCGCCGCGTCGGGCATGCACGTCGAGCGCGGGAGCGCCGCGCTGCTGACGATCGCCGACGCCGACAAGCCCGAGCTGTTTCCGATCGTGTCGCGTCTCGTGCAGCTCGGATGCAAGCTCGTCGCCACCGAGGGCACCGCACGTGCGCTGACGGCAGCCGGCTTCTCGCCTCGGGTCGTGGGCAAGATCGGCGAGGAATCGCCGAACGTGGTCGACGTGATCGTGCGCGGCGAGGTGCAGCTCGTCATCAACACGATGTCGAACATCTACGAGGACCCGGGCGACGGGAATCCAGTGATCAAGGACGGCTTCGAGATCCGGCGCGCAGCGGTCGAGAGGCGCATTCCGTGCCTCACGTCGCTCGACACCGCCGCCGCGTTGCTCGAGTCGGCGGTCAACGCGCGCGAAGAGATGGAGGTCCGGACGATCGGCGAGTGGCGCGAGAGTGTTTCTGCTTGACGCGCCGATAACGGCGCGCCGCGAGGTCGCGCGCGGCATGTTCGTCCTGACGATGCGCGCACCAGAGATCGCGGCCGCGGTGCGCGCGGGACAGTTCGTCAACGTCGGTTGGTCGCCTGGCCCCTTGCTGCGCCGGCCGTTTTCGGTTTACCGCTCGCTGGACGAGGACGTCGAGATCGTGCTGAAGGCCGTCGGAGCAGGCACCACGGCCCTGATCGGCATGGACATCGGCGATCGCGTCAGCTGTCTCGGCCCCCTCGGCCGCGGATTCGACTTCTCGCGTGGTGAGCACGCGGTGCTCGTCAGCGGCGGGCTCGGAGTTGCGCCCATGCCGATCGCGGCTCGCGACGCGCGCAAGGCCGGCATGCGGGTTACGTGGGTGCATGGGGCGCGCACGGCCCCGGAGCTGTGCACCGAGGCCCACGGCGACAGGGTCGTGTGGGCGACCGACGACGGATCGCGCGGATCGCGGGGCACGGCGGTCGCGGCGGCGCCGGACGGCGACACCGTCTTCGCGTGCGGTCCCAACCCGATGCTCGCGGCCGTCGCGGAACGGTGGCCGGACGCGCAGGTCGCGGTCGAGACCTACATGGGCTGCGGCACGGGCGTGTGTCTCGGCTGCGCGGTGCCGCTGAAGCGCGGCGGCTACGACCGCGCCTGCACCGAAGGCCCTGTGTATCGCGCCGGCGACATCGACTGGAGCGCGCTGCCCTCGCACCTCGCGTACGCGGTATGAGGCCCGACGTCTCCGTTCAGGTCGGCGGGCTCAAGCTGCGCGGGCCGGTCCTCGCGGCGTCGGGCACTTTCGCGTACGGCACCGAGGTCCCGCTCCTCGAACGTCGCGCGCTCGGCGGAATGGTCTCGAAAGGGATCTTCCTGCGCCCCCGCGACGGCACCCCGCCGAACCGGATCGTGGAAACGCCGAGCGGCATGCTCAACGCGATCGGCCTTCAGGGTCCGGGCGTGAACGCGCTGATCCGTGACTACGCGCCGAAGTGGGCGGAGTGGGATTTTCCGGTCCTGGTCAACATCAATGGCGAGTCGGCGGCGGAGTACGGCGAGCTGGCGGCGCGCCTTGACGGCGTCCCGGGGATCGCGGGATTCGAGATCAACATCTCCTGCCCCAACGTCGAGCAGGGCGGCCTGTACTTCGGCAACGACCCGGCCGCGGCCGCGGCCGTGACCGAGGCCGTGCGCAAGCGGACGCAGCTGCCGGTGTGGGTGAAGCTCACGCCGATGGTCTCGGACATCGGAGTCATCGCCCGCGCAGTGGAATCGGCGGGTGCCGACGCGCTGTGCGCGATCAACACCTTCGTCGGGATGTCGATCGACCTCGCCTCCTACAAGCCGCGACTGAGCTTCCGGACCGGCGGTCTGTCTGGACCCGCGATCCGCCCCCTCGCCGTGCATCTTGCTCATCAGGCCGCCCGCGCGGTGCGAATTCCGGTCATCGGAATCGGCGGCATCTCGCGTGCCGAGGACGCGCTCGAGTTCCTGGTGGCGGGCTGCACCGCGGTGCAGGTCGGCACCGCGACGTTCGTCAATCCGCGGGCGATCGCGGACATCAACGATGGCATCGCCGGATTCCTCCAGAGGCGCGGCTTCAAGTCGCTGGCCGAGCTGCCTCGCTATCTTCCTCGCGACTGATGAGCGAGCTACCGCCGCAGCGTCGCGACTCCGAGGCCATCCAGATCCTGGCCACCGAGCACTGGAGCCTCCTTGCGACTCGCGCCCTCACCTACCAGGAGTCACTAGGTCGCGTGAACATGTTCCTGGCCATCCTTTCGGGCGCGGTCATCGCGCTGGCGCTGATCGCGCAGGCCGACCATTTCGGCACGGCCTTCATATCGATCGCGATCTTCATGCTCGCCGTCGTCTTTTTCGTCGGCCTTGCCACGGTGCGCCGGCTGAACATGCTGAACCGGGACGACTACCTGACTGTGGTCGGCATGAACAGGTTGCGTCACGGCTACTTCGACGTTCACCCGGAGCTCGAGCAGTACTTCACGACGGGGTCCCACGACGACCTGCTCGGCGCGCTGCGGACCCTCGGGCTCGACGTTGTGACGGCCCAGGGCCTCGGCACCTTCTTCCACGGCTTCGTGACCCTGCCGGGAATGGTCGGGGTCATAGTCGCCGCAGTCGGTGGCGCAATCGGTGCCCTCGCCGCAATCGGCTTCGGGGCGCCGACGTATGCCGCGATCCTGGCCGGCGCGGCGGCTTTCGCCGCAGCGGAGTTCGGGATCTACGCCGTCGGACGCCGCTCATTCCGGCGCTACGGGCCGAGCCTCGAGTCGCGGTTTCCGACGCCAAAACCGCCAACTTAGACCCGACCGGCCGTCAAAATCCTCTAGCCGTGTTGGAAGTTATCGGCCTCGCCAAGAACTATGGCGACGTGCTTGCACTCCGTGAGCTGACCGTTCAGGTCGACGAGGGCCAGTGCCTGGTGCTCCTCGGCCGCAACGGGGCCGGCAAGACGACCGCGCTGCGCTGCATGGCCGGGGTTCTGACGCCGACCGCCGGCACCGTCAGGGTCGATGGCATCGACTCCGCGATAGATCCGGCCGGCGTTCGTGCGCGGGTCGGGCTCATGCCTGAGGTCCCGGGACTGTACGAGCGGATGTCGGCCCGTGCCTATCTCGACCACTTCGGCGCGATCTACGACATCGAGCCGGCCGACCGAACCCGCCGCATCGACGGTCTGCTCGAGATATTCGAGCTCACCGACGCCGGCGACCGATGGCTAGGCACGTTCTCCAAGGGCATGCGGCAGAAGGTCGCGCTGATCCGCGCGACGCTGCACCGCCCGCGCCTGATCCTCGCCGACGAACCGACGTCCGCCCTCGACCCCGACAGCGCGCGACGAGCTTGGGTCTACCTCAAGGACCTGCAGAGGCAGGGATGCGCCCTGGTCATCTGCACCCACAGCATGGAGGAGGCCGAGCACCTTGCCGGTCACATCGGGATCATGTCGGGCGGCCGCGCCCTGGCTGTCGGCGACATGAACGAGCTGCGCCGCGCGTCGGGCTTGAAGACCCGCCAGGAGATCCGCGAGCTGCCCACGCTCCAGGACATCTACCTGGCGATCGTCGATAAAGCGGGCGACCACGCAATGACGGATGAGCATGAGCTGGCCACAACTCGATCGGCATAAGGCTGCGCTGGTCGCGAAACGCGACCTGAAGGACGCGGTCAGCGAGCTGCGCCTGATCATCGCGATGGTCGGATTGACACTCGCGATCCCCATCGGGTCGGGCTCGGGCGTGCGCGCCCTCGCTGTCTTCGGCGGCGGCACGGCAGTGGTCAATCGCCTCGCGCTGGTAGGCGCTTTCTTCGTCGTCTTCATCCCGGCGAGCTTCTCGCTCGTCCTCGCCCTGGAATCGTTCGTCGGCGAGCGCGAGCGGACGACGCTCGAGGTCCTGCTCTCGACGCCGCTGCGCGAGGCGGAGATCTATGCGGGCAAGGTCGTCGCGGTCCTCACGGTCTCATTGACCCTTTGTTATGGCGGCCTGGTCGTGTACTGCCTTGTCACGTTCCCGGGGCTGGGCTACTTCCCGCTCGCGATCCTTCTCGCGCTGGCGTTGTCGACGATCTGCCAGGTGGCCGCGATGGTCGCCGGCGCCGTGATCATCAGTCTCAACGCGCGGACGATGCGCGCCGCCAACGTGATGGCGTCTTTCATCATCCTGCCGATGTCGGTCGTGCTCCAGGTTGAAGCGGCCCTCATCCTGCTGGGGCGCGCCGAGATCCTGTGGGCGTTTGCGCTGCTGATGACCGTGGTCGCCGTCGCGCTGCTGCGCATGGGCTTCAGCGGCTTTTCACGCGAGGCGTTGCTCGCGCGCGACGTCGGGCTGCGGCATCCCGTGCGAAGAGCGCTGCGCGCGCTCAACGCCAGCTTCGACACCAGGCCGGGATTTCTCCGCCTCCTCTGGATGCGAAAGACACCGATGCTGATCGCGGCCATCGGCTTTCCACTGGGCGCGGCCGCCGGATACCTGGCCGGAGTCTCCAACGCGATCCCGACGGTCGTCATCAAGCCGGTGCTCTCGAGCCTCGTCAAATCCACCGGTGACAGCGGCCCGCTGATCGAGGCCGCGGCGATCTTCAGCCACAACGTCCTTGCTTTCATCCTCGTCGCCGCACTCGCGGTGTCAACGGCAGGGTTGAGCGGATTCCTCCTGACCTTCGCGCCGGGATTCCTCCTTGGCTTCGCAGCGGCGCTCTCCTCGTGGAGCCTGGCTTTGACCGGCATCGTGCCCAACGGACTGGTCGAGATACCGGCCGCGATCATCGCGGGCGGGCTCGTGATCCAGATCGGGGCCACGGCGATCCACATGGACGCCCGCGGGGGATGGGCCGCACGGGTGGTCGCGGCGTTCGCCGACTACGTGCGCGCGCTGCGCTGGCTGGTGCCGGCGCTGGCGGTCGCCGCGCTGCTCGAAGTCTTCTTCGGCTGAGAGGACTTAAAGACCTCGGGCGTAACCAGGGAGATCCCGACCAGCGACAGCCCGGCGATCATCGCGCCGATCGCCATCGACCACGGCGCCCCGAAGAGTGTCGCGAGGAGTCCGGCCTGTACGTTGCCGATCGGGCTCATGCCGGCGAAGGCCTGCATGTAGAGCGCCATCACGCGGCCCCGCAGATGGTCGGGTGACAGCGCCTGCAGGCGGCTGTTGGTGGTGGCCAGGAACGAGATCTGGCAGTAGCCGGCGACGAACAGAGTTGCCAGCGAGATGACGAAGACCCGCGAGATCGAGAACTCCAACAGGGCGACCACCCAGATCGCGGCCACCCAAAGCTGGCGGCGCGGATTGGCACCGAGCTCGGGGAAGAAGGCGAGCGTCAGGGCGCCGCCGACCGCGCCCAGCCCCATCGCGGCCAGCAGGAAGCCGAACCCCTGCGCGCCGACGTGCAGGACGCTGTCGGCGAAGAGCGGCAGCAGCGTCGATCGGTTCATCGCGAACAGGGAGAAGAGGGCGACACTGATCAGCAGTCCACCGACCACCGGGTTGCGCCGCGCGTAGGACGCGCCTTCGGCGAGATGCGCGAAGAAGCGCTGGTCGCGCGCGGGTGGCTCGTGTCGCGGCAGGTCGCGCATCAGAAGCAGAGCCGCGATGGCGGCCAGGTAGCTCACGGAGTTGGACAGGAAGCAGAGCGGCACGCCGAGGAACGCGATCACCACACCGGCGAGCGAAGGTCCGATGACGGCGGAAGCGTTGAACACCGAGGAGTTGAGGGCGATGGCGTTGGTCAGGTCCTGCTTGCCGACCATCTCGACGATGAAGGCCTGCCGGGCAGGCACGTCGAAGACGTTGATGATCCCGGCGGCCAGCGCGGCGACGATGACCATCCAGTAGTCCGCGTGGCCGGTGGCGGTCAGGAAAAACAGGACGAGCGGCGGGATCGTGAACGCGCTCTGGGTCGCAAGCAGGACGTTGCGCTTGTGGAAGCGGTCGGCGACGATCCCGCCGAGCTGGCCCGCGATCAGGATCGGCGTGAACTGGGCGGCGAGTACGAGGCCGACGAGCACGCCGCTGTGCGTCAGCTCGAGGGCGAGCCACGGCATCGCGACGCTCTGCATCCACGTGCCCACCGTCGAGACGAGCTGGCCGGTGAAGAACAGGCGGTAGTTGCGGTGACGCAGCGCGCCCAACATTCGCCCCGACGCGGCTTCAGCCATCTAGGTCGATGATGCGATCATCGCAATGTGGCCCGTATCCGCGAGCAGGTAGACATCGAAGCCGCGCCGGAGCGCGTGTGGGCGGTGGTGGCCGAGGACGTGAAGAACGCGCCGAAGTGGACGACGAACCTCGACCGGATCGACAAGCTCGACGACGGACCCCCGGGCCGAGGTACGCGCTACCGCTACCACCTCGATCTTCCGGGAACGAAGGTGACGCTCGAGGTCGAGCAGGACGTCTACCAGAAGCCGAAGAAATGCGCGGGGCGGTTTGTCAAAGGGCCGCTCAAAGGAACGTGGGCCTACACCTACACGGCGCGCAAGGACGGCTCGACGCGGCTCACGTACGAGATGGACTACGAGCTGGGCGGGCTGCTTCGATTCGCGGGCGGCCTGCTGGGGCCGCAGTACGCGGCGGGGATCCACAAGAACATGGAGTCGCTCAAGCGCTACATCGAGTCGGGAAAGGGTCCGAAGCCTAGGCAATAACCGCTTCGGCTTCGATTTCGACCTTCCAGTGCTCGTTGAGAAGCTCGGCGATGACCATGGTCGCGGCCGGCCGGACGTCACCGAGCGCTTCAGCGTGCGCCCTCGAAACGGCGTCCACATATGCGACGCCGGTGATGTAGATCCGTGTGCGCACGACATGCTCCATCTTCGCGCCGAGCTCGGTGAGAGCCGCCTCGATGATCTCGAAACAGCGCTTGGCCTGCGCGTACGCGTCGTCGTTGATCGAGCCATCGGGCCAGATCGGCGCCGTGCCGGACACGATCACGCGGTCGTCCACGCGAATCGCGCGACAGAAACCGATCTTGGCTTCGAAGGGCGACCCCGAGCTGACGCGCCGGCGTGGAGTCAGGGCCGTTTGAAGGGAAGGAGCTCGAGCTGCTCGAACCTGTCGTCGACCGCTGTGCGGAGCTCGGTGACGAGGGCCCGAAGACGTTCCTGCGCGGCGGTGTCCGTGACGTTGACGACGCGGATGCGGCGAAGCGCGGTTTGCAACGCATAGAGTCCCGCGGGCTCGTTGCCGTTGAGCCTGGCGGCCGCTCCGCGGATGTCGCGCGCCACGTCTTCCTGGCCGTGCGATCGCATCCAGTTGGCGAGGCGTCCGGCTGCGACGAGGACGCGCTGCGTCTTCGGATTCAATGCGCCCGCATCACGCTGGCGTCTCGGTTCAACGAGCACCGGCATCCCCGGCCGTCGGAACGTGGACACGCGTCGCCAGACGTTGCCTGGACCGAGGATCACCACGACGCCCGCCGCCACCAGCAGGACCACCACACTCGCGACGATCGCGTCGAGCATTTTTCTCTAGGTTACGCTTGGTTGAGTTCTGATTTGCATCGCTTAACCGGGGGAGCGATTACATGACTCCGATTGCAGTTGTCACTGGGGCGTCGTCCGGAATCGGCGCGGCCACCGCCATCGCGCTGGGCCGTCACGGCTATCGAATCGTCGTCGGCGCGCGCCGCATCGAGCGGCTGGCCCGCGTGGCGGGCGAGGAAGGTGTTGCGCTTCGGCTCGACGTCACCGACGAGGAGAGCGTCAGGGACTTCGTCGCCGAGGTCAAGCGCCGCTTCGGCCGGATCGATGTGCTCGTCAACAACGCGGGGGGCGCGCAGGGCCTGAACCCGATCGCGGAAGCGGTCGACGACGAGTGGACGTGGATGTGGAAGACGAACGTCCTCGGCCTGATGTGGATGACCCGTGCGTTCATGCCGCTTCTGCGCAAGGCGCGGCACGGGCACATCGTCAACATTGGATCGATCGCGGGGTTCGAGACGTACAAGGGCGGCGCGGGCTACACGGCGGTGAAGCACGCGGTGCGCGCCATCAGCCGCACGTTGCGGTTGGAGCTGAATGGTGAGCCGATTCGCGTAACCGAGATCGATCCCGGCCTCGTCGAGACCGAGTTCAGCCTCGTCCGCTTTCGCGGCGACCGCAAGGCCGCGAAGGCGCCCTACGAGGGGATCAAGCCGCTGTCCGCGGAGGACATCGCCGATTGCGTCGTCTTCGCCGTCACGCGGCCGCCGCACGTGGACATCGACGAGATCGTCGTCCGGCCGGTGGCTCAGGCGAACGTGGTGACGGTCGCGAGGAAGCCGAAAGGGCGATAGTCCGGACTATCGACTGGTCGCGGGGCACTCGACCGGGTGATAGTCCGGACTATCTACTTGATCAGGCCGGCCGCACGGGCCTCGTCCCTGGTCATTCAACAGCCCGGCTCGCCGTACTGACCGCAGCAGCCGCCTCCGGGGATCTTCCGAAACGTGTTCGTGACGATCAGCCCCAGCCGCTGCAACCGGCCGTATTTACCCGCGGCGAGGTTCTCGATCAGGCTGCGTCCCGGCTGTTTCCGCGCCGTCATTCGTAGTAATTGTTGTTGAGCTCGATCCAGCCGGGGTAGGGGCACCCGCTAGAGGTGTGGGCGTGCGTGCAGTGCACGCCGGAGTGCGGCCCGGGGTCGATGTACAGCCGGCCGTGGATCACGACCCCATCGCCTTTGTGCGCAGGCACGGCCTGCGCCTCGACCGTGTTGTGGTCGACCTCGAGGGTCTCGCCGGTCGGGATCTTCACGTGGAAGACCTCGTGGTCCCCGCGCTGCACCGGCTCGTCGACCAGCGTCGCATCGAAGGTCACCTCGGCTCCGCTCGTGCCGTTGGCGATGTCGTTGTGCAGGCCCTGGTCGTCCGGCGTGTCGCGCCCGCCGCATGCCACCAGCATCGCGAGCGTCGCGGCGACGGCGAGCCACCTCACAAGGACAGAGCTTGCTCCAGTGTGAGCTTGCCTTCGTAGAGCGCCTTGCCCAGGATGGCGCCTTGCGCGCCGGCCGCGGCCACGCGCCGCAGATCGTCGAGCGATGCAATGCCGCCCGAGTACTGGAGCTCGAACCTGGTCATCTTGCGCGCCCGCTGGAGCGTCTCGAGGTCGGGACCCGCCATGGTGCCGTCGCGATCGATGCAGGTGAGGATCACGCCGCCCAGCGGAAGGTCTGCCCACCGGCCGAGCAGCGTCTTGGGCGCCACGGGATCCGTGTCGAGCCAGCCGGCGATCGCCACCTTGTCCTCGCGAACGTCGACGGCGCCGAGCACTTTTCCAGGGTGGGCGAAGGCGCATTTCTCGAACAGGTGTGGATCGCGAATCGCGGCCGTCGCCATCACCACGGCGTGGGCGCCCGCGTCGAGCAGGCGCTTCACCGCATCCTCGGAGCGGATTCCGCCGGCCACCTGAACTTCGACCTGCGAGTTCTGCAGGATCTGGTCGACGACGATCGGGTTGCTGGCCGATCCCCGGGCTGCGTCCAGGTCGACCACGTGCAGGCGCCGCGCGCCCGCAGCGGCGAATCGCCGCGCCACGTCGATCGGGTCGTCGCCGTAAACCGTGGCCTGCTCGTAGCGGCCCTGCGTCAGCCGGACCGATCGGCCGTCGAGGATGTCGATCGCGGGGACGACGACTATCGGTAGTTCGTGAACTGAAGGGGGACGGGTATGTCCTCCGCTTCGCGCAGCGACTTGATGACGGCCTGAAGGGTGTCCTTGTCCTTGCTCACGACGCGCAGCTGGTCGCCCTGGATTCGGACCTGCAGCTTCGCCGACACGTTCTGGATGCGCTTGCGCAGGTCGCGCGCGATGTCGTCGGTGATGCCCGCGTTCAGCGCGACCTCGATCTGTCCCCGACCCTTGCCGACGGTTTTCGGATCGCCCGCCTTGAACAGCTTGGGCGACAGCTGGCGGCGGGCCGCCTTCTCGCGCAGCACCTGCAGCGCAGCCCGCGCGCGATCCTCGCTGGCCGACTCGATGACGATCTGCTCGCCGCGGAGGTCGTACACGGTGGCCGTGTCCTTGAAGTCGAAGCGGGTCAGGACCTCGCGTCGGGCCTGGTCGATCGCGTTGGTGAGCTCGGCGCCGTTGTATTCGGAGACGACGTCGAACGAATACTCAGCCACTCAGCCGCCGCTGCTCGAGAAGATCGCGTTCAGGCCGACCACGACGGCCACGACCGCGAGCGCAACTCCCACGATCGAAGAGATGGCGAGGACCGCGCCGATGCCCGCGGTGCCTTCGTCCAGCGGCTCAGGGACCGGCTTGTCGTACGGATCGGGGCCGTAGTCAAGGTCGTAGACACCCTCTGCGCGAGCGCGCGCCACGAGCTCGTCGACGATCGGCTTGCCCCCCGGGGGCAGAGCCTGACCGTCGAGTCGGGCGACGGCCTCGCGCAGGTTGTCCCGCGTGCGGCCCAGCTCCGCGGTGACCATGTCGAGCGTCTGCATCGCGGCAGCCGTCGGATGCTCACGGCGGAGGTCCGCGATGATGCCGTAAAGGCCCACGGCTGAAATCCTAACCGGCCCGTGCGGGCGGGTACCTCGCACCCGAATACACTTACTTCAGTGGGTGTGGAAACCAAAACCAAGGCCGCGGTGAAGAAACCGGCGGAGCATCCGAACACGTGGGTCTTCTTCGACGGCGACTTCGCGCGCTATCACGACGTCAAGCTCGGCCTGATGACGCACGCCCTGCATTACGGAACCGCTGTATTCGAAGGCATCCGCGCGTACTGGAACCCAAAGAAGGAGCAGCTGTTTCTCCTCCAGGCCGCCGCGCATTTCGACCGAATGCATCGCTCGGCGAACGTGATGCGAATGAAGGTGCCCTACACGACGGAGGAGCTCGTCAACTACACGCTCGAGCTCTTGCGCCGCAACCAGTTCAAGTCCGACGTCTACGTGCGGCCGCTGCTCTACACCTCCAGCGAGGAGATCGGCGTCCGCCTCCACAACCTCGACCGCAACTTTTTCATCTATGCAATTCCTTTCGGCAACTACGTCGAGATCGAGAAGGGAATCCGCTGCATGGTCAGCACGTGGCGCCGCGTCCCGGATCAGGCGCTGCCGGCGCGAGCCAAGGTCACGGGTGCGTACGCGCAATCGGCGCTGGCGAAGTCGGAGGCGGTCGAGTCCGGATATGACGAGGCGATCGTTCTGTCGGTCGACGGCCACGTCTCGGAAGGCTCGGCCGAGAACCTTTTCATGCTGAAGGACGGCTCGTTTGTCACGCCGCCGGTGACCGACGACATTCTCGAAGGCGTCACGCGGCAGTTGCTGATGAAGGTGATCAAGGACGAGCTGAACCTCGACGTGCTCGAGCGGAGCATCGACCGGACAGAGCTGTACACGTGCGATGAGCTCCTGCTTTGCGGCACGGGCGCGCAGATCTCACCGGTGGTCGAGGTCGACAAACGGCCGGTGGGGAACGGCAAGGTCGGGGAGTTCACGCAGGAGCTGCAGAACATCTACTTCAATGCCGTGCGCGGGGACACGCCGAAGTACAAGGACTGGACAGTCCCCGTCTACTGAAATCTCGGATAGTCGCGACTATCCGTGGTCCTGGGGTCCCGAAATGGCTGATAGTCCGGACTATCCGTGAAAGTTCTCGTCGCCCCGAACGCGTTCAAAGGGACCCTGACGGCGCCGCAGGCCGCCGCGGCCATCGCCGAGGGCGTGCGCGAAGTGTTCCCCGACGCCGAGGTCATCGAGGTCCCCATCGCCGACGGGGGCGATGGCACTGTCGAGGCACTCGTCTCGGCGCGCCGCGGCGCATATCGCAGCGCTGACGTCGACGGACCGCTGGGCGATCCGGTCGAGGCGCGCTATGGGCTGATCGACTCCGGGCGCAGCGCGGTCGTGGAGCTGGCGACCTCGAGCGGATTGACGCTCATCGACCCATCGCGCCGTGACCCTCGCCGTGCTTCCACTTATGGCTTCGGCCAGCTGCTTCAGGCGGCACGCGCGCAAGGCGTGAACGAGATCATCGCCGGGATCGGCGGCTCAGCGACCAACGACGGTGGCGCCGGAATGGCCCAAGCGCTGGGAATTCGCCTGCTCGACGCCTCCGGTGGCGACCTGCCGCGCGGGGGTGCCGCCCTCATCAACCTCGAGCGCGTCGACAGGTCCGGCCTCGACCCGGGGTGGCGGTCGCTGAGGCTGCGAGTGGCCTGCGACGTCACCAACCCTCTGACCGGTCCGACCGGGGCAAGCCACGTGTACGGGCCGCAGAAGGGCGCCGATCCGAAGACGGTCGAGGAGCTTGATCGCGCGCTGAAACGCTTTGGCGAGGTGGTCGGCGTGGATGACCTCCCCGGCGCCGGAGCCGCGGGCGGCACGGGTGCGGGACTGGTTGCCTTTCTCGGCGCCTCCCTCGAGCGCGGCGCCCCGCTCGTCGTGAGCGCCACCGGATTCGACGGCCACCTGGCCGGATGCGATGTCGTATTCACCGGTGAGGGCCGGGCGGATGAGCAGACGGCCTACGGCAAGGCCCCCGGCGAGGTCGCCCGGCGGGCGTCTGGGGCCGGCATCCCGGTCGTCCTCCTTGCCGGCAGCAAGGGCCCGGGCTGGCAGGCGTTGAACTCCCTGGGCGTGACGGCGGTGGTGACGCTCACGGAGGAAGGAGAAAACGCCAGGGATGCTTTTCGCGACCCAGGGGGGTTGCTGCGGCGGGCCGCCGTAGTAGCCTGCCGCAGTCGCAAATGGGAGAGGTAGAGGAAAAGGAGCCCCGAGCGGCGAACGCAGAGCCGACTGACGTCGAGCTCGTGCGCGCCTACCGCGAGGGCGACGTACATGCGTTCGAGGAGCTGCACCGGCGCTACGTCGCGTCGATCTTCCGTCTCGTTCGCCGCAAGCTCGGCGATGCGCTCCTGGCCGAGGACATAGCCCAGGAGACGTTCATGAAGGCCCTTCGCATGATGGACCGGGTCGACGACTCCTTCAACTTCGGCGGATGGGTCCACACGGTGGCTCGCAACCTCTGCTTCGACGAGCTTCGGCGCCGCCAGCGCGACCTGCGCGCCGACGGCACGACCGAGGAAGAAGACGACGAGCTCATGTCAAATCTTCCGTCCACGGCGAAGGCGTTCGACCCGGTCATGGTGCAGGAGTCGAACGAGACGCGGCGCCAGGTGTGGGCGGTGGCGCAACGGCTGCCCGAGAAATACCGTCTCGTCCTCACGCTCCGCGAGCTGCAGGACATGAGCTATCGCCAGATCGCGCGCACCCTGAAGATGTCCGAGAGCGCGGTGGAAACTCTTCTCTATCGAGCCCGTCTGCGGTTCAAAGAGGAGTACCTCGCCTCCCAGCGCGAAGGCGAGATCACACACGAGGAGGCGCTGCCTCTGCTCGCGCCTTATCTCGCCGGGAAGCTGCGCCGGCCGCAGGCCGAAGCAGTTCGGGATCACATCGCCACTTGCACCAAATGCGCCCGCCGCATCGGCCGGAGAAAGCTCCGAGACCAGCGCAGGAGTGAGACAGGATGAGGGTTAGTACAGTAGGTGTGAAATGGCCAGGGTAGTCGTGCGCTTTTTCGACGACGAGACCGTGGAAGGGGTCGCTCGCGACCTCGATTTCGACGAGCCCGATTTCCTGGTCGAGGTCGACGACGCCGGTGGTCTCGAGAACAACGAGACGGCGTGGATTCCGCTGACCGCGGTGAAGTGGGTCGAGCTGCAGCGCGACAAGGAGCTCGCGGACACGCCCACGCGCAAGGTCGCGATTCGATTTCTCGACGGTGAAGTGCTGCGCGGTCATCTCGACGGCACGCTCGAGCGGCATCGCTACGGCGTCGTGCTGCACCTCCATGCGGAGCACAGCGACAGCCCGATCCGCAAGCTCGGCATTCCTTTCTCGGCGGTCAAGGCGCTGTTCTTCGTCCGCGAGTTCGACGCGCGGGGGGAAGAGGCGGGGACTGCCTCCGATGCGTACCTGGCGCGACGCACGATGGCACCGCTCCTGGACGTGCTGGAGGAGATGGACATGCTGACCCGGCTGCACCGCGACGGATTGCTGTCGGACACCGAGTACGCCTCCAAGCGGACGCTCGTGCTGGAGAGGCTGTAACCCCGGATAGTCCGGACTATCCGGGCTTTGGGGCGGTCTCAGGCACCGATGGTCGCGACTATCCGGTAATGGCGAAGGCTCCGCGTAGAATTCCGAACGTGGCCGGAAGCAATGGCTCCCGCAATGGCGAAGGCTCGGTGAAGGGCTCGTTCAAGGTCAAGGCCGGGCTTGCCCAGATGCTCAAGGGCGGCGTGATCATGGACGTCGTCACGCCCGAGCACGCCCGGATCGCCCAGGACGCCGGGGCCTGCGCGGTGATGGCTCTCGAGCGCGTCCCCGCCGACATCCGCAAGGAAGGCGGCGTGGCCCGGATGTCCGACCCCGACCTGATCAAGTCGATCATGGCCGCGGTCACCATCCCGGTCATGGCCAAGTGCCGGATCGGCCACTTCGTCGAGGCGCAGGTCCTCGAGGCGCTCGGCATCGACTACATCGACGAGTCCGAGGTGCTGACGCCGGCCGACGAGGAGAACCACATCGACAAGCACCCGTTCAAGGTGCCCTTCGTGTGTGGATGCCGCGACCTCGGTGAAGCAACCCGTCGCATAGCCGAAGGGGCGGCCATGATCCGCACGAAGGGTGAGGCGGGCACCGGCAACGTTGTCGAGGCCGTGCGTCACGCTCGAGCAGTGAACGCGGGCATCCGCAAGCTCCAGGGAATGAATCACGCCGAGCTCGTGCACGAGGCCAAGCAGCTCGGTGCTCCCGTCGACGTGCTCGAGGAATGTCAGAAGCTTGGCCGTCTTCCGGTCGTCAACTTCGCCGCGGGCGGAATCGCGACTCCCGCCGACGCCGCGCTGATGATGCAGCTTGGCGTTGACGGCGTTTTCGTCGGGTCGGGCATCTTCAAGTCCGAGGACCCCTTGAAGCGTGCCAAGGCGATCGTCGCCGCGACCACGTACTTCGACAAACCAGAGGTGCTGGCCGAGGTTTCCGCGGGGCTGGGCGAAGCGATGCGCGGCCTCGAGATACCGGCCATCCCCAAGGACGAGCTGCTCGCTGCCCGAGGCTGGTAACGCCGGGCGCGCGCAGGGCGCACGATTGGCCAAGCCGAACAAACCCCTCATCGGGGTCCTCGCGATGCAGGGAGCGTTCGCCGAGCATCTCAAGGCACTGGAAAAAGCCGGCGCCCGCACGCGCCTGGTTCGCACGCGCGAAGACCTCGACGGCCTCGACGGCATCGTGCTTCCCGGTGGCGAGAGCACGACCATGACGATGCTCATGGAGCGCGTCGGCCTCCTCGAACCGCTGCGCGATGCGATCCGCGGCGGCCTGGCGACGCTCGCGACATGCGCGGGCATGATCGTGCTCGCCCGCGACATCACCGATGGCATGGCCGGTCAGACCGGCCTCGGCCTGCTCGACATCGACGTGCGCCGTAACGGGTACGGTCGCCAGGTCGACAGCTTCGAATCGCCCCTGCACATCGAAGGGATGAACGGAAGGACCTTCCCCGGCGTCTTCATCCGCGCACCCCTGGTCGAGCGTGTGGGTGCCGTCAAGGTGATCGCCGAGCACGACGGCCATCCGGTGGCCGTCCAGCAGGATCGAATGCTCGCGCTGTGCTTTCACCCGGAGCTGACCGACGACCTGCGACTCCATAGAGAGTTCGTGAAGTTGGCGGCGCGGCCCGCTTGAAGATCCGACCTGCCGGCCTTCTCGACCTCTCCCGCATCGAGGAGATGCATCACACCTCGGACGTGAAGGTCAGCGCCGCAGCGCCTCCCGCCGCGCGGCTGTGGTCGGTGTTGAGCTCGACCCTGTCCGCGTTACTGCCACTGTCGCAGGAGACGCTGATGTACGTCGCTGAGCAGAACGGCAAGGTGGTGGGTTTCATCCAGGCCTCCGGCCAGCCGATCAGCCTCGACCTCCGGCGCGCGCGGGTGCTGCAGGTGTTGAACCTCCAGGTCGCCGAGGGCGCAGACGAGGACGACGTCGCGCCCGCGCTCGTGCAGCACCTCTGCAACCAGGCGCTCGAGCGCGGCGCGCTGCGCCTGTTCGTGCGCGTGCCGGAGCGCGATGCCCTTCTGCCCGCGTTTCGCCTCCAGGGCTTCCGCCAGTACGCCACCGAGCAGGTCGTGTATGCGGAGAAGCCGCAGGCCCGTGCCGATCAGTCGCCGGAAGGTCTGCGCGACTGGAAGCGCGGCGACGACCGCAGGCTCTACCAGCTTTACCGCAAGGTGACGCCCCAGGGCGTTTCCCAGTTGGAGGCCCCGACGTACCGCGAGTGGAAGGCAATGCACGCGACCGAGCTCACCGGCGGTGAGGTCGTGGATCGCGTGGAGGTAGTCGGCTGGGTGCGGATGCAGCGCGGCTCGGGCGCGCGGCCGAACACGCTTCAGTTCATGGCGCTGCCCGAGAATCCGCTACCCGCGGAGCTTGCCGACCACGGAATCTCGCTGGTGGGCGACTCGGAATCGCCCGTTTGGTCGAGCCTCCGTCACTATGATTCGCACATGATCGACGCCCTTCGCGGGCGTGGATTCAGTGTCTTGCTGACGCAATTGCTTTTGGTCAAAGAGCTCGCGCACAGGGTGCCGAAGCCGGTCCGGGAGAAGGGACTGGTGCCTTCGTTCGGATGAGCGCACTCGAACGCCAACAGTCTTCGCGCGCGGCCAACTGGGACGAAGAGATCGAGCTCCTCGCGCGCGCCCTGCCTCCTGAACTTGCGCGTGCCCTGCACGAGCGCACCGACCCGCGTGAGCTGCTCGAGATAGTCCTGGACCTCGGTCGCGAGCCGGAGGCGCGCGTGCCGGGACGAGAGGTTCTGCTGGCCGACCATCCGGTGTCGGCGTCCGACCTCGACCATGTCGAGAACAACGTCGGCCAGTTCAGCGACGACAACCGCGCGGGGATCGAGCGGACGCTGCACCGCGTCTCGGCGATTCGCAATCGGTCAGGACGCATCGTCGGCCTGACCATGCGCGTCGGTCGCGCGGTCACCGGGACCGGCGAGATCATCCGCGACATCGTCGTCTCGGGCCAGAGCATCCTTCTGCTCGGCCGTCCTGGCATCGGCAAGACCACGATGCTGCGCGAATGCGCGCGCCTGCTCGCGGACGAGCTGCGCAAGCGCGTCGTCATCGTCGACACGTCCAACGAGATCGGCGGCGACGGCGACATCCCGCATCCCGGCATCGGCCGGGCACGCCGCATGCAGGTCAAGACTCCGCTGCTACAACACGCGGTGATGATCGAGGCGGTCGAGAATCACATGCCCGAGGTCATCGTCATCGATGAGATCGGCACAGAGCTCGAGGCGGCGGCTGCTCGCACGATCGCGGAGCGCGGGGTGCAGCTCATCGCCACTGCGCACGGGCAGACACTGGAAAACCTGCTCGTCAACCCGACGCTGAACGACCTGCTGGGCGGAATCCAGAGCGTGACGCTGTCCGACGAGGAGGCCCGACGCCGTGGCACGCAGAAGTCGGTGCTCGAGCGCAAGGCGCCGCCCACGTTCGACGTGCTGGTAGAGATCCAGGACCGAGACCGCGTCGCGATCCACATGCCGCTCGCGGACGTCGTCGACGGGGCGCTGCGCGGCCCGGTGCCCACGCCGAAGGTTCGCGTCCGCACGCGTGAGGGACGCGTCATCTCGAACGTCGAGACCCCGGTGATCGTGCAGTCGGAGCCCGCACCGCAGGCTGCTCCGAAGCCGCTCGGCATCTTTCCCTACGGGGTGAGCCGTCATCACGTCGAGCAGTCGATCCGCGAGCTCGACCTGCCGGTCCGAGTGCTCGGGAACCTCGACGGCGCCGGCGCCGTCCTGACCCTCAAGAACCACTACCGCCGGCGGCCCGACAGCCTGCGCCAGGCGGAGAGCCGCGGCCTGCCGATCCACATCCTCAAGAGCAACACGGTCACCCAGGTGCGCGATGCCCTGGCGCGGATCTACGACGTGGACAAGCAGGACGACGCGGCAACGAAGGCGCTCGCCGAGGCGGCGGCCGCGATCCGCCAGGTCAAGACCACGCTTCGGCCAGTCGAGATATCGCCCCAGAACGCGTATCTGCGCCGCCTCCAGCACCAGCTCGTCGCCGAAAACGACCTGTCGGCACGCAGCACGGGCAAGGAGCCGCAGCGACGTCTGCGCATCACTCCCGTACCGGAACAGACCGCCTGATCGAGGGCTTACGCTTCGCCTGTGGCGAAGCGGGGGCTCTTCATCACGTTCGAGGGCACCGAGGGTTCGGGCAAGACGACCCAGGCCGAGCTGCTCAGCGAGTGGCTCGCGAGACATAACCCCGTGCTGGTGCGCGAGCCCGGCGGGACCGAGCTGAGCGAGCAGATCCGCGACGTGCTCCTGTACCGCGGCCTGGAGATCGACGCGGAGGCCGAGATGTACCTCTTCATGGCGGCGCGCCGGCAGCTGATTGCGGAGGTGATCGAGCCGTCGCTCACGGCCGGGCAGATCGTGATCGCCGACCGCTACCACGACTCGACGCTCGCGTATCAGGGCGGCGCCCGCGGCGTGCCCGCGACCTGGCCGCCGACCTTCCCGCGCCCGGACATCACGTTCCTGCTCGAGGGACCGGCCGAGGTGGGGTTGAACCGGCACGAGGCTGCGGGCAAGAGCAAGGACCGCATGGAGCAGGAGTCGATCGACTTTCACCGCAAGGTCGCGGAGGCGTACGAGAAGCTGGCGAACCAGGAGCCGCAGCGTTTCGTGCGGCTCGACGCGACCGGATCGCGCGACAAGATTCAGTTCGAGGTGCGCGATCGCCTCAAGAAGCTGCTCGACGGGGTGGAGTGAAGCTCATCATCGCGGTGGTGCAGGGCGAGGACGCCCAGCGCACCGTGCAGGGGCTGAACGACAAAGGGATCACGTCGACGCGGATCTCCTCGAGCGGCGGCTTTCTGCAACAGGGCAACGTGACACTTCTCATCGGAGCTGCGGAGTCGCAGGTCGAGGTGGCGCTCGACGTCATCCGCGAGAGCTGCAAGGAGCGGAGCCGTTACCTCTCGCCCGCGCCACCACTCGCGGAGCCTGGCGAGATGTTCCTTGCCTACCCGGTCGAGGTCCAGGTGGGCGGGGCGACCGTGTGGGTCGTGCCGGTGGAGTCCTTCGAGAAGATCTGAGCGCTCAGCCGGACGCGGCTGAATCGAACATCGTCTTCAAGACCGCGTGCCGAAAACGATCCATCGGGTCCAAAGCCTCGTCGAGGAAGCGAGGCATCGCCTGAAGCAGCGCGCGCGCGTCGTGCTGGTTGACGAGGACCGGTCGCAGCTGTGCGAGAGCTTGCTCGTCATCGCGCAGCGCGACGGCATTGGTCGTTTGGTCGAAAAGCGCGCGGAACGAGTTGTCGCGCCGCTCGTGATATGCGGCCATCGTTTCGTCCCATGGCCGGCCGCTGAAGAATTCTTCGAGCGACTTGGCGAGCCAGAACCCCTGGAGCATTGCGTCGCCGACTCCATACGCGGTGATCGGATCCTTGACGTAGGCGGCGTCGCCGGTGAGCGCCCATCCCGGGCCGTATGGCTTGCGGAAGAAGTTCTCGATGCCGCGCACGCCGAGCATGCTGCCTTCCAGCTTCGCGTTGCGGATGCGCCTCTCCATTCCCGGAAACTTCTCGTACTCGGAGAGGAACCAACCGCGCGGATCGATGCGGATACGGGGGAACTCCTCAGGCTGGGCTTCGATGATCAGGATGTGCTCGTCCGGGCGCATGGCGAGACAGAAGCCGACTCGGTTAGAGCCGAAAAATATCTCCGCCGCCGGATCCGCCAGTGGCTCGACACCATGGAAGTAGCCGTAGTAGATCGGGCGGCCAAGGATGCGCTCACCGTACTTCTCGGCACCGACCCACTCGGCCACCTTCGAGCCCTTGCCGTCGGCGCCTACGACGACGCGAGCGCGGACTTCGAACGAGTCACCGCCGAGTCGCTGGACGAGCGCACCAACGATCCTTTCGTCCTCCACCACCAGCCGGTCGACGCGAGACCGCTGCACGAACTCCGCGCCCAGCTCGACTGCGCGGTTGATCAGGACCTCGTCGAGAACTACGCGTCTGGGTGCGAGCGTGTACGTGCCCTCGGGACCGGCGGGCGCCTCGATCATGATGTCGCCCAACCAGGCGCGGTGACGATACATGCGCTGGAAGCCGGCACTCTCGACCGCGTCAAGGACGCCGAGCCGCTTGAGCGACTCAACCGCGCTGAAGTTCAGGCCGTGCGTCGAGATCGTGTCGCTGGGAAAGGTGTCGCGGTCGACCATGATGACCTCGCGACCGCGCTCGGCGAGCCGGATGGCGAGGCTGGAGCCCGCGACTCGCGCGCCGACGATCAGCGCATCAAAGTCGCCGGTGCGCATCTCCTAGAGGTCGAGGGCCTGCGCGACGAGCTCGCGGTGATATGTCGCGTCGCCGAGCGTCACCTCTGACGATTTGGCGCGCTTGAAATAGAGGTGCATGTCGTGCTCCCAGGTGAAGCCGATGCCTCCGTGCACCTGGATGCCATCGCCCGCGACCTTGCGATACGCGTCTGAGACGTAGGCCTTCGCCATCGACGCGGCGAGTGACCGGTCGGGGGCGTCGGCGTCGACGGCCCAGGACGCGTAGTACGTCGCTGAACGTCCGCTCTCTGAAAGCACGAGCATGTCGGCGATCTTGTGCGACACCGCCTGGTAGATGCCGATCGGCTTGCCGAACTGGTGTCGCGTCTTCGCGTACTCGGTCGACGTCTCGAGAACTTTCTGCGCGCCGCCGACCATCTCCGCGCACAGCGCTGCTGTCGCCCACTCGAGCGCGCGCTTCAGCGCCGGCCACGCCTTGTCGGGCGCGCCCATCACCGCGGCGTCTCCCAGCTCCACGCCGTCGAAGCGGATCTCGTACCAGCGTCGCGTGAGGTCCATGGTCTCGAGGCGGTTGACCGTCATGCCTTTCGGCCTGCCTTTCACAAGGAACAGCGTCAGGCCCTCCTCGCCTTCGCCGCGACTCCTCGCAACGACAGCGATGTAGTCGGCGACTCCCGCGTCGGGCACGAAGCTCTTCATGCCGTCCAGGCGCCATCCGCCGCCAGACTTCGTTGCCTTCAAAGAGATTCCGTCAGCATCCCACCGCCCGATTGGCTCGGTGAAAGCCAGCGTGGCGCGGGCCGAGCCATCGGCGATCGCCCCGAGCGCTTCCTTCTTCTGTGACTCGGTCCCGGCCTCGAGAAGCGTTGGAACGGCCAGGCCCATCGTGGAGAAGAAAGGGCCGGGCAAGAGGGCGCGACCGGCTTCCTCCAGCACGACTACCAGGTCGAGGAACGAGCCGACGCCGCCATAGCTCTCTGGTATGCCCAGCGCGGTCCAGCCGAGGTCGGCGATCTTCTTCCACAATGCGGCGTCGTAGCCGTCCTCGGTTTCCATCAAACGCCGAACTGTCTTTGGGCTGCACTCCTTGGCCAGGAACTCGCGCGCGGAGCGGCGGAGCATCTCCTGCTCCTCGGAGAACGCGAAGTCCACGAAGCGAGAGTCTAGGTCGTGCTGGTCATCGACTCGCGGACCTCTTCCCCGGATAGTCCGGACTATCCGCGGTTTTGACCGCCTCGACTGCCTGATTGGCCGGACTATCCGAAGCAGCGCGCCCGAATTGCAGCCCCTTCAGCGGCTCCTGGGCAGGCCGAGAACTCGCTCGGCCAGGATGTTGCGCAGCACCTCGGACGTACCCGCCTCGATCGTGTTCGCGCGTGCGCGGAGGAACTGGTACTTCCAGCCGTCGCCATCGCCCACCTGCGACCCCGGCCCCCCGACTTCCATCGCGGTCTCGGTCATCCGCTGATTGAGCTCGGACCACATGAGCTTGAGGATTGAGCCCTCGGGTCCAGGGATGCCGCTGCGCTTGACCGCCGTCACCGCCCGATAGCCGTTCAGCTGCAGGGCCCGGGCCTCGATCGTGTGCTGTGCGACCTTCTGGCGCACGAGCGGATCGGACCCACGGCC
>DATEHC010000014.1:0-3643 GCA_035279785.1 Candidatus Dormiibacterota bacterium
GCCGGCACGTTCGTCCTCCCCAATGGCAGTCGGCCGCGTGCACGGGGCGCATCCGATCGACGTGTAGCCACGGTCGTACAGCGAGTGGTATGGGAGGTCGTTCTTGCGGATGTAGTCCCACACCTGCGCTTTTGACCAATCCACCAACGGAGCGATCTTTGCGATCCCACCGTGCTGGTCGTCGATGCCTACGACCTGCGTACCCGCGCGCGTCGGTCCCTGGTCACGCCTGATCCCGGTGATCCAGGCGTCGAGATTCTCCAGAGCGCGGGCTAGCGGTCGCGACTTGCGGACCTCGCAGCACAGACGCCGGTTTTCGACCGACGTGTAGAAGAGGTTGGTGCCGTGCGCTCCGACAATCTCCTGCACATCCCTTGGATCCGGAGTGATGACATCGACTTCGATCCCATAGCGGTCGCGGACGCTGTCGATCATGTCGTGCGTCTCTTGGGGCAGCCGGCCCGTGTCGAGCGTCAGCACTCGGACGTCGGGCCGAATTCGGGACGCGATGTCGATGATCACCGACGACTCGGCTTGAAAGCTCGCCACTATCGCGACGCGCGAGTAGCTCTCAAGAGCCCAGCGCAGCACGGCCTCGGGCTCGGCGCTGGTCGCGATCATGCCGTCTGCTCCACTCGTCCTCGAAGCGCGTCGAACCCGATCCGCTCCACCCAGTTGCCGAAGCCTTCGCCGGGCGCTCGTCGCGACCGAAACTCGATGAAGATCGGGCGCAGCAACGCCGGAATCTCACCGATGGGCACGTTCGGCGCAAAAACGCGGTTCAGGCGCGTCCCGTCGAAATCGCCGGCCAGCATCACGTCGTATTTGCCGAGCGTGGTGCCGACGAACCCGACGTCGCCGAGGTAGGGGCGCGAGCAGCCGTTGGGGCAGCCGCTCATGCGGAAGCTGATCCGTTCGTCCGCAAGCCCAAGCTCGTCCAGGACGCCGGCGATCTCGCGGATGAGTCCGGGGAGCGCCCGCTCCGCCTCGGCAACTGCGAGTCCGCAGGTCGGGATGGCCGGGCACGCCATGGCGTGCCGGACGGCGCGCGGGATCGACTTGACCGTGGGAATCCCGTGCTCCGCCATCAACTTCTCGACGCGGGCGCGGTGCGCCGGCTCGAGATTGGCGAGGATCACGTTCTGCTGCGCAGTCAGGCGAATCTGCGGCCGGATCTCCTCGACGATGCGGCGCAGCCCGGTCCGCATACGCACATCGCCGGCATCCGCGATGCGGCCGTTCTCGACAAAGATGCCGACGTAGAGATGCCCGTCGCCTTGTTCATGCCAGCCGAGGTGATCGTCGACGGGTTCCCACCGCAAGCTCTCGGCCGGCTGCAGCTTGAACGAAATGCGGCTTTCCACTTCGGAGCGAAACCAGGCGAGTCCTCGATCGGCGATCGTGTACTTCAAGCGGGCGTGCTTGCGGTTGGTCCGGTTGCCGTAGTCGCGCTGGACTTCGATCACCGCCCGCGAAACGTCGACCACCTGGTGCGCCTCGACGAATCCAAGCGGCTGCGCGACGGCCACGAACGTCTCGGGTTTGTGGTGGGTCCGACCCAGACCCCCGCCGACCAGGACGTTGAATCCACGAATCGAGCCATCCAAACCGCGCATGGCGACCAGGGCCAGGTCGTGGGCGTAGACGTCGACGCAGTTGTCGCCTTCGATTGCGACCGTGGTCTTGAACTTGCGGGGGAGGTACTGCTCGCCGTACAGCGGTTCGAGCTCAGGCTCGGAGGTGTCGACCACTTCTCCATCGAGCCAGATCTCGTGGTACGCGCCTGTGCGCGGAGCCAGCGCAGCGACGAGCGCCGAGATCGACTGCTGCAGGTCGGCGTGGAAGGCGTCCGACCTGGGTTCCGGGCAGCACATGATATTTCGCTCGACGTCGCCACAACCCCCAAGGGTTGTGAGCAGGCCGTGATTGATGGCGGCGATTGATTTCTTCAGGTCGCCTTTGAGCACGCCGTGAAGCTGGAAGTCCTGCCGGGTGGTGACCCGAAGCGTGCCGTTGGCCCACCGCTCGCTGATGTCGTCGTGCGCCAGGTAAGCGTCGGCGGAAACGACGCCGCCGGGGATCCGCGTGCGAATCATCAGCTGGTGATGCTTGTCGAGTCCTCTAGCCCGGGCCTCTTTGCGGCGGTCGCGGTCGTCCTGCTGGTAGATGCCGTGGAACTTGAGCAGCTGCTCCGACTCCTCGCTGAACGCAGGTGTGTCCTCGAGCAACTCATCGGCGATGTGACCGCGTAAGTGGTCGCTGCCGGCCTTGATGGACTCGTTCTTCGAGAACCCTTCAAGCGTCGGCGTGCAGCCGCAGACCTTGCACATGCCTGACTATCTCCGCGGCCAAAAAGCTCGGTCGCTGTGCAATTCGGCGATCGCCGCGGCGAGAAAAGCTAGTTCCCTTCGGGCCAGGGCGAGAGACTGGACAAACCAGCGCCGCCGTCTGGGCCACTGAGGGTTTACGCGATTGTCAGACGAGTCTTGGAATGGCAATTAGGTATGCGCCTCCGCATTGATGTAGCCAGAGCCGAACAAAACGACGACCCCAAAAGGGCCGTCGGGTTAGACCGGGCGGCTAGCTACAGAAGCAGCTGGCGCAGCGGGCGTAGTCGATCTCTCGGCGCCGAATGAGGATGGAGGGAGCGCGAGACATCGAGCTACGCATGGGTGTCCGACCTTACGGGAGCAATCGGTCGTCGCGCCTGTTGCCGCGCTTCAAAGTTAGGTCGGTCCAAGTTGTGGCCAACAGCCAACTGTCAAGCAAGGATTCGCGAATGAAATCTGGCGGGGATGGATGGGAATCGAACCCACCCAGGACGCCTCAGCAGCGCCCCGCAGACGGTTTTGAAGACCGCGGGGAGCACCAGCTCCCGTACATCCCCGACGCCGAGCTAGATTAGCGACCGCCGTGGACGCGTACTCGCCATCCTCCTGGGGCCTCGCCTTCTCGGCGACCGCAAGCGCGGCCGCCGCCCTGACCGGTCTCCTTTTCGTCGCCCTCTCGATAAACCTGAAGCAGATCATCGCCAACCCAGGCCTCGTCGCCCGTGCGATCGAGGTCATTGTCGTCCTGAGCGCGGCGCTGATCCTCTCCACGCTGCTCCTCATGCCCGGCCAGCCAATCGCCGTCGCCGCAATCGAGATGATCGTCATCGCTGTCGCGGTGTCCGTGGTGACTGGTCGTATCCAGATGCGGACAGACCGCAAGGCGCTCGGCCTCTCCCGTCGCGCCTTCATGTCGCGCATCGTCGGCGCACACACGGGTCCCGTTTTCCTGCTCGTTGGAGCCGTCAGCCTGCTGACGCAGACGGGCGGCGGCCTCTACTGGGTCGTTCCGGCCCTATTGGCGATGATCTCCGTCTCGATCGTCGGCGCGTGGGTCATGCTCGTCGAGATCCTGCGCTGACCGGGCATGGGCTGAACGTCCCATTGCCCACGAACCCCAATCGACCGTAGGGTCTCCACTCGCAGCACGTGGAAGACCGACGAGTTTCCGACCGACGATCTGGGGCCGACCGCCGCATCGCGGACAGGCGGCTGGCGACGCTTCCCGTCGCGGTCGACCGGCGGATGGCGGAGCGACGTTCGGTCACGCGACGCAACGTCGAGGGCCTGGGTGATCGACGCCCCCGGAGCGC
>DATEHC010000015.1:0-11703 GCA_035279785.1 Candidatus Dormiibacterota bacterium
ATGCACCGTCCGTCGTGACGGCCGTGCCTGGTCCGGGCCTGGTGAAGCTCAGCTGGTCCGCGCCGGCCTGGGACGGTGGCGCGGCGGTCGTCACTTACACGGTCACGATTTACGCCGGCTCAGTCCGCTCCCAGCAGATGACCTTTACCGGATTCCCCGCGCCCGAGACGGTCACGGTCGCGGGTCTTACGCCGGGCGTTTCGTACAGGTTCTACGTGAAAGCGGCCAACCGCGTTGGTAGCGGCCCTGACTCGCTGCCCGCTGCGAGCGTGGCTCCGAGTGGGCTCGTTCCTGATGCGCTGAACTGAGTCGACTGCGGCGACCGGGTCAGCCGGCGATCAACCCTCCCGGCCAGATGATGAGGATGTACAGGACGACCGCCGCGGACAGGACCAGTCCGGCGCGGACGAAGGACTTCACGCGCACGTCCTAGACTCTCTCGATCTCTACGGTCGCGGAATCCCCGACCGCGAGACCGGCGTTTTCCAAAAGCTTCTTGTTCACGCTCAGCGCCAACACGCCACCACCGGCCGGCATCGTGTTGGAGTCGAACTCGACGCCGTTGAGCGTCCCTCGCACCTTCATCTGCTTCAAGCCGCCGAGCTCGACGGTCACGGCGGATGGAACGTCGATCACCGCGAGGCCGCTTGCCTTCTCGGGCCGGAAGTAGCGAACCTTGCCCCGAAACCTGTTGCGTCGGGTCATTCCGCAACCTCCTTGGCTGCCCGCTCGACCTTGAACACCCGCTTGATGCGGGAGCTGTTCGCCGCGAACGGGCCGGTGCCTGGCTGATGGAACATCACTTGAATATCACCGGCAGTCAAGTCCTCCGACAGCGCGGTGCGGAAATCGCGGTTGACGGACGCGAGGTGACTCACAAGGCGCTTGCGAAGCTCGTCTCGCGCGACCGATTCGTCGAGGGGCCGCAACGCCTCGACGTGCACGTACGGCCGCTCCTCGTGCGCCTTGCCAGTTGCCATCATCTCGACGCAGAAGGCGCCGAACCTTTCGTGGTCGGCCGCAGATTGGAAGATCGCCTTCTCGACGTCGGCTGGATAGATGTTTGCGCCCATGTAGCTGACAGTCGAGTCCGACCGCCCGAACAGGTAAAGGAAGGGCATCCGCCACCGGGGCTGCCCCCCAAGGACGCGCTCGCTCTCTCCTAGAAGGCCGGCGGTGGCGAGCTTCTTCATCGCGTCGGCGTACGTGATCGTTCCGCCGGCGTCGTGCAGGTTGTATCGGATCCGAGGTGAAAGCGCCTTCTCGCGGTTGACCGTGATGATGAGCTCATCGGCGTCGTTCGTCTCGATGTTGTAGTCGACCGGGTTGTACTGAAAAAGCATCGGGAAACGGTCTTCGGACCCGAACAGCGCCCGCCGCAACGATTCGTCGGATGCAGCCTTTCGGCGCATCCAGACCGTCAGTGGAAGCTCCGCTGCGATTCCCATGTCGACATCGCTCGCGCCGTACGCGGAGTAGACCGGCCGGAAACATCGCTCGATGTACTCGCGCATCTCTTCGCTGATCGCCTCGCCGCCGACCAGCGCCCCGATCCTGTACCGCGACCAATCGACGCCCCTGGCGCTTCCGGCGTCTATCACGTGCTTCAAGAAGGGCGGATAGCCGCATATCAGGTAGCGATATCCGGGACCGAAGAACTCGAGCGTGTCGATGATCTTGTCGAGGTCGGGTCCGGTCGACTTGACCATCGCCACTCGTCGCAGTGCCTCGGCGACGTTCATGCCCGTCGCCCAGGCGCCCATCGAGAACGCGTTGATGACGACGAGGTTTTCGCCGAAGAGGTAGCGAATGAACTGACTCATCTCGAGGTGCATGTTGTGAAGCTCGCGCTGGGGCCGTACCCAGTTGTACGGACGGCCTGACGATCCACTCGACTCGTCGATCTGGGTGAAGCGCAACGGGATTCGGCCTCCGCGACAACGTGACTCCGTCGGATAGGCCTTGATGTAGTTGTCCTTGTCCATCGTCGGGAGGAGCTTGAACCGGTCGGGGATCCCGATACGGGGATCGTCGCGATAGCCCTGTGCCGAAAGGAATTGCTGGTACGCGGGTACGTGCTTTTTCGCCTGCTGCGCGGCGCGCCACGACGCGTATGGGCTCAGCTGCTCGAGCGGTCGCGAGGACAGCGTGCTCGTGACGAGGAACACCGGGTAGCTGCGGAGAAAGACAGGCCTGACGATGTCGAGCCCCAGGAGCGCGGTGCGGGATCGCCAGTGCAGGAAGCTCAAGGGATGAGCAGAGCCTCGAGCTTGCGACGGCCGCTGTCTTCGGCCGGTTTCGGCGTGCGACCGACGCGGAAGATCGCGACCGGCAGGGGATGGTCGATTCGTCTCGCGAGTTCGTCCTTGGTCGACTGGTCGATCACGATGGACATCGGATGCGACGCGTGCCCGCGCGCGGTGATGACGAGCCACGAGCGCATCAATCTGCGGCCCGCATCGAGGAGCGTCACCGGACTCATGTCCCTCGCCGTGATGACGGCCATCGCGCCACTCATCCTGGTGAGATAGACGTCCCGCAGCGCGTATAGATGCGCGAGCCATCCAGGCAAGGTGCCGAGTCGCAGGGCGAGCTTCAGGAACTGCTGATCGATGACGTTGAGCCGGAGCATCCTGCACGTCATTCCGTCGTCGGCCGTGGCCGTGAAACGCGTCCACTTGCTCAGGTCGGTTGTGAAGTTGCGGTCCTTCCACGCGAGCACGCTCGCCCGGTCGACCAGGCCCGCCATCTCGTCGCAATCGAAGAACAGGCAGCCGAGCTCGGCCAGCTCTGACTGGAGTGCGCCGGGCAGCTTGGCGCGCCCGTAAGGCTGGCGGTTGGTGCGACGCAATGGCAATTGCGCCGCCAGCGGATCGGTCTCGGCGGTTCCGCCGATCTCGATGCGTCCAACCCGCACACCTTCCGCCTCCGACTCAAAAGCAGGCGCGAAGCGCAGGTCCGCGCCTGCCTGCGAGGAACGCAAGCGCATCGACTCCAGCAGCGCTCCGATCGCGAGGTACGCATCCCTGTCGTCCGGGTCGCAAAGGAGCTTGTCTTGATGCCAGTACAGAAGATCGAACGCGCCGGCTCCGACTCGCCGGAAACGCCACGGTTGGGCGTTGTGTGGGCTTGGCGCTCGCAACCCGGCTTCCAGAACCGCCCGCTCGACATCACCCAGCGCGGACGGGGACGCGGGCGGCGGCGTCAACTCAGGGCCCGAAGTACTGGTAGAAACCTGCCGCGCTGTATCTCCCAGAGTGGTCGTAGCTCACGTGCTGGTCCTTGACCGCGAATCGCTTGCTCGCGGTCAGCGCCGCCTCCTTCACGACCAGTCCCTCGGGCAGCACGATCCGCGGATGGATCGTCTCCCCGGTGACCGGGTTGCGGATGTACTGAGTCTCGACCTCGATAGCGTCCTCAGCAACAATCCGCGGCAGCGAAGCGTCGCCCTCGACGCTCCATCGCACGAAGCGCGGACCGTATAGCTCGCGGAACGTGTTGCGGAAGATCGCCCACGGACCGCCGACCTTTCCCTCGAGCATGGTCTGGAGGGCATCGCGCTGCGCCGCGTCCGCGAGCGAATCGATGAAATACACAGCGACTCCGCCGCCCTCGTGGATCGCTGCCGGCCAGTTGCAGTACAGCCCGAGGTTCAGACCGTCAAGCGAGACGTCGCCGTACGCGCCCTTCTCGATCGACCATGTCCAGCCGCCCTCGCACTTGCCCGTGGTCGGTCGCCCGTTCACGTTGCACGGGCACCCGTAGTCGCAGTTGCAGGCGATGACCACCTGGCCCTTGATCGTCCAACCCACGGTCATGAAATTATGGAGCCGTGGAAAGGCCGGTTTCCGCCTACGCGCTGCTGGAAAGACGGACGACCGTCCTCGTGGTCGGGGCGCTGCTCGCGCTGGCCGCCACGGGCTGGCTGCTGACCATCCACTACTCACGGGACATGTCGGGCATGGCCAGCGGCCTCGGTCAGATCGGCGTGCAGATGCCGATGCCGATGACGGTCCCGCTTTTCCTCGCGATGTGGCTTTCGATGATGGTCGCGATGATGTTTCCCACCGTCGCGCCGATGGTGCTCGCCCACCGAATGGTGGTGCAGCAGCGTGGGGAGGGCTGGCTGCCGACGGCCGCGTTCATGGCCGGTTACCTGGTTGTGTGGACGGCGGCCGGCATCGTCCCTCTGATAGCCCTGCTCGCATTTGCCCGGATCAACGGCGGCGCGTGGACGGCGTGGGTGGGAGGCGGCGCGTTGATCCTCGCGGGCCTGTATCAGTTCACGCCGTGGAAGGGCAAATGCCTGACGGCCTGCCGCTCTCCGCTCGGCTTTATCGTTCAGCACGACTTCGGTGGCGGATGGCGCTCGGCCGTCCGCGCCGGCATCTCTCACGGCGCGTATTGCCTCGGCTGCTGCTGGGCGTTGATGACGGTGCTCGTGGTCGTCGGCCTCATGAACCTCACGTGGATGGCTGTCCTCGCGCTCGTCTTTCTGGTCGAAAAGAACTGGAGTCGAGGGGTGTGGGTGGCATGGGCCGCCGGGACGGTGGTCGCGCTGCTCGGCATCTTCGTGCTGTTCCGACCCGAGCTCTTGAGCTGGCTGTCAGGCGCCGCGAGCTGACACAACATCGAGAGTCTTAACCAAGACCTCGCCGCAAACGCGCCGCGCGCTCCCTATCGTCCGATGCCTTTCACGCAATGGGGCGGCTGCCGCGGAGCATGTTGTCGGGCTTTGTTGGACTGGTCGCGGCATGCCTGAGCGCGGTCGTGACCATCGCTCCGGACTCGGTGCTGCGGATTCTGGTCGACAACGGCGTCCGCTTCACCGCATCCGGCAACCGCGTCGACGCCCATGGCGGGACGATCCTCCGCGCGCAGGACGGTTTCTTCTACTGGTACGGGGAGACGTATGCGTGCGGATTCCGCTGGACCGATCCCACGACCCCGTACTGCGGCGCCCAGGTCTACCGCTCGCCCGACCTCACGAATTGGCAGGGCCCGTGGCCGCTCTTCGACGCCTCGACGCAGCTGTGGCAGGACCTGTGCATGCGTCAGGACGGGCTTCAGGGCAACGGCTGCTTCAGGCCGAAGGTCGTCTTCAACCCCGCCACACGTCTATACGTGCTGTGGCTGAACACGCCGAGCTTCGGCGGCAACGGCTACCGCGTGCTCACGAGCTCTTCGCCAATCGGGCCGTTCGCGCTCGTCGCCAAGCCTGACCTCGAGGATGAGGACATCCCCGACTGGCGGGGCAACAACCGCACGCAGGACGGTGACCAGGGCCTCTTCGTGGACGCGCAGGGCACCGGCTGGCTCGTCTGGAACCGCGGTGGGCGCCTTCTCCACGAAAAGCTGAACAACGATTTCACCAGCGGCGATGGCATGCCGGCGGAGATCATGAACTACCCGCAGGTCGCTCCCTGGGCGGGCGTCGAGTCCCCGACGGAGTTCGAGCACGACGGCCGCTACTACATCGCCATGAGCCTGCCTCGCTGCCCCTACTGCGTGGGCACAGGCACGGCGATCGAGCAGTCCCCATCACCCGCGGGACCCTGGACCTACAAGGGGACGGTGTCGCGCGACTCGTGCGGGGGCCAGCCCAACGAGGTCGACGTTGTCTCGCCGGGTGTGTACCTCTGGAGCAGCGACCGCTGGCTCCGCGGCGGCACCGCCGGCGTCTGGCCGCGCCTCAACGAGACACGGGCGACGCAAGCCTGGGAGCCGGTCCACTTCGATGGGACGGACGTCGCGCCGATCGGCTGCGCCGATAAATTCGAGATGACCGTCTAGAAGAAGACGATCGCCTCGTAGATCGGCCCGCGCGTGAACCAGTCGCCTGAAAACGTGACGTGCATCGCGTTCTGCTCCCAGGGATCGTTGACCCAGTAGTCGGAGGCGCCGTCGAGCCCCGTCAGCGTGACGAAGTGCGTCGTCCCGCTTGGAAGGTTCATCCCGACCACAACGGGATGTCCGGCCGCGACCTGCGCGCGGATCCACGACCCGGATGGGCTGTCGACGATGCTCGTCGTGTGGCCGGGAATGCGCAGCGCGGAGTTGAAGATCGCTCCGTTGCCGTTGAACCACTCCGTGTGCGCCGCGATCGTGCCGGGCGTCACGGAGCGGAATCCGAAGTGCGAGTAGACCATCGCGAGGTCGGAGAGCAGGCAGCCGATCTGCCACACGGGATACGTGGCGGCGCCGACGTCCGCTGACGCCCACCGCGTGTCGCGTTGGTTGTAGTAAGAGCCCCAGTCGTTGGACAGCGGCTGCGCGTCGAGGATCGTGCGTTCGGTGCTGCCGCCGCCGCTGCCCGCGCCCGCAAGGCCGCGCGCGATGTCCCAACCGGGCCAGGTCTTCGTCGGAGAGAGCGGTGGCGCGCTGCCCCACGGGTGGACGTCGCCGTGGCGGTCGAGGACCCAGCCGCCCGGATCTCCCGCGGGTGCCGCCGTCCACGAGACGATGGAGTCGGCCATGTCCTGTCCCGGCCACGTCGCGGACGGCGTGACCGCCTGGGCGCCGCCAAACGGATGGATGCCGCCCGAGTAATCGAGCGTGTAGCCGTCGACGAAGAGGCCGTTCGTACCGCGGGTCAGCACGATGCCGCGCGCGACGTCTGCCGGCCAGCGGGTCGCGCCGACCACCGGCCTTGCTCCGCCGAAGGGATGCACGCCGCCGAACCCGTCGAGCGTGTAGCCCGCGACCGCGTTCGGTGTGCTGTCCGGCGTGAGGACGATGCCGCGCGCGATGCCCTGGCTCGGCCACTGTGCGTTCCCGCTGACTTCCGGGGCGCCGCCGAATGGATGGACGCCGCCATCGGCGTCGAGCAGGTAGCCCGCGGGTCTCGAGCTCGACGACCACGGGGCCATCACGATCTCGCGCGCGCCGATCCAGTGCGGCCAGTAGACGTGGCTGTCGACGCTCGGCGCCGATCCGGCGGCATGCAGCTGACCCCATCCGTCCATCACGTAACCGCCCGTGCCGTCCGGAAAAAGGGCGAGGCTGAACGCGATGTCCTTGTCCGGCCACGCGGCGGTGGTCGACAGCGCCGGCGCGTCGCCGACCGGATGGATGGCGCCCCAGCCGTCGAGCACGTAGAGGTGGCCCTTGTTGTCGACGGGAGCTGCGCCCAGGCGCAATCCGTCGAGCAAGGAATTGGGCACGCCCACAGGGCTGTTGAACAGCAAGAGCAGGCTCGATCCGATGATGAGGAGACCGGCGATGGAAGTGGTGAACAGGACCAGGACCCGCCCGCGCATGGCGGGCGGATCGTAGCGGAATGGCTGCATTTTCGCGTGACGTGTTCGAGGCCGCGGCAGGCGAGCGAGAGGTATTGCTGACCACGCGTGGTCGGAAGACAGGAAAGGCACACCGCGTCGTCCTCTGGATCGCAAGCGACGGCAAGCGTGTCTACATCCGGTCGGGCGCCGGCATGAACCGCGACTGGGCGCAGAACCTCGTGGCGGCTGGAGCGGGAGAGCTCGCGATGGCCGGTCGCAAGCTACAGGTCCAGCCGCGCCACCTCACCGAGCCGGCGGAAGCCCGAGGAGTGTCTGCTCTTTACCGCACCAAGTACGGCGGGCAGGTCAAACAGTCGGATCCGAGCGAGGCTCCGACCCCGGCAGAGACCGCGACCTTCGAGCTGCTTCCCGCCGAATAGAAGCGGAGCCGGGGCTCACCCTCCGCCGAAGCCGCAGATGAAGCGGATCACCGCCTCGATGCCGCGGTGATAGTTCTCGATCACGAAGTGCTCGTTGGGCGAGTGGATCGCGGAATCGGCCTGGGCGATGCCGCTGATCACCACCGGCGCACCGACCGCCTGCTGAAAGTCGACGGCGACAGGAATCGAGCCACCCACGCGGATGAGCGCGGTGTCCTTGCCGAAAGCCGCCTTGAACGCTTCGCGCAACGCACGCGCGGCGGGGTTGTCCACGCCGCTCGTCACCGGCGGCGCGCTGCTGAGCTTGACGACCTTCAGCTCCACACCCGGCGTCGAGAGCGTTGCGACGTGATCGCTGAGCGCATCGAAGATCTCGTCGGGGTCCTGGTCGGGCACCAGTCGCATGCTGACTTTCGCGAACGCGTGGGCTGGGATGACGGTCTTCTGTCCTTCCTCGGTGAAGCCGCCAAGAATCCCATTGACGTCCAGCGTTGGGCGGCTCCCGGCGCGCTCCAGAGCGAGAAAGCCGCTTTCACCCTCGAGCTCTTTCGACCCGATCATGCGCTTGACGTTCTCGGTGTAGCGCCCGTCGATCTTCCGCCACGCCTCGAGCTCTTCGCCGCTTGGCGGCCGGACGGCGTCGTAGAAGCCGGGGATGGTGACCCGCCCGTCGCGGCCTTTCAGGTCGGCGATGACTTGCGCGAGAGTGTTGATCGGGTTGGGCGCGACGCCGCCAAAGGTGCCCGAGTGGAGATCGATCGCGGGCCCTTGCGCGTGGATCTCGACGTAAAGCAGGCCGCGCAGAGACGTCGCCAGGGTCGGATGACCCTCCTCGTCCAGCCCGCTGTCCCACACGAGGACGGCGTCCGTCGCGAGCTGCGAGCCGTGAGCGCGCAGGTACTCGGGCAGCGAGCGACCGGAAATCTCCTCCTCGCCCTCGATCAGGAAGCGCAGGTTGACCGGAGGGCCGCCGGCGGCGAAGAGATGCTCGACCGCCTTGATCGTCACCATGTGGTTGCCCTTGTTGTCCGCAGCGCCGCGGGCCCAGACTTCGCCGTCGTGCACCGCCGGATCGAACGGCGGCGACTTCCACAGCTCGATCGGATCGACCGGCTGAACGTCGTAATGGCCGTAGATCGTGAGGTGTGGCTTGCCAGGCCGGCCGTGCCAGTCGGCGACGATCACGGGCAATCCGTCCTTGCGCACGTCGACGACCTGCACCTTGAATCCGAGTGCCTCGAAACGCCTGGCAAGCCATTGCGCGCAGCGAAGGCAGTCCGCACGATGCTCGCGCAGCGAGCTGATCGAGGGAATCCTCAGCTCTTCGATCAGGTCGTCGAGGTCTTGCCTTTGCCGTGATTGCGCAAGCGAGAGCGCGGCGTCCCTAAGCGATTGCGTCGTCGCCACCTTCTACTTTCCGCGTGCGCGGCGGATCTGCGCAGCGTGGTCGTGCGCGTGCGAGACGTAAACGCTCAGCCAGTTCTCGGGGCTGTATGCACCGTACTCCGTGTGGTTTCCGATGCGATGCCAGTCGTCGTCGGTCATGCGCTCGAGCAGCTGCACGTTGGTTTCGCGCGCCGAGCGAAACGCCTGGAGCGACGGCGCGATGGGCCGGTCGCTCGCGAGCACGACGAAATCCTTTTCGTTGTACCCGAGGATCGTCGGCGACTGAAGCGCGAGCAGCCTGCGAATTCGCGTGGCGCCTTCCATCTCGCTGTCGGCAAGGTGATGCGCGATCTGTCGCGGCGTCCAGCCGTCCTCGACCGAGCGGTCCAGCTCCTCGTCGGTGATGCCGTCGAGCGCCTCCGCGATCGCGCGGTACCCGTCGCGATATCTCTCGATGAGCCGAGCGCGCTCGTTCGCGTCCAACCTGAAGATCGTAGTGTCTTGGAGGTGAGCGTTTTGGAGGCCACCGACCGCGCGAGGATCGAGCGCCTCCTCTCGGTGTCGCGGTCGACGCGGCCGCTGCCGGCGGCGGACGGCGCCGTTTACTTCGCGTCCAACCGCGAGGGTCACGTGCAGGTCTACCGGCAAACCGCTGCAGGTGAGCGACCGATCCGTGTGGTCGAAAGCGAGACGAGGATGGTGCCCCACGCGCACACGCCACTCGGGCTGCTGGTGCGCGAGGACCTGGGCGGCAGCGAGGTGTGGCAGCTTGGGATCGTCGACGGCAGTTCTTACCGCCGACTCACCCATGACCCCAAGGCCATCCACCAGTCGGTGACGCTGCATCCGGAGCATCGCCGCGCGGGCCTCGGCTGGAACCCGGGCGGCCAGGCCGACATGGTGCTCGGCGAGATCGACCTCGCGACCGGCGCGTTGACCGAATGGGCGAAGCCCGGTGGCTTCTGGCTGTGGGGCGCGTGGAGTCCCGACGGATCGCGCGCGATGGTCGTGAAGAGCATGGGGCTGCCGACCGAGGGCTACATCCTCGAGCGCTCGGGCAAGCTGACGCGTCTACTCCCGTCCGCGTTGCGCGTGTTGCCGGTCGAGTGGCTCGACGACGGCATCCTCGTCGTGACCGAGGGCGGTCGCGATTTCTTCGGCCTGGCGTTGATCGACCCCTCACGTACTGACGAAATTGGGCGCTGGCTGTTCAACGAGGACAGAGACCTGGAGGGCGTCGCCGTCGACCCGGCCGGCAAACGCGCGGCCCTTGTCGTCAACGAGGGCATCTACGACTCGATCCGCGTGATCGACATCGCTTCGGGCCGCGAGCTCGAGCGCATGCGGCTGCCCGCGGGGACGGTCGTCTCTGACCACTCGGGCGACTCCGACTATCACGTCCGCTGGAGCCCTGATGGCTCGCGTCTCTTCGTCAGCTGGGAGCGGCCGACACAGCCGGCGGAGATCTACGAGCTGCCATCTGGTGAGCGCTGGACGTTCACCGCGGACGTGCCCGACGGACTCGTGGAACCGGCCGTGACCTCGTACACGAGCTTCGACGGGCTCGAGATCCCGTCTTTGCACTACCGGATCGACGGCTCGGCGCGGCCGGTGGTGGTGGACTTCCACGGCGGACCGGAAGGACAGTGGCGCGGCATCTTCGTGCCCCAGGTCCATCTCCTGAATGCGATCGGGGTCGACGTCTTCCTGCCCAACGTGCGCGGTTCGACGGGATACGGCCTGCGCTACCAGCGGCTCGATGACAGGACATTGCGGTGGAACTCCGTGAAGGATGGATGCGAGGCCGCGCGGCATCTCAAGGAATCCGGACTGGCCACACGCACCGGCGCCATGGGGGGCTCGTACGGCGGATTCATGACGCTTGCCGTCCTGGTCGAGGATCCAGGACTGTGGGACGCCGCGGTCGAGACGGTCGGCATCGCCGACTGGCTCTCCTTCTTCCGCAACATGCCGCCGTGGCGAGGTGTGCTGCGGATGAGCGAATACGGCGACCCGGAAGGTGCGGAGAAGGATTTCCTGACCGAGATCAGCCCTTTGCATCGGGCGAGCACGATCCGCGCGCCGCTACTCGTGATCCACGGGCGCAACGACCCGCGGGTGCCGGTGGGGGAGAGCATCCAGATCGCGGAGGCGGTCCCGGGTGCGGAGCTGCTCATATTCGAGGACGAGGGACATGGGGTGGCGATGCTGGCCAACCAGGTGACGGCGAACAGCAAGATCCTCGAGTTCCTCAGCGCGCACCTCACCCTCGGATAGTCCGGACTATCCGGGGTTCTCCGGCCGGGAAATACCTGATAGCTCGGACTAAGCGCGCACCTAGAGCCATCGCGGGTTGGAGCCGCTGTGGGTCTTCGGTAGCTCCTTTACTCGGGTTGTTCGGTAGGTGCTTGTCACTCCATTCCTAAACCTAGCGCCGCGGGGCCTGACCCTCGGCATTCTTTTTGCGAACGACTTCCTGGGTGGCGCGCACCTCGGTCTTGACCAGCTGGCTGCCTACCCAGAACTGGAGCAGGCCCTCCTTGACCAGGATGTCGCAGGCGCTGCCCGCGTTTCGGTGCCCGACATTCACCTTCTGATAACCGACGCAGACGATTCCGTTGCTCGCCACCTTGCGCGACACCCAGTAGTCGGCCGTC
>DATEHC010000016.1:0-19394 GCA_035279785.1 Candidatus Dormiibacterota bacterium
CCGGGCCTTTCTTGTCCAGCTCCGTCCGCCGCTTGCTCCAGTACTGCAGCCTGTGCCGAAACCTCTCGATCTGCGACGCCAGCACCGGCAGGTTGGTCTCCTCCGCCTCCCGCTGGGCGTCGCGGGGCATGTTGGGGATCATCCGCGCCAGAAGATCCAGCAGGTTTTGCTCCAGCTCGACCAGGTTGCTGTACACGGCGACCCAGTGGCGTGCTTCATTCGGCGAGTCGGTCTCGGGATTTTCACCTTCGATCGGTCGCGCTAGGTCGGCACCCTCCCAAGCCGCCTCAGCCGCCTCCCCCTTGTCAGGGGCCACATAACGGTCCTGCTCCTTCTCCCCAAGGATGTCAGGACGTCTTCCCTTCTCGGGCTTCATCTGGGTGTCCTGTATTACCAAACGCGATCCTGTCCCTAACCACCGGAGCCCGGCCCAGCAATCGAGACCGCTGGACGGCGTCCTCGCCGAACCTGTCTCGAAGCGCGTCGACTGCCGCCTCGAGCCGCAGCCGCCGCGACGGCGTGCCGGCCCCGAACAGGTCCAGCTGGCCCGCATCGTCGTCGCTCAGGCCTGACAGCCCAACGCCGAGCGTCCCGACCGTGAGCCGCGGATCTCGCGCCGCCAGCAGCTTCAGCGCCGCCTGGTAGATCTCGTCTCCGGTCGATACCGGAGCGGGTTGCGTCGCTTGCCGCGAAAAGCCGCCCGCATCCGGGCGGTACACGACCCCGACGGAAACGACGCGACCTCGCCGCCCCGCCGCCCGCAGCCGCCGGCCCACCATGTCCGACAGCCTCATCAGCAGCTCCTCCAGCTCGCGCTGCGACGCCGTCGCGCGCGCCAGCACGTGCGAGTGGCTGTAGCTCTTGCGCGCGACGTGCTCGAACCCGCCGACCTCAAAGCCACGAAGTCGGAGGCTCCAACCGCGAGCGACCTCCGCGTGCATGCCCGCCAGCCGAAGCCGTGGCGCAGTCGCGCGCAGGAACTGCACCGGGGTCGTGATGCCGGCTCGCGCCAGACGACGCGCTGACGCCTCCGCGATCCCCGAGAGGTCGGTCAGGCGCAGCCGCTCGAAAACCGACAAGAGTTTCGTGTGGTCGATCCGCTCGAGGCCATCGCGCTTGTTCAGGTTCGACGCCTGCTTCGCCATCCAGATCGAGGTGGAGATCCCGACTGACGCGGTCACGCACTCCCCGATCTCGGCGCGGATCGCCTGCTTGATCGCACGTCCGACGCCCTCGGGGCCGAGCCTGCGAAGGTTGGGTGTGCCCGTCAGGTTGACGGACGCCTCGTCGATCGACATCCGCAGCACGTCCGGGCTGTGCCGCTCCATGATCTCGATCAGCTTGTCCGAAGCCTTTCGGTAGAGGGGAGGGTTGGGCTCGCGCACGACGACCGCGGGAAAGATCGCCTTCGCCTCGAACACCTTCATCCCCGTCTTGATGCCCAGGTCCCGCGCCTCGCGCGACGACGAGACGATCGTGGCGGCGTCTATGGCGTAGGCGGCGACGGCGAGCACGCGGCCGCGCAGGGAAGCGTCGTTTTGCTGCTCGATCGAAGCGAACGCGCAGTTCAGGTCGACGACCAGCGTGGCCGGGTCGGCCGTGTTCAGCCCGAGGTCCGAGACGTCGTCGCCCACGAACCAATGTTCGCACCGCGCCGGCAAACCGGCAAGGTCAAAAAACTAGACGGCGGCGGCGGGCACCTCCACCGATGCGAGGAACTCGAAGAAGAGCTTGCTCCAGCGGTCCGAGGCGTCCACGACAGGGCCGTGCCCGGATCCTTCGAACGTCTCCGACCGCACCGACCCGCCGCGCCTGGCGTACTCGTCGAGCACGTTGCGGATCTGCGTCACCATCGGCTGCGGAGGAAACGCGTCGTCTCCCGGCCAGCCCGGCACGAAGCCCAACTTGCCGAGGGTGCCCATCTCCCAGGCCGAGCCGTCGGCTACGACGATGTCGGCGGTCCCGTGGGTCCAGAGCACGGGAGGCTTCGGCGAGAACTCCACGATGTCGGACCAGTTGCAGTACTTGGGGGAGAGGGCGTTGAGGATTCCCCTTGTGCCCGGCGCCACGCCCGGCCAGTTCTCCGACGGCACGGAGTCGCCTGGATAGCCGTCGTCTCCCGTCACCGACTTGTTGATCTCGTCGACCAGCATGTCCTCATGCGGCCCGGGAAACCGAAACGCGGCCGCCCAGTACGAGCTGTTCATGACACTGCGCGGACTGAGTGGTGAGTCCGACGAAGTGTCGTGCGCGGCGATGAGCTTCATGAAGTCGAGGTTGCCGGTGCCGCCTCCTGAGCCCGCGTAGTCGGGGAAGCACGGTGTGCCGTCCAGGCGCACGCCGCCGAAACCGTATGGCGAAACCGGGTCGATGAAGGTGAGAGACGCGACGGGATGCTCCCGCGCGTAGTCGACTATGGCGCCACCGCCTGTCGACCAGCCAACCAGGTGCACGGGCCGCGAGACGCGAAGGGCTTCGACCAGGGAGAAGGTGTCGTCCGCCCAATCGCGCAGGCCGCGCGTGGCGTCGATGGGCACCTGCTCGGTGTCGCCGAAGCCGCGCATGTCGGGGGCGATGAGTCGGTAGGCGCTGGGAGCGCCCGGCATCAGGTGCTCGAAGAATCGCCCGGTTGAAAGGTTGCCGTGGATGAGGACGACGGGAATGCCGTCCGGTTGCCCCGACTCGATGTAACGCATCCGCAACCGCGATGTCTGAACTGTGCGCGCGCTCACTCCGGCTGGAAGATCCATGTGCGCCTCCTCAGGTCAGGTGTGTGGTCACGGGAAGGGTAAGCGTGAACGCGCTGCCGGCCCCGAGCTCGGACCGCACCGTGATGTCGCCGCCGTGGCGCATCGCGATCTCCTTGCAGAGGTAGAGGCCAAGCCCGGTTCCGGGGATGCTCATGTTCTCCTCGGTCGGCAGGCGGCCGAAGCGCGTGAACAATCGCGAGAGATGCTCGGTCGCGATGCCCAGGCCTTGATCGGCGACCGTGACGAAGGCGTCCGATTCGTCGCGGCCGGTCGCGACCTTGATCTCGCCGCCGTTGGGGGAGTACTTGACGGCGTTGTCGAGCAGGTTGGAGACGACGCCGCCGATTCGTGCGGGGTCGCCCCTGACCTCGAGCGAAAGTGGATCGGCGTCGACCGTGATGAACGGGCCGTCTAGGAGCGGACGGAAGACCTCGATCTGCTCCTGCACGACCTCGCCGAGGTCGAAGGCGATCTCCACGTGCTGGCTGTCCTGCTCGAGCCGCGCTGTCTCGAGCATCTGCTCGATGAGGCGGTCCATCTGGCCGAGCTTTCCGTCGAGTAGCCGCGCGATCGCCGGCACCTGTTCGTCGGGGATGGACCCCTCGGTCAGCATCGAGATGTAACCGCGCAGAACCGTCATCGGGCCACGCAGCTCATGCGATGCCAGGTTGAGAAACTCGGTCTTCGTGTGCTCGAGCTCCGCCATGCGCTCGGCGTGCGCGCGGAGCTGCATGGCCTCGCGCTCGCGGTCTATGTTGCGCTGGATCTCCTGCGCACGGTGTTCGGTGAGATCGCGCGTCACCTTGCCGAAGCCGCGCAGCTTGCCCGACGAGTCCCGAATGGCCGTGATCACGACGCTGGCCCAGAATCGCGTCCCGTCCTTGCGCAGCCGCCAGCCTTCCTCCTCGTAGCGCCCCTCGCGCTTGGCGACCTCGAGCTCCCAGTCCGGCTTGCGGTTGCGCGCGTCCTCCTCGGGATAGAAGATCGAGAAGTGCTTGCCGATGATGTCGGCGCCCGAATATCCCTTGATGCGCTGGGCGCCAAGGTTCCACGTGATGATCACGCCCGACGGATCCAGCATGAAGATCGCGTAGTCGACGACGTGATTGACAAACAGCTCGAACTGGCCGCCGAGATCTCCCGGCTCGGCCGTCTTCCCCTGCCGCAGCACCAGAACCGATCTTAGGTGAACGCGGCGTCGCGCTCGGCGACGAACGCCGACGTGCTCCGGAAGCTCCTCCTCGATCGCTCAGGAGCGTAGGCTCGAAGGGGGGCACGTTGCTCATTTACGAAGTAATTTCGCGCCGCTAGGATTTCAACCTGTGGCGGCCAAGGCTGGAGGGCCCATGCGAGATCGGCACCAGATCGCTACCAGCTTCCTCGCGCGCATGAACGACCCGGGCTATCGCCTCGAAGGCGAGAACCCGTCGACCGCCACGCTGGCCGATGCACGACGCTGGACCGAGACCTACGACAGGCTGATCGCGTTCAAGCGTGACCTTCTCGAGCTGTGCCACCGCTTCGCCGAGCAATCCGAGCCGATGGTGGCGCGCGCGATTCGCGACACCGACATCATCCTGCTCGAGGTGCAGATCTCCCGCTTCGAGCAGAAGCGCGATTTCTGGAAGCTCCGCCTGGCCGAGTTGGCCGGCAACGGGCGCGGTGCCCACAACTGATTCGACCTCGCACCGAAGGACCGATCCGCCCTTCGACATAGTCGCGTTCGCGGCGTCGGCCGGCGGCGTGTTCGCGCTGACAGAGATCCTCGGTAAGCTTCCGGCTGACTTCCCCGCCGCCATCGTCGTCGTTCAGCACCTGGACCCGCGTCACCGCAGCCTGATGCCGCAGATCTTCGGGCGGCGCTCCAGCCTCGCGGTCTACCAGGCGGTGGAGGGAATGCACATCGAAGCCGGTCACGTTTACCTGGCGCCGCCGGACCGTCACCTTTTGATCAACCGCGACGGCTCGATAAGCCTGACCCAGACCGAGCTCGTCAATTTCGTACGTCCATCCGCGGACCTGCTCTTCGAGTCGGTGGCCGCGGCCTACGGCGAGCGGGCCATCGCGGTGGTGCTCACAGGAGCCGGGAAGGACGGCTCGATGGGCGTGACCGCCATCAAGAAACGCGGAGGGACCGTCATCGTCCAGGACGAGGCCACGTCCGAGTTCTTCAGCATGCCGTCGGCGGCGATTAGAACCGGTACGGTGGACTTCGTGCTTGCCATCGACGAGATCCCAGGTGCGCTGATCACACTGCTTGCGGGTGAGGTGCGCGATTGACTCTGGACGCCGGTCCGCAATTCGAAACCCTGATCGAGTATCTCCGCGAATCGCGCGGTGTCGACTTCACCGGTTACAAGCGCGCCAGCCTCGTGCGCCGAGTCGCAAAGCGGTGCAGCGAGCTGAACATCGAAAACTTCACGGCCTACCTGGACTACCTTCAGGTCCATCCCGACGAATTTCAGATCCTGTTCGACAAGATCCTGATCAACGTCACCGAGTTCTTCCGAGATCCGCAATCCTGGGAATACCTGCGGGACAACATCGTTCCCCGCATAGTCGCCAAGCCGGGCCACATTCGCGTGTGGAGCAGTGGAACCGCCTCGGGCGAGGAGGCGTACTCGATCGCGATGCTCCTCTGCGATGCCCTCGAGCCGGAGCAATTCCTCCGGCGGGTCAAGATCTACGCCACCGACATCGACGAGGACGCTCTGAACAAGGCCCGCACTGGCTACCTGGCCAAGGACCTCGAAACGCTGCCCGAGGAGTACAAGGCGAAGTTTTTCGAGCCACAGGGCAGCCGCTTCGTGTTCAAGTCCTCGCTCCGCAGGACCCTCATCTTCGGCCGGCACGACCTGATGCAGGACGCACCGATCTCGCGTCTCGATCTCTTGATCTGCCGCAATACGCTCATGTACTTCACGGCTGAAACGCAGGGCCGCGTCCTGGCCCGGTTCCACTACGCCCTCAACGACGACGGATATCTCTTCCTCGGCCGCGCCGAGATGCTCCTGACGCACGGCGCGCTTTTCGCGCCGGTCGACCTCAAGCAGCGCATCTTCTCCAAGGTGGCGCGGTTGCAGCTTCGCGAACGCCTGATTCTCCTTGCACAGTCAGGAAGCGCCGAGGCGAGCAACCACGTGGCGCGACAGCTGCGAGTTCGCGAGCTCGCGACCGAGGGAGTTCCGTACGCGCAACTGGTGATCGACGCCCTGGGGGTCGTCGCCACCGCGAATGCCGCAGCCAGACGCATGTTCGACATCCCGCCTGGTGACATCGGCCGCCCGCTGAAGGACCTCGAGCTCTCGTACAAGCCGATGGACGTACGAACTCCCATCGAAAGGGTCTACCGCGAGCGGCGGCCCCTGACGACCCCAGGCGTCGAGTTTCAGCTGTCCGATGGCGCGGTCCGACTTTTCGACGTGCATGTCGCGCCGCTGATCGACGACGACGGATCGGTCGTCGGGACCAGCGTCAGCTTCGTCGACGTCACCAACGTGACGCATCTGCGCTCAGAGCTCGAGCGATCGAAGCAGGAGGTCGAGACGGCGTACGAAGAGCTTCAGTCGAGCAACGAGGAGCTCGAAACGACGAACGAGGAGCTGCAGTCGACCGTCGAGGAGCTCGAGACCACGAACGAAGAGCTTCAGTCGAGCAACGAGGAGCTCGAGACGATGAACGAGGAGCTCGAGTCCACCAATGCCGAGCTGCAGGCAATCAACACCGACCTTCGCGTGAGGACTGATGAGGTTGCGCGCCTGAACACCTTTCTTTCCGCCATCACAGGCAACATCGAGGTCGGGGCCACCGTCCTGGACTTAGACATGAACGTCCAGGTGTGGAACGAGCGCGCGGCAGACCTGTGGGGCTTGCGTTCCGACGAGGTCGTTGGCAAGCCCTTCTTCGACCTCGACATCGGCCTGCCGACCAGGAGCATCCGCGACGTCGCCCGCCACGTGCTGCGTGGCACGCCGCTGCACGAGACGATCGTCGTCGACGCCGTCACGCGCCGCGGCAAGCAGATCCGGTGCCGCGTGCTGGTTCACGCACTGACCGACGGCGACCGCTCGACGGGTCTCGTCGTGGTCATGGAGGAGGTTCCGACCGGCAAGCCGGTGCCGGCCTGAAGATCGGCTAGGCGACCGACTCGGCCATGGCCTCCCGCACGCCTTCGCGCCAGCGCCCGACAATGCGCTCGAGCATCTCGATGTCGGTCGACGCTTCGTACTGCTCATCGGCGGGGAGCTCCGCCACGGCTGCGGTCAGTTGCTGAGTCAAGGCGTTGCCCATCTCGACCAGGCGTGTATACGCCACGAGCCAGTAACCGGCGTGGTCTGGGGCGCCATACCGCAGCATGGCGTCCTTGTAATTGTGGTGGGCGACTGCCGCCTCGCCCTTGAGAACCTCCAAGCGAGTCCTCAATTCCTGCGCCCTGCTGTCCGCGAACCGGCGCTCGAGAGACGCCAGCATGAGCCGCTTCGACTGCAGGACAAGCAGTCTTGCCGAGATGATGCCGTTCACTCCCCCCCCCCTCGCAGAGCCGGACGGGTCATTCCGCCGCCCCCGCGACCACCGATGCCGCGATGCCGTAGCCGCGGTTGCGCGCCACGGTGATCGCCTTCTCGAGACCTACCTCGGCGAGGCGGTTCCGCAACCGCATGATGTAGGTCCGGACCTGTGCGTCGGACAGGGCCGAGTTCTGCCAGGCCAGCGTGGCGAGCTGCTTGCTGGTGAACGGCCGGCGCGGATGGCGGAGCAGGAAGTCGAGCAGGTCGGCCTCCCGGCGCGTCAGGCGCAGCGACTTCCCCGCGTAGGTCAGGGTGTGTTCCTTGCGGTCGATGACGACGCCGGCCAGCTCGGCGTGCCGGTCACGCCAGGCGCCGAGGCGGTCCTCGATCTGCCGCAGCTCCTGCCGCAGCAGTTCGCCCTCGGGCTTCCCGTCGGCGCGCGAGATCACCGAGCGGAGAACCAACGCCATCTCCTCGTAGATGGAAATCCATCCGGCCACCTCGGGAAGCACCGACGTGGTCATGTCCTCGCCGGGGAATCTTCGCCGGGGCTCGCGTTCGAATTCGCGCAAGCTCGCCTCCACTATCTGACTCTACAACGCAGCCGTCAAACTGGCCACCAATTTTGGCCCCGAATGTTACGCACCTGGGGCTATCGTGAGCGGCGGCAATGGCTGCGGGCGGCAGCGGAGCGCGCCGATCAGCACACCGGGGGGCATCCACAGGGCGAGGGGCCATGGTCCGGAGGGAGGGCCGGGCCCCTTTGCCATCTCTCGAGCCGTACGTCCCATCTCTCGACAGCCTGGAGGAGATCTCGGGCTGGCTTGGAACGTTTCGCGAGCGGCTCCGCCTGGCGCGCGGCGAAGAGCAGGAGAGCGTGGCTGGAGTCGTCGTCGAGCTGGAGGCCCGCTACGTCTTGAGGCGGGCCGAGCTCTCATAGGACTGCGATGAGCCAGCTCAAGTCCAGGCCGCCCGTCGCGGCGATCGTGACCACAGGTCAGCGGATCCGCGTGATCATCGTCGAGAACCACCAGCTCGTCTCCGAGAGCCTCGGCCTGCTGCTCGACGCGCAGAGGGACATGGAGGTGGTCGGCAAGGCCACGACGGTGGCGCAAGCGTCGATGTTGCCCCCGAGTCTCGCGCCGCAGGTTGTGATCATGGACTTCCACCTGGACGATGGCACCGGCCATGACGCCGCGATCGCAATGCGTGCCGTCTACCCCAACGTGAGGTTCGTCTTCCTCAGCCGCGACGAAAGCGACGACGCGCGGCTGGCGGCCGTGGAGGCCGGCGCCAGCGCGTACCTGCACAAGTCGACGCCGGCCATGGAGGTTCTGCGTGCCATCCGCGAGGTCGCGCGCGGCGCGAGCCTGATCACACCGACGATGGTCGCGCGGTTGATGGCCAAAGGCCGCGACCGCGAGCACATGCGCGCGAGCCTCAGCCCCAGAGAACGAGAGGTCCTTCAGCTCATGTCCGACGGCACAGGCACGCGTCAGATCGCGAGCCGGCTCGGCATCAGCTACTCGACAGTGCGCACGCACGTGAGGTCGATCAGCCAGAAGCTCGGTGCGCGGACCATGGTCAACGCGGTAGTCACGGCGCGCGAGCTGGAGCTCGTGAACTAGAGCGGGGTCACCCCGACTTCGACCTTTCGCGTCCGAGGGCCGTCCCACTCGCAAAGAAAGATCGCCTGCCAGGTACCCAGCGCGAGCTTCCCTTGCCGGACCGGCGCGGTGCACGAAGGGCCGACCAGCACCGTCTTGATGTGGGAGTCGGAGTTGCCCTCGGCGTGCTCGAAGGCCGCCTCTTTGGGCACGAGCTCGGCGAGGTGGGACTCGATGTCGCCGGCCACGTCGGGGTCCGCGCCCTCGTTGATCGTCACGCCCGCGGTCGTGTGGGGAACGAAGACATGACACACGCCATCGGCAACACCGGACTTCTCGACCGCCTCGGCAACGCGTTCCGTGATGTTCACCAGGTGCGCGCGGCGTTGGGTCCGCACGTCGAACGTTGCCCAGCTCACGTCCGCATCATCGTCCAGTAGCGCTCCGGGCTGTAGGCGTCGTCGGTCAGGTCGCCGAGTCCCTTCAGCTGGGACGCATACGCGTCGACGGCTCGGCGCTTGGCCTCGATGTCGACCGGGAAATCGGCAGGAAAGCCGCACTTTCCGTCCCAATCGGTCAACCTCCCGGGCGCGGGCCGGCCGGCCATCACGGTCACCACGAAGGCCCCGCGATGAGCCTGTACGAAGCCGGCGGAGCCGAACACGGCGTCGTCGAGGTGGGGCGAGATCGCGGCCGCGAGGCTCTCTGGGATGCTCCAGATCAAAGCAGGAACGAAATATTTGGGGGCGATCTGGGTTTGAAAAGCCCTGTTACTCGGTAACAAAGACCTGCATGCAACTCCAGACCTCCGATTCACCGTGGCTTGACGAAGCCGACGAAACCCCCTCCCCCGAGATCTCGGACGTCCTTTCCGGCCTCGAGGAGGAGCGCCCGCCCGCCCCCGCACCCGCGGAAGGCGGCGCTGATCCCGACGACGCTCTCGGCGCCTACCTGCGCGAGATCGGCCGCGGCACCCTGCTGACCAAGGAGCAGGAGATCGAGCTCGCCAAGCAGATCGAGGCCGGCTCCGATGCGGCTCGCCGGAGGATGACGGAGGCCAACCTGCGACTCGTGGTCTCCATCGCCAAGAAGTACCAGGGCCGCGGCATGCCGCTCCTCGACCTGATCCAGGAGGGCAACGTCGGCCTGATGCGCGCGGTCGCCAAGTTCGACTACCGCCGAGGATTCAAGTTCTCGACCTACGCGACCTGGTGGATCCGGCAAGCGGTGCTGCGCTCGATCGGCGACCAGGCCCGCACGATCCGGCTGCCGATCCACATCGGCGACCAGACCAACAAGCTCGTACGCGTCACCGACCGCCTGCGCGACTCGCTCGGGCGACAGCCCGTGGACGAGGAGATCGGCGAGGAGCTCGGCCTGACCCCCCTCGAGGTCGAGGCGCTGCGCCAGACCGCCCGCGACACAATCTCGCTCGAGACCCCGATCGGGGAGGAGGGCGACACAGAGCTCGGGCACTTGATCGAGGACCTGCAGGCCGAGTCGCCCGCGGCGGCCGCCCTGGAATCGGACCTCAAAGACCAGGTCGACGAGGCCCTACGCTGCCTCGACGGCCGCATGCGCCGCGTCATCCAGCTCCGCTTCGGCCTGACGGACGGCCACCAGCGCCCACTGGACGAGGTCGCTCGCCGGCTCGGCACGAGCCGCGAGACGGTGCGTCAGCTGGAGCGCCACGCGCTCGACCGGCTGCGCCGCACCGGCCGCGCCGAGGCCCTGCGACCCTATTCCCAGAACTGATCGGAGCGGCCTTAGACTAACCGCGAAATTTCTCCGTCGGTTTGAGCAGGAGGTAGTGCGATGCCAAGAGCCAAGCAGCTGACCCTCAACGTGCCCGACAGGCCGGGCATGCTCGGCGAGGTCGCATCGGCGTTGGGCGCGAAGAAGGTCAACATCAAGGGCATCTGCGCCGCCACCACCGGCGGCGGCGGAATGATCTGGCTGGTCGTGGACAAGACCGCCGCGGCGAAGAAGGCATTCGCCTCGCACGGGTGGTCGGTGTCCGAGGACGAGGTGCTCGCGGTCGACCTCTCGAACGCACCGGGGTCCCTCGGCCGGTTTGCCACGAAGCTGGGCAAGGCCGGGATCAACGTGACGTTCGTCTACGCGGGCCCCGGACCGTCGCGAAAGGTCACCGGCTATTTCGGCGTGTCCGACCTCAAGGGGGCGATGAAGGTCCGGCCTTAACCGAGGCCGCGCTCGAGCCGCCCGAACGCTTTTCGGATCTGCGCCGCGGCGTCGTCCGCCAGGGCATCGCCGCGCGCGCCGGCCCCGACCTTCCGGCGCACGTAGTCGACGACCGCGCGATGCGTGCCCATCAGCGCGGTGGCGATTGCGACTGATTCGATGTCCGGCTCCGGACCCCCATGCAGGAGCTCCGCCAGGCCCCTCGTGTAGCTGTCCACGATCTGCCGCTCGCGAGCGAGCAGGGAAGGGCTGGCGGCCAGCGCGTCGGTCGCCTTCCTGATGGCGGCGAACCGTTGCTTCGAGCGCAGGCCGTCGACGCTTTCCAGCAGCTTGCGCCGGAACGCTTTGACCGCCGCCTCGCCTGGCTTGCGCTGCCGCACCGCGTCGAGGAGCTCTTCCTCGAAGAAATGCATGCCTCCGTAGAAGAGGTCTTCCTTGGTGGGGAAGTAGTTGAAGACGGTGACCTCGGAGACGTTCGCCGCCTTCGCGACCTCGGCCACCGTGATGTTGTCGAAGCCGCTCTCGGTGAACAGCCGGCGCGCGGCGTCGTAGATCGCCTGGCGCGTCTGCTGCTTCTTCCGCTCTCTCAGACCAACCTGGGCGGCCACTTCTTCCTCAATTCTAGCCGAATAGGTTGGGTTGCCATAGAATTGAAGGCACTAAACTAATATGGCGGCACAAGGAGGCTGGGCATGGATCTCTATGCGATCGCGCTGTTCGTTCACATCGTCGGTGCGATTCTCGTGTTCGTCCTGCTGACGATCGAGGGTCTTGGCTTGCGACTCGGATTCGACTACGCGCGGCTGAATCGAAGCCTTGGGCCGGTATCGGCGCTGCTCATCCTCGGCCCAGGGCTTTACATGATGGCCGCCCAGTGGGGATGGGCGGGCTGGATCGTCACCGGCATCGCGGCCTACGCATTGATCGCGGCCGCTGGCGCCTACACCGGAATCGGCGTCATGCGTGGGCGGCTCGACCGGGGCACGGCAGCGGTGTCGTGGCTGGCGCGGATCGGCACGGCGCTCGGGGTCGCGTTCGTGATGACAGTGAAGCCGTCCCTCATCGGTTCGGTCGCCGCGGTGCTGGTTGGCGCCGGGCTGGGCGTTCTCGCGGGCACGTTGACGCGCCGGCGGGTGGCGACGACGTGACGGCCGCGCCCGCGCTCGAGGTCGTGCCGCGGAGGGACTCGCGGCGATGGGTCGCGTTGGCCTTCATAGCCATCGCGCAGCTGATGATCGCGCTGGACGCGACAATCGTCAGCATCGCGCTGCCCTCCGCGCAGCGCGCGCTCGGCGCGTCGGACGCGGACCGGCAGTGGGTGATCACCGCGTACACGCTCGCGTTTGGCGGGCTGCTTCTCCTCGGCGGACGGGTCTCCGACCTGCTCGGGCGCAAGCGGGCGTTCCTGATCGGGCTGGCGGGATTTGCGGCGGCGTCGGTGGCCGGCGGATCCGCACCCGGATTCGCGATCCTCGTTGCCTCCCGAGCGATGCAGGGCGCGTTCGCAGCCCTGCTCGCGCCGACCGCGCTGTCGCTGCTCGCGGTCACGTTCACCGAGGCGAAGGAGCGCGCGACCGCGTTCGCCGTCTACGGTTCGATCGCGGGCAGCGGGGCGGCAATCGGAATGCTGCTCGGCGGGGTCCTCACCCAATACGTGAGCTGGCGCTGGTGCCTCTATGTCAACTTGCCGATCGCGCTCATCGCCGGCGTCGGCGGATGGCTTTACGTGCCCGGCTCACGCGCTTCGGGCAGGAGCTCGCTCGACCTCACCGGGGCCGCGCTCGCGGGCGCGGGCCTGGTCGCGATCGCGTACGCGTCTTCGTCTCATGCGCTGTGGCTCTTCGCGGTTGGAATCGCGCTGCTTGCGCTCTTCGTGTTGCGCGAGTCACGGATTGCCGATCCGCTTCTGCCCATCCGGATCATCGCCGGCCGCGTGCGCGGCGGCGTGTATCTCGCGGTCGGGCTTGCGCTGGCCGGGACGTTCGGCGCGTATCTCTTCCTTACCTATTACCTGCAGACGATCCACCACTACACGCCGTTGGAGGCGGGGTTTGCATTTCTACCGATCACGGTCGGGTCCCAGGCGGCGGCGTGGCTCATCGCACGCCGGCTCATGCCGATAGTGCCCGCGCGCTGGCTGATCACCGCGGGCTGCATAGCGGCCGCCGTCGGAGTGGCGGTGCTTTCGCGGCTGACACCGGATTCGAGCTACCTCGCGCTCATCGCTCCGGGGGAGCTGCTGCTGGGCGCCGGGCTCTCGACGGCGATGGTGCCGGCGTTCAGCGCCGCCACTCGCGGCGTGGACCCGCGGCAGGCGGGGGTCGCGTCCGCGGTCGTGAACGCCACCCAGCAGGTGGGGGCGTCGGTGGGGACCGCGCTCCTCAACTCCATCGCGGTCGACCACGGCTTCGCCGTCTCGACCGCCACAGGCGCCGGCCTGATGCTCCTGGCCGCCGTCGTGGCCGCAGTCCTCATCCGGCGTTAGTCCGGACTATCACGCGTTCCGGGCGCCCTACACCGGGCGTTAGTCCGGACTATCGCCCATCGTCGGCGCTTGACAGCAGGCAGGCGGCGGCTGTATTCTTCCGATTAGTTAATTAGCTAGATGGAAAACTGTGGCGACTGACCACCTGAGCGTCACCTTTGCAGCCCTCGCCGACCCCACCCGGCGAGCGATCCTCTCCCGTCTCGCCCAGGGCGAGGCCCCGGTCACGGAGCTGGCCAAACCGTTCGACCTGAGCCTCCCCGGCGTCTCCAAACACCTGAAAGTGCTGCAGCGGGCGGGCCTCATCACGCAGAGCCGCAGCGCTCAGTGGCGCCCGTGCCGGCTGGAACCGGCCCGACTCCAGGAGGCCTCGGAGTGGGTGGGGGAGTACCGGAGGTTCTGGGATGAGAGCTTCCAGCGCCTCGACGAAGTTCTGCAGGAATTGATCCAGAAGGAGAAAGATCACGATGAAGGTAGAGAAGACCGTGCCGAAGACTGAGTACACGATCGAGCCGGGCAAGCAGGACCTGACCTCGACGGTCATCCTGGACGCGCCGCGCGAGCTCGTTTTCAAGTGCTACACCGATCCGGAGCTTTTCGTCCGGTGGTGGGGCCCGAGCCGCTACCGCAACGACGTCGAGAAGTACGACTCGCGTTCCGGCGGCGAGTGGAAGGTCACGCAGGTCGGCGACGACGGCAGCCGCCACGCGTTCCGCGGCGTCAACCACGAGGTCGCCGCGCCGGAGCGGATCTGCCAGACGTTCGAGTACCTCGGGTTCCCGGGTCACGTCGCGCTTCAGACGGCGACATTCGAAGCGCTCGGCAACAAGACGAAGATCGTGGCCCAGATCGTCTTTCAGTCGGTGATGGACCGCGACGGCATGGTCGCCTCGGGCATGAGGTCCGGCGCTGACGAATCCATGGAGCGGCTTCAGGACCTCCTGGACACGCTCAAGTCAGGAAAGTGAAAAACGAAGTCGACGCTTACATCGCGGCTGCGCCCTCCAGGGCGCAGCCGCTCCTCCGCCGCATCCGCGCGATCATCAGGAAAAACGCGCCGATGGCCGAGGAACGGATCAGCTATCGCATGCCGTACTACCACTACAACGGGCGCCTGGTCTACTTCGCGGTGCACACGAACCACGTCGGTCTCTACGCGCTGGGGCAGACCTACGAAGCGAAGGGACTCGAAAAATACGTCGCGGCAAAGGGCACGCTGCAATTTCCGTTCGACGAGAAGCTGCCCGAGGAGCGGATTGCGGCCTTGATCCGCAAGCGCGTCAAGGAGAACGAGGGCGCTAAGCCTGGATCCGCTCGCCCTTCCGCGAAGCCTCGATCAGCGCGCGCAACCGGCGCTCGCGCGTCTCGGGCCGCTTCGCGCTCATGACCCGGTAAGCCCAGACCCTTCTGTACGACGGCGGCTGCGCCTCGAAGAACTTCCACGCCGCGCGATCCTTGCGAAACACCGCCTCGCTTTCCGCGTCAAGGCCCTGCGGCCAGTTCTCGTACGAGTAGACCCGAGTCCGCGCCTCGTCGCGTTTCTCGAACGCGGCACGACCGGCATCATGGACCAGGCCCATCGCCTCCAACTCCTTGAAGCGGCGCATGTTGACGGCGCTCCAGATGCTGCCCTTGCGGCGCGGCGTGATCCGCTGCGCGGATCGGTCGTCGCCGAGCGAGTAGCGCACGCTGTCGATCCAGCCGAAGCACAGCTCCTGGTCGACTAGCTCCTGCCACGTGATCGAGGGCCGGCCCGTGCGCTTCTTGTGAAACCCGACCCACAGCTCCGTGGCGACCGCGTGGTTCTTGACGAGCCAGGCGCGCAGCTCCGCCGGGCTCGCGAAGAACACGACGTCCTTAGGAGTCGGCAAGACCCTTCCATAATCTCCGGTTTGTCCGAGTTATCAGGCAATCGTCGCCTCCAAAACCCCGGATAGTCCGGACTATCCGGGGGAAGCCCCCGCGCCGGTCAATAGAATTGCCGCGCTGTGATCGAGGACGGCGCCTCCAAAGGTGCGCTCAGCGGCAGGGTCGCGGTCGTGGTCGGAGGCGCCAGCGGCATCGGCCGGACGGCCGCCAGGGCCATGGCTCAGCAGGGAGCCCGGGTGGTCGTCGCCGACTTCGATGCCGAGCGCCTCGAGCGCACGGTGGAGGAGATCCTGCATCTGCGCGGCTCCGACGCGGCGCTGGCACTGTCCACCGATGTCCGCAGCGACTCCTCGGTGCGATCGCTCGCCTCGGACACCCTCAAGGCGATGGGTCGCGCCGACATCTTGATCAACATGGCGGGTGTGTTCCTGCAGGGACCGCTCGGCCATCTGAAGCCCGGCGACTGGAAATGGATGCTCGAGACCAACCTCCTGGGCACCGTGCGCACGACGCTCGCGTTCCTTCCGCACATGCTCGAGCGCGGTCAGGGTCACATCGTCAACGCGATCAGCGCGGGCGGCACGCCGGTGACGGTCGCCTATGACACGGGCGGCGCCGCCGTCGCCGCATTTACGAAGGGCCTCGCGGCTGAGGTTGACGGCAAAGGTGTGCGCGTATCCCTGTTCGCGATCGGCGCCGACGGGCCGCGCATCGGCAGCAACACGCGTTCGCGTGGCATGGGCCGCCTCCTCCATCCGAAGGAGGACCTCGAAGAAAAGTCGACGCCGAATGGGCGGCTGGTCGACGAGCTGATGGGGATCATCGACCGGTGAACGTCCCGACAGACCTGCTGTCGAGCATTGGGATCTGCATCGGCTTCGCCGCGCTGATCGCGGCGGTCACGTGGCGGTTCCGGCAGCCGCTGATCATTGCCTATCTCGCGACGGGCGTGATAATCGGCCCGATCGGCCTCGGCTTCATCAAGAACCAGGGCAGCATCTCGACGGTCGCCGAGATCGGGCTGATCCTCCTGCTGTTCGTCATCGGCCTCGAGATCGACCTCCGCAAGATGGCTGCGGGTGGCGCGGCCGTGCTGCTCACCGGCGCGCTGCAGGTTCCGATCTGCGTGGCGCTGGGCCTCGCGTTCTTCTACCTGTTCGGCGTTTCGAACGGCCCGCACGACTACGCGCTGCTCTACCTGGCGGCGTGCATGAGCCTGTCCAGCACGCTCGTGGTGGTCAAGATCCTGAACGACAAGTTCGAGCTCGACACGCTGCCCGGACGGATCACGCTCGGCGTGCTCGTGATCCAGGACCTGTGGGCGGTCGCGATGCTCGCGGTGCAGCCGAACCTCGTCAACCCGAACCTGGTGCCGCTGCTGGGCTCCTTGTGGCGCGGCGCGCTGCTGGTCGTGGGCGGCTTCGCCATCTCGAAGTACGTGCTCCCTTACCTGTTCCGCATGGTGGCGAAGGCGCCCGAGCTCGTGCTGGTGTCAGCGCTCGCCTGGTGCTTCTTCCTTGCCGGGGCCGCGAGCCTGATCGGGCTCTCGCGCGAGATGGGGGCGCTGATCGCCGGCGTCAGCCTGTCGACGTTCCCCTACAACTACGACGTCGTCGCCAAGGCAGTGAGCATCCGCGACTTCTTCGTCACGTTGTTCTTCGTCGCGCTCGGCATGCAGATCACGATCCCGAGCCTGAAGGTGTTCGAGCTGGCGCTGATCGCGTCCGCCTTCGTGATCGTCAGCCGCGTGGTCGTCGTGCCGATCCTGTACGCGTTGCGCCTCGGTCTCCGGACGAGCATCGTGCCCGCCATCAACCTGGCGCAGGTGAGCGAGTTCTCGATTGTCATCGCGTCGCTGGGCGTGACCCTGGGACAGATCAAGCAGGACGTGCTGACCATCGTGATAGTGACCTTCGCTCTGACGTCGGTGGTCTCGACTTACATGATCAACTTCAGCCACCCGATCCAGAGGATTCTGACCTCGTTCTTCAAGATGCTCGGCCTCAAAGACCTCGACGTGGGCCTCGAGGCCGCGGAAGTGCCGCGCGAGCCTGTGATCTTCCTCGGCTTCTTCCGTGATACCAGCTCGATCCTCTACGAGTTCGAGCACGAGGGCACCGCCAAAGAGGCGAGGGAGTTCGTGGAGAAGATCCTGGTGATCGACTACAACCCGCACGTCATGCACGAGCTGCGCAAGAAGAACATCAAGTGCATCTACGGCGACATAGCGCACTCGGACACGCTGCGGCATGCGGGCGTGGAGCACGCGGACCTCGTGGTCTCCAGCATCACCGACGACGTGCTGCGCGGAACGAGCAACCTCCGGCTGATGAAGACGGTCCACAATCAGGCGCCCAACGCCAAGGTCGTGCTGACCACCGAGCACATCCCGCAGGCACTGCATTTCTACGAGGAAGGGGCGGACTTCGTGTTCGTCCCGCGCCTTTACTCCGCCGCCGCATGCGCGCGGATTCTCCGCAAGGGCCTGGCCGGTGGCTTCGCCGAGATCCGCTCGCAGGCGATCGAGCACCTGTCCCAGCGGCAGGAGGTGCTGGCCTAATCCCTCCCAAAGCGCGTTAGTCCGGACTATCACGCCATGTCGCGCGCCCAGACCGTGCGTTAGTCCGGACTATCGCGTGATGCGGCCCCGTATCCTCGCCATGTGGACACCGCCCGCCTGACCCCCCTCGAATCCCTGGCCAAGGCCTACGCGCGATCGGTCCCCGAGCACCCCGCCGACGACGGCCTGTTCGGCCCGCGGAGCATCGTCTGGCGGGTCAACCGCGATCGGTGCTTCCCCCTCGCGGGGATGCGTTCGCTGATGGTCCAGGCCCTCCACCCGCTCGCCATGGCGGGCGTCGCCCAGCACAGCACCTGGAAGCAGGACCCCTTCGGCCGCCTCGCCGCCACGAGCAGCTACCTCCTCACCACGACCTACGGCGACACCAGGTCCGCGCTCGAAGCCGCCGCGTGGGTGCGCAGGATCCACGTCCACGTGCGCGGGACCGACCCCGAGACCGGCCTGCCCTACAGCGCCGAGGACCCGGCTCTCCTCTTGTGGGTCCACGCCGGCATGGTCGACTCCGTCGTGGACGTGACACAGCGTTACGGCCGCCCGCTCAGCGATGAGGACGCGGACCGCTACGTGGCCGAGATGGTGCGGTTTGCCGAGATCGTCGGCGTGCCGCGCGAGGACGTCCCGGCCTCGGTCAAGGAGCTGCGCGCCTACCTCGAATCGGTCGAGCTGCGCCGGGCCACGCCGGCCGCGAAGGAGGCGATCGCGATCGTGCTCGAGCCGCCCGGCCTCGACCGCGAGACGCGCGAGCTGTGGCGCGAGCTGGGCCAGGTGGCCGTGGGCACGCTTCCCGAGTGGGCCCGGCAGACGTACGGCTTCGAGGAGCCGCCGGCTGCGGTCATGGAGCGCGAGGCCGTGCGGCAGCTCCTCGGGGCCCTCGACCTTGCTTTCGAGTCGCTGCCCGGCGTGCTCGAGACGCGCGAGCGAATCGAACTCCGATCGCGGCAGTAGCCTCGTGAGCGCCGCCACGTCTGCCATCAGGCAGTCGCGGTTCGGCCGTGGCGCCGCCCTCGCCCGCCTGGCCCTGCGCATCGGCGGGCGCTACGTCGCGCGCTCGCCGCGCCTGATCTTCGCGTCCGTCGAACGCCGCAAGGAGCTCCGCCACGACCTCGCCTTCCGCTCCGCCGATGACGTGGCGGAAGAGCTCGGCGCGATGAAGGGCGTGCTCATGAAGCTCGGCCAGATGGCGAGCTACATCTACGAGGACATGCCGCTGACGTTTCGTGCGGCGATGTCGCGGCTTCAGCACAGAGCGCCGCCGATGACGCCGGGCCTCGCGGCTTCGGTTGTCGAGCAGGAGCTCGGCGCTGGTCCACAGGAGGTTTTCGCAAGGTGGGATGCGCTTCCCTTCGCGGCCGCTTCCATCGGCCAGGTGCACCGCGCCATCACGAAGGACGG
>DATEHC010000017.1:0-86380 GCA_035279785.1 Candidatus Dormiibacterota bacterium
AGATGAGAGATGAGGTTTGATCGACGTTTCATTGGTGTCGCCGGCATCGTGGTCGCGCTCGCCTGGCCGCCGAGCACCACCGGGTTCGCCGCCGAGACGGATTCGCCAAGCCCACCGAGCCTGGGTGCGAACGTGTACGTCTTCGACCCCAGCATGCCGCAGAGCCAGATCCAGGCGACAGTCGATGCGGTGGCGGCGCAGCAGGTCAACAACGAGTTCGGCCCCCAGCGCTACGCGCTGCTTTTCAAGCCCGGGACTTACGGAACTTCAACCAATCCCTTGAACTTCCAGGTTGGCTACTACACGGCTGTGGCGGGGTTGGGTCTCTCCCCGAACGACGTCGTCATCAACGGTTCGGTCTTCGTGCGCAACCGCTGTCTCGGCCCCGGCAACTGCGTCGCGCTTGTGAATTTCTGGCGATCGTTGTCGAACCTGACCATCAACGTCACTACGCCGAACTTTGGCTGTTACTTCGGCGAGTTCTGGCCCGTGTCTCAAGCCGCCCCGATGCGAAGGGTTCACGTCAACGGCTACATGAGCCTGATGGACTACTGCACCGGCCCATCATTCGCCAGCGGAGGGTTCATCGCCGACTCCGCGTTCGATGGAGCCAGCATCACCAACGGTTCGCAGCAGCAATGGTTCACGAGAAACAGCACGGTCGATAAATGGAGCAACGGTGTCTGGAACCAGGTCTTCTCGGGCGTGATCGGCGCGCCGGCGCAGTGCTTTCCATGCGGCAACTGGTACACCACGCTGCCGACGAGCCCGGTGACCCGCGAGGCACCGTTCCTTTACCTGGACTCGAGCGGCGGGTACAACGTCTTCGTCCCCGCGGTGCAGCAGAACTCCTCAGGAACCTCGTGGAGCAGCGGGCCGACTCCGGGCAAATCGATTGCGATCGACAAATTCTTCATCGCGAAGCCCGGTGATTCAGCCGGCACAATCAATAAGGCGCTTCGCCGCGGCAAGAACCTCATCCTCACGCCCGGCATCTACGAGCTGAACAGTGCAATCAAGGTCACCCGACCAGATACGGTGGTGCTGGGCCTCGGGTTTCCGACCCTGATTCCAACCGAAGGCAATCCGTCCCTGACCGTCACCGGGGTGCGGGGGGCGCTGCTGTCGGGGCTTCTGTTTGACGCCGGCGCGAAGAGCTCTCCCGTCTTGCTGCAGCTGGGGGATCGCAATTCCAACGACAGCGATGACTCGGATCCGTCCGTCCTGTCCGATGTCTTCTTCCGGATCGGCGGCGCGGCCGCAGGCAAGGCTACGGCGAGCCTCATCGTCAACAGCGACAACACGATCCTCGACGACATCTGGGCCTGGCGCGCGGACCACGGCAACGGCGTCGGATGGACTACCAACACTGCAGACACGGGTGTGGTCATCAACGGCGACAACGTGACCGCGTACGGGCTGTTCGTCGAGCACTACCAGAAGTACGAGGTGATCTGGAACGGGGACGCGGGCACCGACGTGTTCTTCCAGAACGAGATGCCTTACGACCCGCCGAGTCAGGCCGCGTGGATGGAGGCGCCCGGCGTCGACGGCTATGCGGCGTTCAAGGTCGCCAAGAGCGTGACCAGCTTCCGCGGCTACGGCATGGGCAGCTACAGCTTCTTCAACCAGGGCGTCGACATCTTTGCGGAGCGGGCTTTCGAGGTACCGGACACCCTGCCCGCCGGAAGCCTGCACGACCTGCTGACGATCTTCCTCGACAAGGTCCACGGCAAGGGCGGGATCAACCACGTGGTCAACGAGACCGGCGGATCTTCGACCGCGGCCAACGCGGACACGGTCGTCCCGGTGGTCAGCTACCCCTAGACATCACGCGATAGTCCGGACTATCGCCGGGTTGCCTCGTCCGGCACCGGTAGATAGTCCGGACTAACTGCTGGCCCTAGTCGACCACGAGGGGGACGACCTCGAACCGGTTCACGTCGACGAGGCCTCGGTCGGTGATCTTCAGCTCCGGGATGACCGACAAAGCGAGGAAGCTCAAGCACATGAACGGCGCTTCCCAACGGACGCCGTTGCGCCGCAGGATCTTCTCCAGGCCCAGCATCTCCTCGTGCACCGCGCCAAGCGGCGCGTCGCTCATGAGACCCGCGATCGGGAGGGCGAGCTCTCCGCGCACCTCTCCGCCGTCGGCGACGACGATGCCGCCGCCGATCTCGGCGAGCCGGCGCACGCACGCCAGCATGTCGCGGTCGTCGACGCCCATGACAACGACGTTGTGAGCGTCATGCGCCACCGTCGACGCGAACGCGCCCCTCTGCAGTCCTACGTTGGTCGCGAAGCCGACGCCCACGCGGCCGGTCGCGTGGTGACGCTCGACCACTGCGATCTTGACCAGGTCGCGAGCCAGGTCCGCGACCATCTCGCCATCGCTCAGGGTGGGCTCGACCACGTCGACGCCGGTGATCAGCTGGCCGGGGATCACGCGCATCACACGCACGTGGCGGGCCCGGCCGCGAACTGCGAAGCAGTCGTCGGCGATCGCGCCCATGTTCACCGTCTGCCGCACCCACTCGGGAATCTCGATCGGCTCGTGCACGGGCTCGACGCCGCGCTTGAACACCTGCCGGACCTTGAAGGTGGGCAGGTCGTCCAGCACGACGATGTCCGCCTGATAGCCGGGGGCGATCGCGCCGAGGTGGGCGAGGCCGTGGTACTGGGCCGCGTTGAGGGTCGCCATCACCAACGCGTCTTCCACGCGAACGCCGTGCTCGGCCGCGACCCGAAGGATCTGGTCGATATGACCCTCGTCGACCAGGAAGACCGGCTCGCGGTCGTCGGTGCAGAACATGCACCGCTCCGGCCCGTACTCGCGCACCAGCGGAAGCAGGTCGACCAGGTTTCGGGCCGCCGAACCCTCGCGGAGCATCACCCACATCCCGAGCCGGCGCTTCTCGAGCGCCTCCTCGTAGGTCGCGCATTCGTGGTCTGACGCGATGCCCGCCGCGAGGTAGGCGTTGAGCGCGCGGCCGCGCACGCCGGGAGCGTGTCCGTCGACGTGTTCGGTGAGACCCGTCGCCAGTTTCGCGAGCTCGGAGGGCCGGCCGGCGATGACGCCGGGGAAATTCATCATCTCGGCCACGCCGATCACGCGGCTGCGCCGCAGCAGACCGGCGAGGTCGCCCTCGGTGAATGGGCGCCGCGGCGATTCAAGCGGCGACGCCGGGACGCACGACGGCGCCATCACGAAGACGTCGAGGGGGACCTGGTCGCAGGCATCCAGCAGCCAGTGCACGCCGTCGGTGCCGAGCACGTTCGCGATCTCGTGCGGGTCGGCGACCACGGCCGTCGTCCCGTGAGGCAGCACTGCACGCGAGAACTGGTCGACCATGAGCTTGGACGACTCGATGTGGACGTGGGCGTCGATGAAGCCCGGCACCACGTGAGCGCCGCGCACGTCGACCGTCTGCTTTCCCTCGTACGAGCCGAGCCCGGCGATGTAGCCGTCGGCGATCGCCACGTCGGTGTCCATCCACTCCCGGGTGAACACGGACAAGACCTTGCCGCCGGTCAGAACGAGGTCGGCCGGCTCGTCGCCGCGGGCCACTGCGAGCCGTCGAGCGATCATTTGACACGAGAGTATTGCGCACCCCAAACTGTTTCGAAGGCCATGCACAGATCGACTCGCGTCCTGACACGGCGGCGCGCCGTCGATCACGCCGGCTGCAGCACCTGCCTCTGTAGTTAGCCGGCCCACGACCCGACTTACTTCCAATCCATCTCAGGAGGCAGCACGCCATGAGCAACACCGACGATCTCGTACGCAACAACGAGGAGTACGCCCGCTCGTTCAAGAAGGGCGACCTTCCGCTCCCGCCCGCCAAGCAGGTGGCGGTCGTGGCCTGCATGGATGCACGGCTTGACGTGCACAAGATCCTCGGCCTACAGGAAGGCGACGCTCACGTGATTCGCAACGCCGGCGGTGCCGTGACCGACGACGCCATCCGATCGCTCGCGATCTCGCAGCGGCTGCTCGGGACGAAGGAGATCATCCTGATCCACCACACGGATTGCGGAATGCTCACGTTCACCGACGACCAGGTGAAGAGCCAGATCGAATCGGAGACCGGGATCCGCCCGCAATTCGCGCTCGAGGCATTCAAGGACCTCGACGAGGACGTCAAGCAGTCGATCGCACGCATCAAGGCGAGCCCCTTCGTCCCGCGCAAGGACAAGATCCGCGGGTTCGTCTACGACGTTAAGACCGGGCGCCTCAACGAAGTAGGAGTCGCGGCGGCCGTCTAGCTTTTCGACAACTGAGTCAGGGCCGCCACCGCGTCGTCCAGCCTCTGGCGGGGCAGGCGGCCCGACTCGACCGCGGACTTGATCGCCTCGTACGTCGCATCCGCGACCGACAGATCGTGCGCGACCATGACCATGTCGCCGCCCGCCGCGAGAAACTGCACCGCAGCTTCCGGCGTGGGCGTGCTCGAAGTGATCGCGCCCATCTCCATGTCGTCCGAAAGTATCGCGCCGTGGAACTTGAGGTCGCCCCGCAGGAAGTTGTAGGTGTTCGGCGACAGGTCCGCCGAGCGGTGCGCGTCGATCGCGGGGTAGAAGAGGTGGCCGATCAAGACAAAGTCGGTTTCATGCTGGATTGCGGCTTGGAACGGGAGCCAGTCGCGCGCACGCAGCGTCGGGATGTCCTCGTCGATTCGCGGGAGAGTCATCTCCGAGCTGACGCTCGTGGCCCCGTGACCGGGGAAGTGCTTCGAGGCTGAGAGCATTCCGGCGGCGTGGATCCCATCGACCACCGGGCCGATAGAGCTTGCGACCGAGGCCGGGTCCGTGCCGTAGCACCGGCCCCACATCACGGATGACGAATCCGAGCACACGTCCGACACCGGCCCGAGGTCCACGTCGAAGCCGAGGCCCTTCAAGGCCGTGGCCATCTGGGTCGTCGACGCCTGACCGACCGGCATCGGCGCACACGGCACTGACGCGGCAGCGAGACAGACCTGCCCGCCTTCCTGGTCGGTCGCGGCGAGCAGGCGGTGCCGTGAGGGGGCACGCAGCCGCGCGATGGTCGAGGAAAGTCCGTCGTCCGTGGTGGCGTTCCGGTTGAGGTTGACGATCAAGAGACCGCCGTACTGATGCGCCTGGAAGTCGGCAACCACCGCATCCGTCAGCGCACCCCGGAAGCCGACCATCATCACGGCGCCGATCTCCTCGTCGAGCGACATCGGGGGCGGCGACGCAGGCGTTTGCTTCGTGGGCGTGGGCGTGGGCGTGGCCGGCCCAGGTTGCGAGCCGCACGCGGCCGCGACCAGAAGCAAAGCGACCAGTGCCCTTGCTCTCACGCTGAGCTTTAACGGGCCGCTCGTGCGGTCGGTTCCCCGGCCTCCCAGCGCGGCTTCAGCTCAGCTACCGATGCGTCCACTGCATCGACGAACTGCTGCAGGTCGTCCTCGCCCATCACGGTCGACAGCGCGCCCATGCCGCGCGGGGCAAGAAGGACGCCGTGGTTGACGAGGGTGAGGAAGAAATCCTTCGACCGCTTCTTGTCCGCCCCCGCGACCCCGCGGTAGTCGACGACCGGACGGTCGGTGAAGTGGAGGGCGAACAGCGACCCCACGGAGTTGACCTGCACCGGCACGTCATGCGACGCGAAGACCTCGACGAGCATCTCGGCCACCCGCCCGCCCTTGCGATTGAGGTCCTGGTACACGTCGGGCGTCAGCTCGTTCATAGCCGCGAGGCCCGCGGCCATGCCGAGCGGGTTGCCGTTGTACGTGCCGCCGTGGGCGATGCTGTCCTCGCGCCGCGGGTCGAGCATCTCCATCACGTCCGCGCGGCCGCCGAACGCCGCGACCGGCAGCCCGCCGCCGATGATCTTGCCCATCGTCGTGAGGTCGGGGGTGATGCCATAAAGCTGCTGCGCGCCTCCGGGCGCAACGCGAAGCGAGATCACCTCGTCGAAGATGAGCAGCATCCCGAGCTCTTGCGTAAGCGAGCGGAGCCGGCGGAGAAACTCGGGGGTCGCGGCGATGACGCCGCCGGCGCCGATGACCGGCTCGAGTATCACGGCCGCGACCTGCGCCCCTTCGCGGCGCAGGATTGCCTCGGCCGCATCCGGGTTGTTGAAGGGCAGCACGACCGTCTGCTCGAGGGCCCACCGCGGTGTGCCGATGGAGTCCGGTCGCGCGAGCGGCGCATCGGGTGGTCCGGCTTCGGACAGCGCCGGGTGCGTGCTCACCTCGGCCTGGTCGTGCGTGCCGTGATAGCCGCCTTCCATGCGCGCGATCTTCGGCCGGCCCGTGAACGCGCGGGCCAGCCGCATCGCGAACATCGTCGCCTCGGTGCCCGAGTTGCAGAAACGAACCGCGTCGAGGCTCGGCACGCGCTCGCACAGGAGCGTCGCAAGCTGCACTTCCAACGGGTTGGCGGCGGCGAAGGCCGTGCCTCGCTCGGCCTGCTTGCGAATCGCCTCGACGACCCTGGGATGCGCGTGGCCGAGGATCATCGCCGTGTAGTTGCCGAGCATGTCGATGCGCTCGGTCCCGTCGACGTCCCAGATGCGGCAGCCCAGGCCGCGGTCGATGTACAGCGGGTAGGGATCGAAGTAGGTCGTCGTCCGCGTCGTGCCGCCGGGCATCGCGGCCGCGGCCCTCTCGTGGAGCGCACGCGAACCGGGCGTGGTGCGGCGGTAGATCGCCTCCGGATCGTCCGACACTGACGATTTACGATACAGGCGCGTCATGAGCCTCACCGCACCCGATCGCGTCGCAACCGTCGCCGACCAGGTTGCGCGCGCCAACTCGTCGGGACGCACGCCGGTGGTCTTCATCCACGGCCTGTGGCTGCTGCCGAGCAGCTGGGACCGCTGGGCGGCCATGTTCGAGGAGGCGGGATTCAGCGCCGTCAAGCCCGGCTGGCCGGACGACCCGCAAACAGTCGCTGAGGCGCGGGCCCATCCCGAGGTGTTCGCGCGCAAGACCGTCGGACAGGTGGCCGACCACATGGAGGCGGTGATCCGGCAGCTGACCAGGAAGCCCGCGGTCGTGGGCCACTCTTTCGGCGGTCTGCTCACCCAGATGGTTGCGGGCCGCGGGCTTTCCGCCGCGTCGGTGGCGATCGATCCAGCGCCATTTCGGGGAGTGCTGCCGCTGCCGTTCTCGGCGCTGAAGTCGGCATCGCCCGTGCTCTTGAATCCCGCAAACCGAGGACGGTCGGTGATGCTCACCTTCGACCAGTTTCGCTACGGGTGGACGAGCAACCTCAGCGAGCGCGAGGGGAAGGAGCTGTACGACGAGTTCCACGTCCCCGGCCCCGGAGCGCCGCTCTTCCAGGCCGCATTTGCCAATGTCAACCCGGGGACGCAGGTGAAGGTCGACACGATGAATCCCGCCCGCGGGCCGCTGCTGATCATCGAAGGCGATGCGGACCATACGGTCCCCTGGAGCATCGCCAACGCCTCGTACGGACGGCAAAAGCGCAACCCGGGGGTGACCGAGATCCACAGGATGCCAGGCCTCGGCCACTCGCTCGTCATCGACGGCGGGTGGCGCAACGTCGCGGAGGTCGCGCTGGCATTCCTGAAGCGCTTCCTCTGAGGCAGGGTCCGACAGCCTCCACCCTGACGCACCTCGAGGGCTCGCTCTCCGGTCGCGATCACCGTGCCGATGAGCTCATCGGCCTGGACCCAACCGATGAGCGACCGCTGCTCGCGCGGTACGACCTGGCGCGGGCGGCGCGCTCGCTGACGCGCGATTCCATCCGCGATCGGACATCGGGCGGGCTGTGGCGGTGGCACGAGCTCCTGCCCGTGCAGCGATGGGAGTCGGTCCTCTACCTCGGCGAGGGAGCAACGCCGCTCCAGCCTGCGCCGCGCCTCGGCCCGAGCGTTTGGGTCAAGCGCGAGAGCCTCAACCCGACGGGTTCGTTCAAGGCGCGGGGGATGGCGGTCGCGGTGAGCCGTGCGGTCGAGCTGGGAGCGCGGCATCTCGTGGCGCCGTCGGCGGGAAACGCAGGCGGCGCGCTCGCGGCGTACGCGGCGCTGGCCGGAGCTCGCGCCACCGTGGTCATGCCCGCCGACGCTCCGCAGGCAAATCGCGTCGAGGTTGTGATGACCGGCGCCGAGCTGCTGCTCGTCCAGGGGCTCATCTCTGACTGCGGCCGCCTCGCCCGCCTGATCTCCGAGCGCACTGGCGCATTCGACCTCAGCACGCTCAAGGAGCCGTACCGGGTCGAAGGCAAGAAGACGATGGGCTTCGAGATCGTGGAGCAGCTCGGCTGGCGCGTACCGGACGCGATCGTGTATCCGACAGGCGGCGGCACGGGCATCGTCGGCGTGTGGAAAGCGTTCGCGGAGCTCGAGGCGATTGGCATGATCGGCGCCGATCGCCCGCGGATGTACTGCGTGCAGTCCGAAGGCTGCGCGCCCATCGTGCGTGCCTTCGATGAGGGAGCGCGTTTCGCGAAACCGTGGGAACGGGCGCAGACCGCGGCATCGGGGATCCGCGTGCCGTCCGCGGTCGGCGACTTCTTGATTCTCGACGCGGTCCGCGAGTCGGGGGGCGCGGCCATCGCGGTGCCGGAGGACGACATCCTCGCCGCGCAGCCACGCCTGGCGGGGCTCGGGTTGGGCTACGCCGGGCTCGAGACCGCCGCGGTCGTCGCCGGCTTCGAAGCTCTGAGGTCGTCGGGCACGATCGATGCGGAGGAGGTCGTGGTCCTGTTCGACACCGGCGCGGGATTCAAGTCCGAGTCGCCGACGCCGCCACCGCCCGACGTGATTCCGAACGACGAGGACTTCTGGCGGGAGAAGGTGCTCCCCGGGTTAGCTCGCCCGGCCTAGCGCGGAGAGCGTCCACATCAGCCCGGTCTCGTTGAGAACCGATCGCAGTCCGTGGCTCTCCGAAGTCGCGATGATCTCGGACGGCCGGTGGACGAAGATGTGGAAGTGGCGGCGGGTCAGCCACAGCATCGCGTTGCCGATGCCGAGACCCGCGCGGATCCACAGGGCTCGCCGGGGATAGGTCATCACGAGCGTCTGCCGAGCATGGTCGGCGGCTGCACCGGCGAGCCGCGGCATGTCGTGGTAGCAGCACAGGACGCGGTTCAGCACGACGACGTCCGCGCTTTCCACCTCGTCGGCGGCCTGGGCGAAGTCCATGACCTTGCGGTCGACTCGCTCCGCGAGCCCCGCCTCGGCAAACAGTTGGGCGGCGACCTCCTCGTACGAGGGCGTGAGCTCGATGCTCGTCGCGCGCGCCGCGCCGGCCTTGAGAAGCTCGATCTGGATGGCGCCGATGCCGCCGCCGATCTCGAGCACGGTGCGGCCTTCGATGCCCCGCCTCTTGAGAAAGTCGACGATTCGGCCGGACGTTCGGTCGAGGCCACGGCGGCGGTAGCGCCGCGCCTCGCTCTGCGCCATCCGCTCGCTGAAGATCCAGCGATAACCCTTCGGCGTGCAGCAGTCGCTCATATCCAGCCGCGGCGGCGGAAGAGCCACAGCTGGATCCCCGTCGCAATGAGCATCGTTCCGACCCCGAAGGCAAACGCGGCGTATGGCGTCTCGAGCACCTGCGTGAGATAGCTGAAGTTCATTCCATAGAACCCGGTCAGGAAGCTCAGGGGCAGGAACAGGCTCGCGATCACGGTCAGGGCCTTCGTGGTCTGGTTCAGCCGGTTCGAAACCGTGGACAGGTAGACATCCATCGCGCTCGTCAGAAGGTCGCGGAGGGAGTCGACCGTCTCGTACTGCCGCACGATGTGGTCGTAGACGTCGCGGTAGTACAGCGTCATGTCCTGCTGCTGCAGGTGGATGCCGTGCGTGATCAGCGCCTGGAACACGTCGCGTTGCCCGCCGAGGAGGCGGCGCAGCTCCACCACCGAGTGCTTCAGGTGATAGATGCGGTCGAGCAGCTTCGAGTCGGCCTTGTCGACGATGTCGTCTTCGAGCGAGTCGACGGTGTCGTCCAGCTTCTCCAGCGCGGGAAAGGTTGAGTCGACGAGCGAGTCGATCACGAGGTATGTCAGGAACGCGGGCTGGCCCTTCGTCAGCTCCGGCGATTTGGCGATCCGGTCGTGGACCTGCGTGAGAGCGTCGGAGTGCTCCTGGTGGACGGTGATCAGGTAGTGCGACCCGACGTACAGATGGTGCTCGCGGAACTGGGCCTCGTCGTTCTCCCAGAGCGCCTGGAAGATGACGGTGAAGTTGTAGTCGGGGTATTCGTCGACCTTCGGCCTCTGGTTCTGGTGCTTGATGTCCTCGATCGTCAGCGGGTGAAACTTGAACGTCGACTCGAGCAGGTGATAGTCGGCTTCTTCGGGTGCCTCGATGTCGAGCCAGAACCCCAGTTGCTGCGCCGCCGAAAAGCAGCGAAGGATCTGGTCCGTCGTCGCCGTTTCCTGCTTGCCTTCGGTCGTGATGAGGGTGCGCACGTCGGCAACATCCTGACAGGCGCAACCCCGCGAGCGCCGGCGCTGACGGGTTTCAAATCGATTCGAGTGCCGCGAGCGCCGGCACTCGCGGGTTAGATCTTTTTCGTGCCGGTCGCCGCCGCGGCTGCACCCAGCGCGAAGTACGTCACGGCCGCAAAGCGCCCGGTCCGCCTCTGCGCGACTCGGCTGTTCATGAAGCGGCGGGAGACGGCGGAGGCCGTGAGCACGTAGGTCACGTCGACCGCAATCGCGACCGCAACATATACGACACCGAGCGCGGCCACCTGCGGCAGGATCGGCTGCGTGGGGTTGAGGAACTGCGGGAGGAAGGCGATGAAGAAGACGGACACCTTCGGATTGAGGATCTGGGTGATGACGCCCTGGGCGAAGATCGTCGCAATCCGCGCCGGGGCGGGCGGGACGAAGGTCTCGGCGGAGCGCCAGCGCTGGATGCCCAGGTAGATGAGGTAGGCCGCGCCCGCGAAGCGCAGGACAGTCAGCGCGGAGAGTGAGGCCGCGAGCAAAGCAGCCAGGCCGGTCGCCGTGGCGATCAGCCACAGGATCTCACCGGACTCGATGCCAAACGCCGACGCGAACCCGGCCTTCCGACCCTGCGACAGGGCGCGCGCAACCACGTAGAGGACGCCAGGGCCGGGGCTGACCGTCAGCAGGAACGTCGCGAGCGCGAACAGGAGCAGGGTCGTGGTCGCCGGCATCAGGGCTTCCAACCGGCACGCCGGGCCCATTCTTCCGCGCGGGGCGCGATCGAGGCGACGACGTCGTTCTTGGCCTCCGTGTAGGCGATCCGATCGTCTGCCCACTGCTCCAGTGCGAGCTGCTTGCCGCGCAGGTACTCGGCGCGCGCTGCGGCATCCTGGCGGAGGAAGGCGGCGAAGACCAGGTCCTTGCGCGCCCAGTCGCTGTCGAGGTTGGACACGTGGACATGGACGTCGCGAGGCGTGCCGGCAAACGGACGGAAGAAGCGGTGGTCGTCGTCACGGCTGCGGAGCTGCACGCCGAGCGCCTCGATCTGCGGCACGTACAGCTCTTCGAGCCTCATGTCGTCGACGCGCACCTGGATGTCGACCACAGGCTTGGCCGCCATCCCCGGGATCGACGTCGACCCGAAGTGATGGATCTGTCTTGCGGTCGGTCCGAGCGCCGCGGAGAGCTTCTTCCGCCATGCCTCGAAACGAGCCGGCCACTGCGGGTCGTAAGGAACGAGCTCGATCGGCTCGAGGTCGCGGTCGCTGTCCGCGGTGACCTCGAAACCCGAATACATCACCTGCGCCGCCCGGCCGGCAAGCGCGGCACGTTCACTGGCCGGCAGGTCGCGGGGCTTCAGCCCGCGGGAACCCGCGACCCGCTCGTACAGGTCGAAGAGCGTTGCGCCTGGGTCGCCTGCCTCGCGCCGGCCGCGCCACTCGTCGAACGCGTCGTCAGCGACGGTCGGACTCCGACATCTCGTCGATCGCGATGGCGATGCAGAGCATCAGCAGGTCGTCCTGACCGGGCGCGATGGCGATCCCGTACATGAAGTCCGCCGCGAACCACTGCTTCGAGATCGTGGCGACGACCGCACCGCCCGCTGTTATCTGGAACTCGTGGTTGAGGATGTCGCCCGCCGCCTGCAGCTCGCCGTCGCCCGCGATGTCGACGGTGAAGCTCTGGCCGAGGATGTTTATGAACGCCTTGCGCACCGTCGCCACGACCTGGCCGCCGCGCTCGACGTCGATCGTGCGGCGCAGCGTGAACATCTCGGCCTGCATGCGCGCGAGCTCGTTGCCGTTGACGTCCTCGAGCGCGAATGTCTGGGTCAGTGACAGGACCTTGCCGTCGAGCTTGTAGACGTTCTCGCCCTGGGCATTCTGGATCCAGAAGTCCTCGCCGAACGCGATCAGCTGTCGCCGGAGCTGGTAGGTCGTCCATCCGGCGACAGCCATACGGTTCGACAGACTACTCGTAACGCAATGCCTCGGCAGGCGCGACCTGCGCCGCCGCGCGAGACGGCACGTAGGTCGTGAGCAGAGTCGCGAGATACGAGCCCAGGAGGATGAGAAGAATCGTGAGGACGGGCACGTGGAAGTCCACCGCCCCGAACGACTGATTGGTCACGAAGAACGTGTACGACTGCCATACACCCACGAGCGCGCCGATCACGAGGCCGATGACGGCGATGAAGCTCGACTCGAGCAGGAACGATCGCTGCACCATCGCGCGCCGGTAGCCGAGCGCGCGCAGCATGCCGATCTGCTGCCACCTCTCGACCACCGCCCGCGTGCTGATCACACCCAGCCCGGCGATGCCCACGATCAGGCCCAGGGCGAGGAAACCGGTCATCAACTTCAGCAGCGAGAGAATGCCGCCGACCTGCTGCGCCAGCTGGTCGGCGACGACCACCGGCTCCATCTGGTACTGCGCCAGGAGGCGGCCGAGGTCGAGGCGTGCCTTGTTGGTGTCGACGCCCGAGCGCAACGAGAAGTAGTAGCCCGTCGGCCGGATCGTCTGCTGGGGGAAGAAGCCGGTCTGCTCGGCGGTCTGCGTCGAGATGTAGACGCCGCCCCACGTGTTGTGCGGCATGAAGCCGATGATCGTCAGCCGGAAAGGCGTGGCGTTCGGACCGTTCTTGAGCGCGTTGGACTGCACCTGCACCGGTTGAAAGCTCGCGTTCGAGCGTTTGACGCCGCTGATGACCGCCGGCCTGCCGCTGGAGGAGTCGAGCAGCGAGGCATCCGCTACCGCATAGCCGGGGTTGTCCCGGACCGCGTCCCACACCGCACGGTCCGAGCTGTAGCCGGCCGCGCGCGGCGCTATCGCAAAGGCGGCGCTGTTTAGAAATCCGTCGTCGACGATGTGCAGGCCGCTGCCGTCGATGCGGCCGTTCTGCGGACTCGTCACCGTGCCGTCGCGCATCACCTGCAGCAGCTGCACGCCGATCGAGTTGTCCTCCCATCCGACCGCTTTGACATCGGCCGCGGCGGCGCCGTTGCCGGCAACCGTCGCGGCGATGTCCTTGGGGTAGGAGGTGTTCGGCGAGAGGCTGAAGTTGCCGTCTGGCGTGCCGGCGACGATCTGCCATCCGCCCGACTGCGCGTCGGCGTTGGCAAAGTTCTGGACCAGGACGTCCTGGAAGATGGACATGAACACGACCATGAACGTGACGATGCCGAACATCGCGACCGCCATTCCAGTGCGGAACTTCGTCGACATCGGGTAGGCCATGCTCGTGCGGGTGATCGGGGCCAGCGCCGCAATCCGCCCGGTGAAGAACATCACCCCGCGGATCAAAAGGTCGCTGTTGAACATCACGAGCCAGATGGCACCGAGCAGCACCATGAGGGCGGAGAAGGCGAAGACCTCGGGACCGCCCGTCATCTGGTCGAGCCCGACCACGTGCTCGAGCGTGCCCCGCGAGCCGAGGTGGATCAGCTTCTCGACCCTGCCGAAGGGCTGTCCCCAGTAGATGAGCAGGCCGGCCGCGGCGAGGGTGAAGCCGGCGCGAGCGGCGAGGTTGTAGCGCACCCGCGCCAGGGTCAGGATCCAGCGCACGAGGAGACCGGCGCCGACGATCAGCAGCGACGCCCCCGCGAGGTAGAACAGCTCGACCTGGGCCTGGCTGCCGGCCAGCGCGAGGAGGGCGCCGAGAACGATGGTCATCGGTCCGCGCCGGAACAGGCCCCACCAAAAGCTCCAGATCGAACCTAGAAGGCCGAGGGTGATGCGGTTCAGAAACACGAGCACGTGGCCGCGGATCAGCTGCCGCACGCCGAACCACGCCGTGCGGAAGACGTTGAGGAACATGGCCGGGATGCCCGAGTCGCGGCGCTCGCTCTCGTCGAGGTCGCGGATCGCGGCCACGATGTTGAGGCGGCTCACGCGGTACGCGGAGACGCTGACCACAGCGAACGTGAGCAGGATGCCGAGGCAGCCCGCGATGACCAGGCTCGGCCACTCGACGTGATAGGTGAGGGCGAAGCCCGGGTAGAAGCTCTGGAAAATCGTCGACAGCACGCCAATCATCAAGAACCCGACGGCCACGCCGAGCAACACGCCGATCGCGGTCGCGGCCAGCGTATACGCCATGCCTTCGAAAAGGAACATCTCGGTGAGGTGCCGGCGCTTGAGACCGACCGCGCGGCTCATGCCCATCTCCGCCCGCCGCTCGGCGGCGAGCATGACGAAGATCAGGAAGATCAGGAGGACGCCGACGCAGATGGAGAAAAAGCTCACCGCGAGCAGCGCGCCCGTGATGATGATCCCGCTCTCCTCGCCGAAGGTGACCGCGTCGGCCTTGTAAGACTGGAACTGCGAGATGTTCAGCCGGTTGGCGATCGACTGATAGGCGGCGAGCTGATCCGGCGCGCCCGCGGTGATGGCCGCGTCCAGCACTTTCTGCACCTCGACGCTGCCGGCGGCCGACTTGAACTCAGGCGTCACTCCCGGCTGCTGCACGAGCGTGAGCACCGCCGAGAGCGCCTGCTGGTCCTGGGTGGTGGCTGTCGCCTGCCGCAGCGCGTTCAGCACCGCCGGCTGATTCAGCAATGACTTGAGCTCCGCGGCGGCCCCGCCGTCGACGTGCAGCGCGGCAACGAACGCGGCGAACTGGCTGTCGGCTTGCTGTGCCCCGGCGGGACCGGCCGCCTGATCGACGGCCTGGGCCAGGATCCGGAGCGCGAAGCGGTCGGACATGAGCGACTTGAACTCGTCGCTGGGCGCGGGCTTGTTGAGCTCGTCCAGGACCCGCTGGCTGGTGGCCTTGTCCGGGTCGAGGAAGTTGGCGTTGTCCCGGATCTTGGCCACCTGCGTCTTGATGGCCGGCGTGTGAACGAACGTCCACAGGTCGAGCGCGCTCTGCGGGTCCGTGAGGGCGGCCCGGATGTGACGGGTCACCTCGTCGCCGGTCGTCCCCTGGGGGCCGAGGTCGTCGTAGCCGCCCGATCCCTTGAAGTGGACGAGGACGACGTTGAAGCCCTCGGGCCGGCCGATCAACGAGCGCATCTCGGCAAGGGGGATGAGCACCGAGCTGACGATGGGCCCGTGATTGGAGATGCTGGGATTGACCTCGGTGTCGAGGATGCCCCGGACGGTCGCGTCGACGGGATGGCCGGCGACGAACAGATGGAGCCCGTCTCCGACCTTTGCCGCGAGATGGTCCGCAAGCGAGCTGCCGATCACGACGTCCCTTGGGCCGAGGTTCGCCAGGTCGATCGCGCCGCCCGAGCGCGAGCTCAGCGGGCCCCATGCCGCCCCGAAGTCGGCGGCCACACCCCAGACCACGACATTCTCGGAGCTGGACTGGCCCGAGACCGCGTCGACCATCGATCCGGGCGTGACGATCGCGCCCGAGGTGGCCGCGACGCTGGGGTCGCTCGAGGCGGTGGCGATCGCGGCGTTTGCCTGGTCGGTCGTGAAGAAGTCGGCGTCGGTCGCGCCTGCGCCGGTCACGTCGTGGTTGCTGGTGCGAGTGAAGGCGCCGTCGATCCCATGGATCTGCTTGAGCTCGATCGCCTGCAGCGAGTAGTTGGAGGTGTCGCCCACCGCGAGCGAGGCGGTGATGATGAGCGTGGCGAGCATCACGCCGAAGACGATCAGGACTGACTGCGCGCGGCGCCGGGGGATGTTGCGCACGGCCATGCGGAAAAGGATTCGATGGAATGCCGCGAACGCGAGCAGCACCAGCAGGATGGCGCCCACCGCGCCGGCCATCCACTCGGCAACGGTGGCGGGCGGAATGCCGAAATAGCTAGTCAAGTCGCGCAAGCTCCTTGACCGCGACGGCGGCCGGGAGCTCGGTTGAGGCAGTGTCGGCAGTGATCTGTCCGTCCCGCATCCGGATCAGCCGCTTGGCAAGCGCGCCGACCTCTTCGGCGTGCGTGACCCACACGAATGTCTGGTCGTTCTGCTTGTTCAGCTCGACCATCAGGTCCATGATTCCAGCGCTCGTTTCGCTGTCGAGCGCTCCGGTCGGCTCGTCTGCCCAGACGATCTGCGGCTTCGTCGCCAGGGCTCGTGCGATCGTGAAACGCTGCCGCTGGCCCCCGCTCATCTCGGCCGGGCGGTGGTTCGCCCACGGGCCGACGGCGACCATGTCGATCGCCTCCTGCGCGCGCTTGCGGGCAACCGACGGCCTCACGCCCGCGACGAGCATCGGCAGCTCGACGTTCTCGACGCCCGTGAGCACCGGCAGGAGGTTGTAGGTCTGGAACACGAATCCCATCGCGCGGGCGCGGAAGTCGGTGCGCTGGTTGTCGGTCAGCTCCTTGAGGTCCTGGCCGGCGATCTTGATGGTCCCGCCGTCGATGGTGTCCAGGCCGCTGAGGCAGTTGAGGAGCGTTGTCTTGCCGCAGCCGCTGGGGCCCATGACCGCGACGACCTCGCCACGACGCACCACGAGGTCCACTCCGCGCAGGGCCTCGATCTTGTGGCCGCCCGTCTCGTATCGCTTCCAGACGTTCTTGGCGTCGATGATCCGGTGGTTGTCGTCGAGGTTGGCTTGCTGTTTGCGCTGAAACATGCGCCGCATGTTGAGCACCGCGTGTGGCCGTTTTGTGTCGCGGTTGTGTCCGAAAGGGAGTTTTTAGGTTTCGGGATTGAACCTGTAGCCGACGCCCCACACGGTCACGATCCGGTCCCCGAGCGGACCGAGCTTCTTCCTCAACCGGGTCACGTGCGTGTCGACGGCGCGGTCGAAGCCGTCGAAGTCGGTGCCCCAGATGCGCTGCACGAGAAACTCGCGGCTGAAGGCGCGGCCGGGGTTCGACACGAGCACGGTCAGAAGCTCGAACTCCTTGCGCGTGAGGTGCATGGGCGCGCCGTCGAGCGTGGCGACGTGAGAGTTGGAATCGACGACCAGGCCGCCGACCTGGATGCGGTCGCCGGTGCTCGGCCCCTGGCGGCGACCTTCGAGGTCGACCCGCCGGAGCATCGCCCTCACCCTCGCGAGCAGCTCACGCAGGCTGAAGGGCTTGACGAGGTAGTCGTCGGCGCCCACCTCGAGACCTAGCACGCGGTCGACCTCCTCACCGCGGGCGGTGACCATGATGATCGGCATCAGGTGCTGCTGGCGCAGGCGCCGGCACACCGCGAGCCCGTCCATGTCGGGCAGCATCCAGTCGAGGAGCACGACGTCCGGCACGCGCTTGGCGACGGCGGTCATCGCCGCCGCGCCAGTGTGGGTCACGACGACCTCGTGGCCGTCGGCGACCAGGCGGTCGCGCATGACCTCGCTGAGGTCGACCTCGTCTTCGACGACAAGGACCATTGACATCAGAGGTGCATCAGGCCCGGGATAGGATCACGCTGAAGCGACTGCCCTGGCCGGGCGCGCTGTCGACGCTGATGCGTCCGCCCATCGCATCGACCATCTCGCGCGCGATGGCGAGGCCGAGCCCGAAACCGCCAGTCGAGCGCGTGCGCGACGCGTCGGTTCGATAGAAGCGTTCGAAGATCTTCTCCGTCTCCTCCGCTGGAATCCCGGGGCCCGTATCCGAGACGCTCACCTCCACGGGGCCGGTCTCGAGGGGTTTGACCTCGATCGCCACCAATCCGCCTTCGGGCGTGTGCGTGATGGCGTTGCGGACGAGGTTCATCAGCACCTGCGCCAGACGCGTGCGGTCGGCCAGCACGCTTGGTGCGCCGCCGGTGTTGCACAAGAGCTGGATGTGGCGCTCGCGCCACGCGAGCGGCGCCATCGCGTCGTGCACCTGGGTCGCGACCTCGGCCGCGTTGACCGGCCCTACGTCGAGATGCAGGCTGCCGGTGTCGGCGCTGGCAAGGGTCAGAAGCTCGTCCACGAGCAAAGACATCCGGCCGGTCTCGCGGTTGAGGACCGCGAGGTAGCGGCGCCGGTCGTCGGCGCTTGGCTCGTCGCCGCCGTCGCCGCGCAGCGTGTCGACATGCGCGCGGATGGTCGCCAGTGGGTTGCGCAGCTCGTGCGAAACGTTGAGCACGAGGTCGCGCCGGCTCTGGTCGGCGACCTCGGCCCGCGCCCGCTCCGTCGCGGCCTCCGTCCGCGCGGCCTCCAGGGCGGCGGCGGTCTCGCTCATCCCCAGCATCACGCGCACGAACGAAACCTGGATCTGGGCCGTCCAGCGGACCGCCCAAAGGGTGAGGACGAGCACCCCAACCGACAGCACCGACAGGCCAACGAAAATCGGCGGAAGCGCCGGTGGGACGTTGGCGTCAGCGCCCGCGACGAGGATGGCGAGGACGGCGGTGATGACGCCCAGGGCGAAGCCGACCGTCCCCAGGGTCCCCATGAGGATCCCGAACCAGGCCGCGAGGCCGACACCGAAGCCGAGTGTCGCTTCGACTGCGACGAAGCCGAGGCTCTTCCACGTCACGGGGTTGGCGATGAAGTCGACGATCCGTTGCCACCACGTCCGGTCAGGCGGTCGCTCGGGCGACATCGGCGTGAGCCGCGCGCCGAACCAGGCGCGAGCCATCGCCCGCTCGGTCACGACACCGCCCCAGATCGCCATGCCCGCCGGGACAAGCAGGAGGAGGCTCAGAAGGGTCTGAAATCCGCGCAAGACGATGAAGCCGATGATTCCCGAGTACACGATCGCGAAGGGGAGCCGCAGCAGCACGTAGGCAAGGCTGACGTAGGTCCGGTTGTCAGCGAAGACAGAGAGGATTCGGCGCACCGCGGTCATCGACTCTAGACCGCGAGTGTGGCGGATCTGCGCCAAAAGCGTCGCAAACGAAAAGGGCGCCGGCTTCGGCCGGCGCCCTTTGTGTCCTCAGCGGTACGCGCTTACCAGCGGTACCAGCGGCCGCCGCTCGAGCCCCTCATGAAGAAGCCGAGCACCCATAGGATCAGCCCGATGATCAGGATGATCCACAGGAAGTTGAGCGCCGACGACACCAGCCCGCCGCCCCCAAAGATGAGGAGCAGCAGGATCAATACGATCAGGGCTACCAGCATTCGGTTCTACCTCCCTTGTTGATTCGGTCTATCCAAGAAACAAATCAGCCCGGGCGATTACCGCCGGTCCGCCGCCCCAACGTATTGCGGATGAAAAGAACCCGACCTAGACCGTTCGAACCGGTTCCCGCTTGATCATGTGCACGATCGCCACGAGCACGCAGGCCCCGATGAAGGCGACGATGAACGAGATGATCAGGCCGCTCGGTGCGGTGCCGAAGATGAGCGAGAAGACCAGGCCGCCGACGAACGATCCGACGATCCCGAGGACGACGTCCCAGATGATTCCGTAACCGTGTCCGCTCATGACCTTGCCGGCCAGCCAGCCGACTATGGCCCCGAGGATCAAAAAGCCGATCAGATGCATCTCCGCAACCTCCAGGTGTTGAGTGGTGCTGGCCGCGATGCGGCCTCAATCTGAGAATCGCGGAGCAGGCCGCCGGTACTCGCTCGCGTCCTCTATACATGCGCGGGCAGGGCGACCGGCTCGGTCCCGCCGAGGTCGGAGGTGGCGACCTGGCCCGCGTACATCACGACGAGGCGGTCAGCCACGTAGCGCGCACTGGCGATGTCGCGCGTGATGTAGAGGATCGAGATGCGCTCGCGCCGGCGGCCACCAGGGACACCCGCAAAAAGTGGTATTGACCACTTGCCAGATCTGTGCTTAGATTGGCGGCACGATGTGGGTCGGAGGGCAATACCACTTCCAGTGAGCAAGCAGGAGGAGACCCGCGACCGGGTCCTGGACCTGATCGAGGCCGTCCGGGTGGGGGAATCGATCCCGGCTGAGCGGCAGCTCGCGGTCGATCTCGGCGTCTCCCGCCTGACGCTTCGCGCCGCCATCGACGAGCTCGTGCGTGACGGCTACCTCGACCGCCGCCACGGCAGTGGCACCTACGTCACCGAGCCCAAGATCGCCCAGCCGCTGACCCTCACCTCTTTCAGCGACGACATGCGCCGCCGGGGCATGACTCCCGGCAGCCGCACGCTGGAGCTGACCACGACGGTCGCCGGCGCGCGGCTGGCGCACCGCCTCGACGTCTCGCCGGAGGCCAGGCTCGTGCGGGTCAAACGATTGCGCCTGGCCGACAGCAAGCCCATGGCGATGGAGGTGCTCCACGTGCCCGAGGCGCTGGTGCCCGGCCTGACCAGACAGGACTTCGAGGACCACTCCTTCTACGAGCTGCTGCGCGAGCGCTACGGCATCACGATCGCGAGCGGCACGCAGTCGATCGAGCCGACCGTGACCAGCGAGGAAGAGTCCGAGGTGCTCGGAGTTCCTCTGCACACACCCGCATTTCTTTTCGAGCGGACGACCGTCTCCGAGTCAGGGCGGATCGTCGAGTTCGTCCGCTCCATCTATCGCGGCGACCGCTATCGCCTGGTCGCCGACCTCGTACCGCAGCGGAGCCGCAACGGGCGCTCGGCCGGCGCCTCGCGTGGCGCGGCCGTCGCGGTGAGGGCAGAGGGAGGCGACCACAACCGGGGCGCCGGCGCGCCGCATTCCAATCGATAGGGGGATTTGCCCAAGGTGAATTTGCGAAAGACATGGTTTGGCGTCATCGGAATCGGGGTTGCCCTGGTCGTCGCGGCCTGTGGCGGCGGCACCTCTTCGAGCAACAACAGCGACCAGACGGGCACGTTGACGATCTGGCTCATGAAGGGCAGCGCGCCTGACGCCGTGGTCAACGGCGTCAACGCCGACTTCAATGCCAAGTACCCGAACGTCAAAGTCAACGTCGAGATCCAGAACTGGGGTGACATCGGCACCAAGCTCGACACGGCGTACGCCGGCAGCGCGCCGCCGGACGTCGTCGAGCTCGGCAACACGTTGGTGGCCAAGTACGCCGCGGCCGGGGCGCTCGAGGACATCAGCGGCAAGAAATCGTCGTTCGACAACTCCGGAACGTGGCTTCAGTCCCTGACCGACTCGTGCACCGTCAGCGGCAAGCTCTACTGCGTCCCGTACTACGCGGGCAGCCGCGCGATCGTCTACCGCAAGGACCTGTTCACCGCGGCCGGCATCGCCAACCCGCCGACCAGCATGGACGAGCTCCTGTCGGACGGCCAGAAGCTGATGGCCGCGAACAGCTCGGACCCCAACTTCTCCGCGCTCTATTTCCCCGGCAAGTACTGGTACGCGGCTCTTCCATTCGTGTGGGACTTCGGCGGCGACATCGCAACTCAGTCGGGCGGAAAATGGACGGGCGCTCTGAACTCGTCCAGCGCGCAGCAGGGACTGACCACCCTCGACAACCTTGTCACCAAGCTGTCGCGTGCAGACAAGACCGGCGATGAGGCCAAGCAGGACGCGGCCTTTGCGCAGGGCCACATCGCGATGATCATCGCCAACGGCTGGGAGGTCGGCGTCATCACCGACAAGACCAGCGGCAACCCGGCGCTAGCCGACAAGCTCGGCGCCTTCCCGATCCCCAGCCACAACGCGGGCGCGCAGGCGCCGGTGTTCCTGGGCGGCTCGGACTTCGGCGTCGCGGCCAAGAGTGCGCACCGAGACCTCGCCAACGCGTGGATCCAGACCTTCACCGACCAGAAGAACATGAGCCAGATGGCGACCGTGGGCGGGGTCATCCCGAACACGACCTCGCTCCTCGGCCTCGGCACCGGGATCAACGCCGTGTTCTACAACGCGGCCAAGACGAGCAAGTTCGTGCCCAACTCCCAGAACTGGGCCAGCGTCGAGAACGCAAACGTGCTCCCCGACATGCTGGTCAAGATATTCACCGGGCAGCAGGGCATTCCTGCCGCCACGTCGGCCGCGAGCACCAGGATCACCTCGATCCTGAACGGCGGCGGCTAACTCCGGAATCGACTAAAAGAGAACTAAGGGGGGCTGGCTCTATGGCGACGGCGGTGACCACGCCAGACCTGGAGCCCAGCCCTTCTTCTTTGGGCGAGGAAGAGCGGTCCTACGCCCAGCGGAGGGCGCACATCCTGCCCTACGCCGTGATCGCGCCGAGCCTGGTGATCATCGGCGGCCTCCTCGCCTTTCCCCTCGGGTGGCTGGCCTGGATATCGCTCCAGCACTATGGCCTGAAGGAGCTGATCAACCACCAGGGCGAGTGGGTCGGCCTCGAGAACTATCAGTCGATCCTCGTCGACCCGCTTTTCCGCCAGGTCCTCTTCCGGACGCTCCTGTTCACGGTCGCCTGCGTCGCGCTCACCATCGCGCTGAGCACGCTGATCGCGATGCTTCTGACCAGAGTCCGCCGGGTCGTCCGGATCATCGTCATGAGCGCACTGGTTTTCGTGTGGGCGACGCCCGTGATCGTCACCGTCGATATCTGGCAGTGGATGTTCGACTACGAGTTCGGCGTCATCAACTACCTGCTCACGCAGCTGCACCTCGGCAACTTCATCCACCACAACTGGTTCGACAACCCCGCCCAGGGCTGGAGCGTGTTCGTGGTCGTCGTGGTGTGGGGTGCGATCCCGTTCGTCACGATCGTCCTGTTCGCGGCCCTGCTGCAGGTGCCGTCGGAGGTGATCGAAGCCGCGCAGGTCGACGGCGCGGCTGCTTGGCAGCGCTTCTGGTACGTGACCGCCCCGATTCTCAAGCCAGTCTTCCTGATCGTGACCTGCCTTTCGACGATCTGGGACTTCGGGGTGTTCAACCAGATCTACGTCCTGCTCAACGAGAGACCAAGCTCCGATTACTACACGATTGCGATCTATTCGTACCGCGAGTCGTTCGGCGTCACGCAGTACGGGCTCGGAGCCGCGATCGCGGTCCTGATGGTGATAGTGCTCGTGGTCGTCACGTTCTTCTACGTGCGCGAAACCGTCAGGGTTGCGGAGATCGGATGATCGCGCCCGAAACGGCCCAGGGCGTTCGCGTCAGCAAGGCGCGCACAGAGTCCAGAGCGCGGACTGAAATCAACGTCTGGCGCGGCTCGAGGCAGCTGCTGATCGATGCGGCCGGGCTCGCCGTCGCCGCGATCATGCTGTTCCCGATCTACTGGATGGTAAGCACGGCGCTCAAGCCGGGACGCGACATCCTGACCCTCACGCCCAAGTGGTACCCGTCGCCCTTCACGCTGCAGAACTTCCAGAACGCGATCACGCGTCCCTATTTCATCGACGACGTCAGGAACAGCCTGACGATCGTCGGCGTGATGCTCGTGCTCGCGCTTGCAGTCGGCTTTCTCGCGGCGGTCGGAGCGGCGCGGTTCGGGTTCCGCGGGCGCACGGCCTACCTCGTGATGATCATCGGCGTCCAGATGGTGCCGCTCAACTCGTTGATCATTCCGCTGTACCTCGCTCTCGACAGCGTGGGCCAGGTCGACGCGCTGCCGGGCGTCATCGCGATCTACCTCGCGGCCGTGCTGCCCTTCATGATCTGGACCCTTCGCGGATTCGTCGCCAACATTCCGGTCGAGCTGGAAGAGTCGGCGATGATCGACGGCACCACCCGCCTCGGCGCGTTCTTCCGCATCACGTTCCCGCTCGTCGCGCCGGGCCTGGTCGCCACCGCGATCTTCGCCAGCATCCAGGCCTGGAACGAATACATCATCGCGTACGTCGTCCTCTCCAGCCCTCAGAACCAGACGCTCACGATCTGGCTCGCGTCGTTCACCACCAACCACGGGCCGGAGTGGGGACCGCTGATGGCCGGCGCCACGCTGATCGGCCTGCCGGTCGTCGCCTTCTTCTTGCTCCTTCAGCGCTACCTGGTCGGCGGTCTCACCGCGGGTTCGGTGAAGGGATGAGCTCCGCGCTGCGCTGCGTCTTTCCCGGATTCGAGGGGACCACTGCGCCCCACTGGCTTCTTCGTGCCGTGGATCAAGGCCTTGGCGGCGTCGTTCTCTTCGCGCGCAACATCGAGGACCGCGATCAGGTGGCGGAGCTCGTCGCTTCGCTGCACGCCATGAGGCACGACCTCATCGTCGCCATCGACGAGGAGGGCGGGGACGTCACGCGCCTGGAGGCCAAGACTGGCAGCTCCTATCCCGGCAACCTCGCGCTGGGAGCCGCGCACGATCCTGCGCTGACGGAGGCCGTGGCGAGAGCCATCGGCGACGACCTCGCGTCGCTCGGCATCGACCTCAACTTCGCGCCGGTCGCGGACGTGAACAGCGATCCCCGGAACCCGGTGATCGGCGTGCGCTCGTTCGGCTCCGACCCCGTGCAGGTGGCGGACCAGACCGCTGCGTGGGTGCGCGGCCTGCAGAGCGCCGGCGTGGCCGCGACCGCCAAGCACTTTCCCGGCCACGGCGGCACGTCGGCGGATTCCCACCACGAGCTGCCCGTCGGCGAAGCTGAGCTGCGGCCGTTCGAGGGGGCTATCGCCGCGGGCGTGCGGGCCGTGATGAGCGCGCACATCGTCGTGCCGACTCTCGACGCGACGCCGGCGACGATCAGCCATCCGGTGATGACGGGCACGCTCCGGGGCGAGCTCGGGTTCGATGGGCTCGCGATCAGCGACGGCCTGGACATGCGTGGCATCAGCGGCGATCGCGGGATCGGTGAGGCGGCCGCGCTAGCGGTTGCGGCCGGTTGCGACGCGCTCTGCGTCGGCGGCGGACCGACCGGTCCCGAGGTCGTGGACGAGATCGTCGCGGCGCTCACCGCGAAGGTCAGCCGTGAACGGCTCGAGGAAGCCGCGGAGCGGGTGGGGGCGCTGGCGCGCTGGCGCGCCTCCCAACATTCCGGCGCTTCGCGTGTCGACGGAGTTGGCCTGGAGGCCGCAAGAAAAGCCTTATGGATCTCCGGCGACGTCCGGGTGCGCGACCATGCGGTGGTCATGCGCTTCGCGACCGAGCCGTCCGTCGCCGCCGGGCCGATGCCGTGGGGGATGGCGTCCGCGCTGGCGAACCGAGGCGTTCAAGTCCACGACAACAGGCCCGACAGCGGGCGCGACGCCGGCGCGAGCCTTGTCCTGGTCGTGCGCGACCTGCACCGCAACCCGGAGCACGTTGCTGCGGTCGAAAGTGTCCTCGCCGGGCGGCCCGACGCGATCCTCGTCGAGATGGGGGTGCCGGTGTGCCGGCCCAAGGCGGCGAAGGCGTATCTCGCCACGCACGGCTCCGCGCGCGTGTGCGCCGAGGCCGCCGCCGAGGTCATGACCCGATGAGCACCAGATGAGCACCAGATGAGCGAAGAAGTCCACCCGCGCGCCGACGACCTGGACGCGATGAGCTCGCTCGACCTGGTGGAGCTCATGCACGAAGAGGACGCGCGAGCCGTGGCCGCGCTTGCGCCGCAGCTGTCGAACATCGCGCGGGCGATCGACGCCGTCGCCGAGAGGCTGCGCGCCGGTGGACGCATGCATTACTTCGGCGCGGGTACCAGCGGCCTGATCGCGGCGATGGACGCGTTCGAATGCCCTGCCACCTTTGGCGTCGACCTCGTGCAGGCGCACGTCGTGACCGAGCCTGGTCAGGAGGACGATCGCGAGCTGGGCGTCCGGAAGGCGCGCAGCGCCGGGCTGCGTGAAGGCGACGTCGCGGTCGGCGTCAGCGCGAGCGGCCGCACGGCGTTCGTGTTGGGCGCGCTGAAACAGGCCGCGCAGGACGGCGCGTTTCGCATCGCCGTCGCGTGCCACTCGGAGTCGCAGGCCGGCCGGCTGGCTGACGTTGCGATCGAGGTGGAGACTGGCCCGGAGGTGATCGCCGGCTCGACGCGCCTCAAGGCCGGGACCGCGCAGAAGCTCGTTCTCAACATGCTCAGCACCGGCGTCTTCACGCGCCTGGGCCGCACCCACCGCGGTCGGATGGTCGGGGTCGTGCCGGGCAACGCCAAGCTCCGCGAGCGCGCCGCGCGCATCATCGCGGACCTAGCGGGCGTATCGATCGAGGTGGCGCGCCGGCGCCTCGACGAGGCGGGTGGCGACGTGGGCGCCGTGCTCGGCGCGGAGCGGCGCGCATGAAGATCCTTCTGCGCGGCCGCGTGCACGGGCGTGACGCCGTCCACGGCGTCCTCGTCGACGGTGACTCGATCGTGTGGGTAGGCAGGGGCAAGCCGCCCGAGCGTCCGGACGAGGAGGTGGTCGCGAGGCCGGACGAGACGATCGCTCCCGGATTCATCGACCTTCAGGTCAACGGCTTTTGCGGGCACGACGCGGCGGCGGGCGCGGAGGCGATCGCCAAGGTCTCGGAGGCGCTGCCTTCGACGGGCGTGACCGCGTTCCTGCCCACAGTGATCTCGGAGCCGGTCGAGGTGGGCGCGGCGTTCGTCGCGGCGGTTGGCGCCGCCGCCGAGTCCACCGGCGCGCGGGTGCTCGGCGCGCACGTCGAGGGTCCCTTCCTCAATCCATCATTCCGTGGCGCGCACCTGCGCAGCCACCTTGCCGAGCCGACCAGGGAGAACGTCGACGTGCTCCTCGCGGCGCGTCCGCGGCTCGTCACCCTCGCGCCGGAGCTTCCCGGCGCGCTCGAGGCCATAGAGCGGATGCACGCCGCCGGCATCGTCGTCGCCGCCGGCCACAGCGGCGCGGACTTCGAGCAGGGGCGCAAGGCGGTCGCGGCCGGCGTGCGTTTTGCGACGCATCTGTACAACGCGATGCCGCCAGTCCACCATCGGCGCCCCGGCGTCGCGCTCGCGCTGATGCTCGACCCGCGGGTCACCACCGGCTTGATCGCCGACGGCGAGCACGTCCACCCCGCGGTGTGCGAGCAGCTGGTTCGCGTGAAGGGTCCGACGCGCATCGCGCTGACGACGGACCAGACCTCGGCCGCCGGCGCTCCGGCGGGGACCTACGAGCTGTCGGGCCGAACGGTGATGAGCGACGGCCGGGTGGTGCGTCTCGAGGACGGGACCCTGGCGGGAAGCGCGGCGACGATGCCAGACCTCGTGCGCATGACCGCCCGGCTGCCGGGCATGAACCTCGACCGCGCGATCGGGCTCGCGGCGGGTGTGCCCGCGCGTGTGCTGGGCGAGCGGCGGCTTGGTCGCATCGCCGCGGGCGCTTGCGCCGACCTCGTCGTGCTCGACGCCGACGCCAACGTGCGCCTGACGATGATCCGGGGGGCGGTCAAATTTCGCCAGCAGTCCTAGGCCAAAGAGTTTTGGGCCAAGCCGTATTAGGGATGGACATCGGCGGGTCTTCGAGCCGCGCCCGTCTTCGCGACGAGGCGAACGTAATGCACGACGCCGAAGGCCCGGGGGCCAACGTGGCGACGCTCTCGGCGAAGCTGGTCGACGACCGCGTGACCGAGCTCCTGCGCAGCCTGGGCGACGCGCGTCCGCGCGCGTGCTGCGCCGGCGCGGCCGGAGCGGAGGTCGCCGAAGGTCGCGCTCGGCTTGAGTCGCTGCTCGGGCGGCTGCTGCCCGAATGCCGGCTGATGGTCGTCCACGACACGCGCCTCGTGCTCGCAGCCGCCGGGCTGGACGAAGGGATCGCCCTGATCGCCGGTACCGGGTCTGTCGCATACGGCCGAACCCGCGACGGCCGTGAGGTCCAGCGCGGTGGCTGGGGCTGGATGATCGGCGACGAGGGCAGTGGCGTCTGGATCACGCGCGAGGCCGTCCGGCTCCTGATGACCCGGACCGAGCGCGGATACAGCCTCGGCGAGCTGGGCGAAGCGATGCTCGCGGCGGCCGCGGTCGCCGACGTGCGGCAGCTGATCCTGAAGCTGCACTCGCGGCACGAGCCGCGCGACTGGGCGACCCTGGCGCGCGTCGTGTCCGGCACGGCAGATCTCGACGTCGGAGCCCGCGAGGTTCTGCGACGCGCGGGCGTGGAGCTCGCCCAACGCGTGACCGAGGTGGAGGTCGCCCTGGATCTGCCGGGCCCGGTCGTGCTCGCCGGAGGGCTCCTCCTCAACGAGCCACGAATCGAGGAATCGGTGCGCGCGAGCCTGCCGCACATGCGCATCGTGCCTCTCGAGCAGCCGCCGGTCGAGGGAGCCGTGCGCCTGGCCGAGGAGCTTCTGCGCGGGTGAGCCACTTCCGCACCGAGATCGCCGAACAGGTCGAGGTCGCGTCGCGGCTGCTCGACCGTGGGCCCGATACCGCCGCGAGAATCGCCGATCGGATCCGCGACGCATCGTCGCGCGGGTTCGTGATCGCCGCGCGCGGCAGCTCCGACAACGCCGCGCTTTATGCGAAGTATCTGTTCGGTGTACGCAACCGCGCGCTGGTCGCACTGGCCGCGCCATCACTCTTCACGCATTACTCACGGCCGCCGAAGCTGGACGGTCAGTGCGTGATCGGCATCTCGCAATCGGGCGAGTCGCCCGACGTGATCGCGGTCATCGAGGGTGCGCGCGAGCAAGGCTGCGCGACGGTTGCCATCACCAACGCGACCACCTCGAAGCTTGCGCGCACGGCCGAGCTCGTGCTTCCGATGGAGGCGGGACCCGAGCTCAGCGTGCCCGCGTCGAAGACCTACACCGCGAGCCTGCTGGCGATGGCGATGTTGTCGCAGGCGCTCGACCCGGACCCGGACTTCGAGGCCGCGCTCACGACAGTGCCGGCGGCGATCGCGCGGACCCTCGAGCGCGACGACGAGCTCGCCGCGCTGGTGCCGCCGCTGCTCGGCCCGCGCGCGGTCGTGCTCGGTCGGGGCTTCAACTTCTCGACGGCGGAAGAGATCGCGCTGAAGCTCAGCGAGACGAGCTACGTGCTTGCGCGGGCCTGGTCGGTCGCCGACTTCGAGCACGGACCGATCGCGATCATGGAGGCGGGTCTACCGGTGCTCCTCGTCGACGGTGGCGGCCTCGTCGCGTCCGACCTCGAATCCATTCGCTCGCGCCTCGAATCGAGAGGCTGTTCGGTGCTTCATCTCTTCGACGTCTCGGGTCTGCCCGAAGAGCTCACGCCCATCCCGCTCGCGGTGCTGGGCCAGCTGCTCGCGCACCAGGTCGCGACCGCGCGGGGCTTCGACCCCGACCGGCCGCGCGCTATTCAGAAGGTCACGCGGACCTGGTGATCGAGCCGCTCTGAAAAGAGGCGGCGGTCGTCGCGAGCGGCACGGTGAACCGAAACTCCGAACCCTCGCCGACGGTGCTCTCGACAGCGATGCGGCCGCCGTGCATCTCGACGATCTGGCGCGTGATCGCAAGGCCGAGGCCGGTGCCGATGATCTTGCCCGCATGCTTGTCCTCGTACCGCTCGTAGCGCCCGAACAGGCGGCTGATGAACTCGGGCGGGATTCCGTTCCCGTGGTCGACCACCGAGACCTCGGCGCACCCGCCGTTGACGTGCGTGCTCACCTGGATGTCCCCGCCGCGCGGTGAGTACTTGATCGCGTTGTTCAAGAGGTTCGTGAGCACCTGGGTGAGGCGGTCCTCATCTCCCAGCACGGGCGGTATCGCGGGCTCGATGTCGACCTGGATGGTGTGGACCTTGGTGGAGACGGCGGCGTGCTCGGCGGCCTCCTTGACCAGCCGGTTGATGTCGAGCTCCTGGAGGTCGAGCTTTAGCTTGCCGGCCTCGAGGCGGTCGAAGTCCAGCATCTCCGTGATCATCCGGTTCAGGCGCTGCGAGTCGTTGTAGATCTCGCCGGCCAGGGTTTTCATCTCGCTCGGCTCCATCTCCTGGTCGCGGATGAGCTCGCTGAAACCCTGGATGCCCACAAGCGCGGTGCGGAACTCGTGGCTGACCATCGAGACGAACTCGCTCTTCAGCCGGTTCAGCTTCTCCATCTGCGCGAGGTTGGCGGCCGACAGCTCCTCGGCCTCACGTTTCGCCGTCACGTCCTCGAACGTCGCCATGAAGTAATCGATGGTTCCATCCGGCCTGCGGATCGGCGTGGCGCTCCAGTGCACCCAGAACTGGCTGCCGTCTGCGCGCCTGGCCTGGCAGTCGGATTCATACGTCTCGGCGGCGCCGTCGCCGACGGTGGGGAAGGACCTGAACACGCGCGAGACGTAATCCTCGGGAAGGAAGGTATCGGTCACGGAACCGACCAGCACCTGGAGCGGCGCGAGAAGCATCGAGGCCAGTCGCGGGTTGGCGCTGGTGATGCGACGCTCGACGGAGATCGCGGCCACGCCCTGCGGCGCGTGGTCGATGACGTCGTTGAGCATGGTGTCACGCTCCTCCAGGCTCGCCTGGACGCGCTTGCGCTGGCGCAGCAGCGCCCGAGCCTCCGAACGCGACAGGAGGTGGCTCGCGAGCAGGATCGCGGCGAGACCACCCGCCGCGGCGGCGGCGTACGCGGTCATCGGCTGGTGGTTGACCGAGATCACGATCGCGGTGAGGGCCACGGCGCCCACGCCGACGTACGGGATCAGGTCGGGCCACAGCGGCGGCATCTCGTCGTCGATGGACGTGTTTCCTTCCGGCCATGTCGGGCTCAGGGCTACGAGGGCGAAGCCGTACGTCGATCCCATGGCCAGCACGGTGCCGAGCGTCGCGGACCCGCCCGTGCCGGCGATGAAGACCGCGCCGCAGTCGGCAAGAGCGGTGATCGAGAGACCCAGGAGGACCAGGACGATCCGTCCGTCGATTGCCGCCGCGCTTCGGCGCAAGGTCAGCGAGACGGCGGTGAGAAGCGCGAAGTCGAGGGCCAGCGACGCCGGGCCGATCCACTCCGCCTCCGGGGAGGCAAGCCTGGCGAAGAGCTCGGGCAGCGAAAGAGCGCTGGCGATGAAGACCAGCGAGAGCGCGATCATCGCCACGTCGAGGGTTGTGCGCCGCGCGGTCGCATACGGATGCGAGCGAGACGGAAACAAGAGCAGGCCGGCGATCGCGGCGGGCACCGCGGCCGCCACGCCGAAATCGGCCTCCGAGAGGATTTTCGGGCCGTGGCCGGCGGCCAGGGTGAACGCGGCCTCGCCGGCTTCCACCAGCACCGCGATCAGTCCCGACAGCGCCAGCAGAGCCCAGGCTCCGCGGACCTGGCCTGTCGACCTGGACGCGAGCCGACCGCACGTGGCCAGCGCGGCCACGCCGGCGAGCGCCTGGCCTACGTCTCCGGCGACGTCCGCGGCCTGGCTTTGGCCGCCCGTCGCCACATACGTGGACAGCAGCGCAATGGCGAACCCGGCGAGAATCGCGATGACCCAGAAGCGACGCATCGCGCGCTCCTAGGCGACCATCAGCCGGCTCACCTCTTCGTTGAGAAGGCCGAGGTCGACCGGCTTGGTCAGAAAGCTGTCGATCCCGCCACCGGCCATGGCGTCGCGGACCTCGTCCGAGAGGTCGCCTGTGAGTGCGATGACCTTGATCGGGTGAAGCATGTGACGCTTGCGGAGGAACTGTAAGATCTCGACCCCGTCATACATCGGCATATGGACATCAAGAATTACTAAGTCGAATTCCAACGTCGTCCCCATCTCCAACGCCAGGTTTCCGTCGGAGGCGGTGGAGACCTCGTAGCCCTTCGACTCCAGGAAGTAGGTCAGGAGCTCGGCGCTGGCGGGATCGTCGTCGGCAACCAGGATCCGTTTCACTGCGCCACCAGCCGCTCGCCCGCGGAGGTGCCCGTCAGGTGCTCGCGTACCTGGGCGGTGAATGTCCGCGTGTCGATCGGCTTGGCGATGTACCCCTGACATCCCGCCTGGAAGGCAAGCTCGCGGTCGCCGCTCATGGCGTGGGCGGTGAGGGCGACGACAGGGATCGCGGCAGTGGCCGGGTCGGCCTTAAGGTCGCGCGTGAGCGAGAGTCCGTCCTGTCCGGGCAGCTGCACGTCCATCAGGATGAGGTCGGGCGTCAGCTCGCGCGCCGCTTTCCACGCCTCGTCGGCCGAGCCGGCCACCTCGACGCGATAACCGTCGAGCTCGAGCACGGCCCGGACCAGGATCTGGTTGGTCTCGTTGTCTTCGACGACGAGGATGAGGTCGCTCAAAGCTTGCTCTTCACGCGGTCGTGCCCGTTACGGTGCACGACCCGCCTAAGCAACCCGACGATGTCGGAGCTGGCGACTGTGCCGCTCTTGAGGATCTCCGAAACTCGACCGTTGAGCATCCGCTTGTCCGCCTCGGTGAGGTTCGTCGCGGTCAGCACCACGATCGGCGTCTCTCGCGTCGACGCGTCGGCGCGCAGCGCCTCGACGACGTCAAAGCCCGTCACCTCCGGCATCATCAGGTCGAGAAGGACGAAGTCCGGCTTCTCTTTCCTGGCCATCTCGATCGCCTCGCGTCCGCCGGCGGCGGGAAGAACCGTGAAGCCCGCGGGCTCCAGCGCCTTCGCCAGCCACATGCGGTTCGCCGGCTCGTCGTCGACGACCAGGACCCGCACGTCGTCGCCGTCCTTCAACCCGAACTGGTTGAGGCGGTGGATCAGCAACCGCGCGTCGACGGGCTTGACGAAGTAGTCGATCGCCCCCAGCGCGAGGCCGAGCTCGGGGTTGTCGACCACGCTCACGACGACGATCGGGATGCCGCTGGTGCGCTCGTCGCTCTTAAGCCGGGTCATCACCTCCCAGCCGTCGATCTCCGGGAGGATGACGTCGAGGGTGATCGCCGCGGGCTGCAGCTCGACCGCTCGGTCGACGGCCTGCGTTCCGGTCCGAGCCACCTCGGTGCGATAGCCGGCGGCGATGAGCTGGCGCGTGAGCAGCTCAGCCGCCGCGGGGTCGTCCTCGACGACCAGCACCAGCGGGCCGACGTGATGCCCGTTCGTCATCTCTGCGTGTGCAGGCGCGGGCGCGGGCAGCACGGTCGCGCGCACGGGCAGGCTGAGGGTGAACACGCTGCCCTTGTTGACTCGGCTCGTGACGCGGACGTCGCCGCCGTGCAGAAGCGCAAACCGCCGGGTCAGCGCAAGCCCGAGACCGGTGCCCTCGTGCTTGCGGCCGGGGCCGGGGTCGAGCTGGTGAAACTCCTGGAAGATCTGCTTCTGGTCGGCGTCGGCGATGCCGATGCCGGTGTCCGCGACCGAGATCTCGACGTCGTCGTTCAACCTGAGCGCGCCGATCGTCACGGTCCCGCCCTCGGGCGTGAACTTGATCGCGTTCGAGACGAGGTTGAGGAGCATCTGCCGCAGCTTGCCTCCATCGGCCAGCACGTCGCCGACGCCGGCGACGTTGGCCGCCAGCGTCAGGTTCTTCTTTCTCACGAGCGGCTCGACGGTCTTGACGACCTGCTCCACCGACTCTGCGATCGAGACGGACTGCAGACGCAGCTCCATCTGCCCGGCCTCGACCTTCGAGAGGTCGAGGATGTCGTTGATCAGGCTGAGCAGGTGCTTGCCGCTGGTGAGGATCTGGCTCACGAAGCGGCGGCGCGTGGCCTCGTCGAACTGGCCGTCGCGCGCGTCGGTGAGCAGCTCCGAGAAACCGATGATTGCGTTCAGCGGCGTGCGCAGCTCGTGGCTCATGTTGGCCATGAATACGCTCTTGTGCTTGTTGGCTTCCTTCAGCGCCGCGTTGCTCTCCTTGAGCTGGACGATGAGGTGACGCCGATCGAGCGCGGTGACGAACGCGCTCATCAGCTGCTGCGTTCTCGTCGTCTCCTCGGGTCCGAACGTGGGAGTGAACGGCCCGGCAAGGATCACCAGGGTCCCCGAATCGCCGAGACCTTTGACGGGGAGCGAGATGGCCCTCCGGTCGGCGCCCGAAACGTTCACTCGCCCGCCGCTGACGAGCGAGGGAATCTGCTCCCGGACCTCGGCGATCTCGGCCACGCTCAGCCCTCGCACGCTCGTCGCTTGGCCGGTGGCGTCGAACAGGACTGCCGACCCGCCGCCAACCAGCCGCAGCGCCAGCTCGAGCGCGCGGCCGGCCAGCGCATCGCGGTCGTCGCTCAGCAGCAGCTGCTCCATGAAAGTGCGAATGCTTTCCTCCTCTCCGGCGCGCCACTGCCGGCGCAGCCAGGACGGCGGCGCGAAGCTCGCGTAGAGGAGCGGGATGATCGCGAGGACGACGAACTCGATGGCGACCGTCACGGCCTGCGACTTGATCAGCAGGCCCGCTGAGATCGCGAACAGCAAGTCGAGGACCAACGCGCCGAAACCGAGGCTGAGTGAGCGTAGGCGCCACGCCTGCACGGCTGGAAGCGAGCGCGCCAAGAGCCAGAAGCGGACTGTCGGCTCGATCACACACGCGCACCAGACCAGGATCCAGGCCACGGCGAAGACGGTCTGCACGACCTTGTTCGTGGTCCCGAACGCCGCGAAAAGGATTAAGACGCTGGCCGCCGCCAACGAAGCGGCCGCGGCGACGTGCCAGCGCCGAGGGAGGGGGATGACGGAGTTGCGGTAGAGGACCAGCGCGTAGGCGCTGCCCGCGAACGCGAGCAGGTCGATGACGCTGATCGCCACCGTGTTGAAGGGGAGGTGGGCCTGCAGACGCCCGAGCCCGGTGACGACCGCGAGCAGGACGATCGCGAGCGCCAGGTACGCGAGCGAACGGTCGCGCCTTCGGAGCCACGCGATGGCGGTGAACAGCCCAAGCAGGACAAACCCGATGGCGACGGCGTCCTCGAGGAAGTTCAGAAGGTCGGTCATCAGGCAGCCCCCAGGCTCGCGGTCCCGGCGAACTGGTTGATGAAGGCGCTCACGACCTCCGGGTCCCATTGCCGGAGGGCGCCGGCGCGGAGGATGGCAAGCGCCTCATCCGCGCTCTTGCGCGAGCGGTAGGGACGGTCGTTGATGAGCGCGTCGAACGCATCGCACACGGAGACGATCCGCGCGTGAAGCGGGATTGCCTTGCCGGCGAGCCGGTCGGGATATCCAGTGCCGTCGAACCGCTCGTGGTGGTGCCGGATGATGGGCAGCAGGGAGGCGCCGGAGCGCAGCGGCGCCACGATGTTCGCGCCGATGATCGGGTGGAGGCGCATCGCGCCCATCTCGGCGGCGTCGAGCGGACCTGGTTTGAGCAGGATCGCGTCGGGCACGCCGATCTTGCCGATGTCATGGATGAGGCCGCCGCGGTACAGCGTGTCTTCTTCGGCAGCGCTCAGGCCGAGGCTCGCGCCCAGGCGCCGCGCCGACTCGGCGACGCGCTGCGTGTGTGCCTCGGTGAAGGGATCCTTGGCTTCGACGGCGGCCGCGAGCGCGAAGATCACTTGCTCGGCGCTGTCGAGCGAGTCGTAGACGCTCTTCAGCCGAAGAGCCGAGCGGACGCGCGCCACCAGCTCGACCCGGTCGACGGGCTTGGTCATGTAGTCGTCCGCCCCCGCGTCGAGCGCGTTGATCCGGTCGGAGGTGCGGTCGAGGGCGGTGATCATCACGACGGGGATGAGGTGGGAGGTCGAGCTGGCCTTGATCCTCCGGCAGACCTCGTATCCGTCGATTCCCGGCATCTGCACGTCGAGCAGAACGAGGTCGGGCGGCGAGGCGTGGATCGCCTTGAGGGCGGCGATCCCGTCCTCGGCGCCGCGGACATGGCATTCGACGCCGGCCAGGCACGCCTCGATGAGATCGCGGTTCGCGGCCGAGTCGTCGACCACCAGCACGACCGGAATCCGTGCGGTTGCAGGGAGGCCGCGTGTGGGCGTTGCCGCCTGGATGTCGTCGCCGCGACGTCCGGGCCATGCGGCCGGCCGGAGCGCAGTGGCGAAAGCGACCGCTGACGGGAAGCGGTCCTCCGGGCGCTTGGCGAGCGCCTTGCGCAGGACCTCCTCGACGTGGGCCGACAGCTCGCCCTTCAGCTCGATGGTGGCGGGCATCGGCTTCGTGACGTGCGAGAGGAGCGTGGCTGCGGGCGTGTCGCACTCGAAGGGCACGCGCCCGGTCAGCATCTCGTAGGCGACGATCGCGAGCGAATACAGGTCGGACGGGGGGCCCATCGGCTCGTCCGCCGCCTGCTCGGGGGACATGTACTCGGGCGTCCCCATGACCGTGCCCGAGCTAGTCATTCGCCGGTGCTGGCCCGTCATGAGGGAGAGGCCGAAGTCGGCGAGCACCGGCGTGCCGTCGTCACGCAGGAGGATGTTCGACGGCTTGACGTCGCGGTGGAGAATGCCGTGCGCGTGCGCGTGGTCGAGGGCGCTCGCCAGCTGCTCGACGACCGGGACGACCTCCTGCAGCTCCAACGGCCGGCCGACGCGGTCGGCCAGCGTTCCGCCTCCGACCAGCTCGAGCACCAGGTAGGCGATCCCGTCGTCGTAGCCGTAATCGAAGACCTCGAGGATGTTCGGGTGCTTGAGCCTCGCCACCGAGCGAGCCTCCTGTTGGAAGCGCTGGCGGTAATCGGGGTCGTCGGCGAAGAAGTCGGGCAGGACCTTGACGGCGACGTACCGGTCGAGGGCGGGGTGGTAGGCGCGGTAAACGGAGGCCATGCCCCCGCGGCCGATCTTCTCCATGACGCGGTACGGACCGAGGGTCGTGCCCTCGCGGAGGTTCACCGGAGCCAGCCGAGGAGGGCCGCGATCGAGACGACGGCGGGCAGCGCCAGCGCAGACGTGGAAGCCGCCAGGACCATGGCGGCCGCGACCGCCCGCCAAGGCGTTTCTTCAGCTTCCCGCTGCTGCTCCGCCGCTACCCAACCGGCAAGATCGTCCACGTGACCGTAACCACTCTCCCTGTGAGTTGCAGCGTAAGAAGCATTTACTTAGCGGCACCCCTCTCAGGCGGGCCAATTCACTATCCGATCGGGTAGTTCTGTTAACCCAACCTGATCAAACTGATCAAAGCCATCCCTGCTTGGCCGCCTCGTGGGCAAGCTCGGTTCGGTTCGAGGAGCCGGTCTTCTGCAGGATCTGGCGGACGTGAAACTTGACCGTGTTCTGGCTGAGGTGGACCCGCGCGGCGATCTCGCGGTTGGTCAGGCCTTCCACCGCCAGGCGCATGATGTCCGATTCGATCCGGCTCATGTCCAGCGGCGGGCGCTGCGGGCGGGGCGCGACCTGGCCGGTCCGAACGTGGCGCAGGCGCTCCTGCATGGTCGCGCTGTCGATGGCCACCGCGGCGACGCTGCCGAGGGCTTCGAGGAAAGACAGCCACTCCTGGTCGGGGTTGAGCGCAGAGCGGTGGAACACCTCCAGCGCTCCGAGCAGCTTTCCGCGGCTGATCAGGGGGACGGCGCCATAGGCCTTGAAGCCCTCTCGGGCGAACAGCGACCGACGGCGAAACTGGGAGAACGCGCTCAGTGCGGTCACCGTTTCGATGCGCCGGCTGGCCACCACGTTCCCGGGTATCGACTTCTGGTCGTCGACCGGGAGGCGGTAGTCGGGCACCGAGGTGGCCAGGAAGCCGGTGCTGGCCGACAGCGCCAGCGTGTTGTCGGCCTCATCGAGAAGGAGCACGTCGGCCGCGTCGACTCGCAGCTGCGAGGTGACATGGTCGAGGATGACCTTGAGCGTGAGCCGCAGGTCGGGGCTGGCGCTGACGGCAAGGCTGACGCTCTGCAGCGCGGTCAGTCGCTCCAATCGCTTGACCGCATCCTCGTAGAGCTGGGCGTTCTCGACGGCCAGCCCGGTACGGTCCGCGATGGCCTGGATCCAGGTCACGTCTTTCTCCGTCAGCGGATTCGAGCTCCTCTTCTCGACCAATCCGAGGGCGCCGATCGTGGCGCCGCGCGCGCGCATCGGTGCGAAGACGATTCCAAGGCGGGTGCCGGCCGGCATCCACGGATGGCGCTCCATGTAGCTCCGTACGTCCTCGTTGAGCCGGTCCTTGAGTTCTTCCAGGGTGAGGTCGGGAAGGAACATCGCCTGCCCTGTCTCGATCACCTCCGAGGCCACCGGTGATACCTCCCTCCGGCCGGCGACGCGCATCGCCTCGGCGTAGGTGTCGGCGTAGTCCGGCTGGTCCTCGTCGGCGGTGACGAAGAGGATGTCGGCGGGGTCTTTGCCCATCAGCGCCGCGATCCATACGCCCGGACGCAGCCTGCTGAGCGCCTTCGTGACGGTGGTGAGGATGGCGCGGGGCTGCAGGCGGGCCCCGGCGAGCTGGTCCGTTACCTCGTCGACGATGTGATCGCCCGTGGAGCGCGTGGTGACACGGCTTCGGGTGATGAGGTAGGTGACGTCGGTGAGGTTGGCGACCGCGCCGCCGGCCTCGGGGACCACGTCGACCTGGAGCCAGACGTCGGCGCCGTCGCTCCGGCGGGCTCGTACGAGCGCCCCCCGGATCGGCTGCTCGCTGCGCAGGCAAGCGATCGCCGGATGAACGGTGATCGGCCCCTCGGCGGACTCGATCATCAGCCACCCGGCGTCCTCGGCGCGAGACCCGATGAGGTCCTCCGCCTCCAGCCCCAGCGTGTCGAGCGCGGCCCGGTTGGCTTCGAGCACCACGCCGTTGCTGTCATAGACGACCACGGCAGCCGGGACGTTGTTAAGTGAACCGGGGACCAAACCAGGCCGAATTATGGTGGCGGAAGTGAGCGGCCTCTTAAATTAAGCCCACTTTGGTCACCGTTCGGGCAGCGCGTTCAGGAGCGGGCGCCGGCCGTGGCCCCGGCTATGGATGGACGAGCCACGTGACAGTCGACCGGCATGGCCGCCGCACCGAGTACACAGTGACGATCTCGCCCGCTTCGATGGCGCGCTGGTCGGTAGGCTCCGAGCTGAAGGACGTCGAGGACCTGGTCCGCCGGAGCTTCGAGTTTCTGCTCGAACGGGAGTCGCCGAGCTCGATACTGCCGCAGTTTGAGCTGTCGGTTATCGAGACCTACTTTCCGGAGTACGACGAGCTGATCAGGAGTAGTCGAGGCTAGGTCCCCAGGTCTTCCCGCGACCCTCGGGCGTGCGGTCGAGCATCGACCAGAGGGGCCACATGAAGTCGACGTGGCGCCGATCCTGGCCCGGGTCCTGATCCGCGAACCACAGCTCACTCGACCAGAAGTGACGGATCTTCTTGCCGCGCTTCGTGAAGACGTGCGCTAGCGGCCACTGCTGGCCCGTCTCGTCCTCGGCCAGGTAGTCGCGGTTGAATTCGTTGTTCGCGGAAGAGAGCAGCAGGGCGTGCGACCAGCCGCGCCGTCGCGCATGCTCGCGAAAGCGCGTGATCGGGGCTTTCGCCACCACGACGAAGTTCGCGCGCTGGACGAAGTGGCGCGCCGCGCCGTCGACCGCGTCGATGATCGAAGTGCAGCTCGGGCACGGGGTCATCGAGCCGATGCGCTCCGGGTACATGAAGTTGTAGAGGAAGAGGCTCTTCTTGCCGGCGGCGAACAGCTCCGAGAACCGAATCGACCTGTATTCGTCCTCGCCCGGCGCCCAGGCGTCGAAGGCGTAGTCCACCTTCACGAGTCCTCCGAGCGGCAGGGCCCGTCGCCGCTTCGCCACCTGCTCTTCCTGACGCCGGAGCTTGAGCTCATCACGCAGCAGGGCGTTGCGTGCGCGCCGGTACTCCGGGGTCTCGCCGGGGAATCGATTTGCTGTTTTCGCCATTGAGACATTGTCAAACGTCCGTCACATACGGTGCATAGGGTGCTGGCTACGATGGAGGTTCAGATGGCCGCGCCGATCCTGGTCGTCGACGACGATCCCAAGATCGTCTCGCTGGTGAAGACATACCTCGAGCGGGAAGGATTTCGCGTGGTCGCGGCGGCCGACGGACGCTCGGCGCTTCGGGCCTTCAACGATTTCGATCCAGGCCTGATCGTGCTCGACCTGATGCTCCCCGAGCTCGACGGGCTCGCGCTGATGCGCACCATCCGCGAGCGGTCGAACGTGCCGATCGTGATGCTTTCGGCGCGGGCGCAGGTCGCGGACCGCGTCTTCGGGATCCATGAGGGGGCCGACGACTACCTAGCCAAGCCCTTCTCCCCGGCGGAGCTTGTCGTGCGCGTCAAGGCCGTCTTGCGACGTGCGCGCAATCCGCGGCCGCAGGCGCGCGGTGTCATCGAGCATGGCGATCTCGTCATCGACCTGGATCGCGTGGAGGTCCGGCGCGAAGGTCGTCCGATGCCGCTGACGCCGGCGGAGTTTCGTCTGCTGACCGCCCTGGTGCAGGCGGGCGGTCGCGTCCTCAGCCGGCAGGCGCTGCTCGACTCGCTCTACGGCGAGGCGCAGGGTGAGGCACTGGAGCGCACGATCGACGTCCACATCGGGCGACTTCGCGACAAGCTCGGCGAGGACGCGATCGCGCCACGCTACATCGTCACGGTGCGCGGGTCGGGCTACCGGGCCGTGGCCTGAGCAATCGATGCGCGCGCTGCGCAGTCTCGCGACTGGCATCACCTTCGTCTCGGTCGTTGTGGCGTGGGTCGCGATCGCCGTCATCACCGTGGGGGTGATGGTGGTGGCGCAGTCGACATTCGACCGCCTCATGGTCCAGGCCGGGTCATCCGCCGTCGTCGCGCACGCGATGTTCGACCACGGCGTGACCACGATCCTCGCCATCGCGGTCCTGGTCGCCCTGGCGATAAGCGTCGCCCTTGCGATCGCACTTGCTGCGTGGCTGGCGCGGCCGCTGCGCGAGATGGCGGGCGCCGCCGAGCGGATCGCGGACGGCGACTACTCGACACGCGTGCCCGGAGGCGGGCCGACCGAGCTCGCCTCGCTCGCGCACTCCTTCAATCGCATGGCGCAGAGCCTGGCCGAGCAGGACCAGGAGCGCACCGACTTCATCGCGAACGCGGCGCACGAGCTGCGCACGCCCCTGACCAATCTCCAGGGTTACCTCGAGGCTCTGCGCGACGGGGTGATCGCGCCTACGCCCGAGCAGTTTCACTCGCTGCACGAAGAGGCCCAGCGGTTGGTGCGACTCTCGCGCTCGCTCGAAGCCCTCGCTGTCAATCGCAGGGCAGAGGAGGTCGGGCGCTGCGAGAACGTCGACGTCGCCCAGGCCATCCGATCCGCGTACGAGGTGGCGCGGCCCGCGTTCGAGGCCAAGGCGATCGACGTCGACGTGCTGCTGCCCGACCGGTTGATGGTGGTGGCCGAGCCGGATGGATTGGCGCAGGTCCTGGCCAACCTTCTGCAGAACGCCTCGCGCTACACGCCGCAGGGCGGCAGCGCGGCGATTCGTGCGGCGGGCCGGCGCTCGAACGTCGTCGTCAGCGTCTCCAACAGCGGCGACGGCATCCCCGCCGGCGACCTGCCTCACGTGTTCGAGCGCTTCTACCGGGTCGAGAAATCGCGAGATGCCGCGCGAGGGGGCGCCGGCATCGGGCTCGCGATCGTCAAGCAGCTCGTCGAAGCATCGGGTGGTCGGGTCGGCGTCCACTCTGACGGCCGGCTCACGCGTTTCTGGTTCAGCCTCCCCGCCGCCTAGGCGCTTCGTCTTTCTTTATGTCGGACACGTGACGGCGCGTCACGCTCCGGCAACACGACTCCGACACCCTGAATCGCGAACGGCATTTCGCGAATGGAGGCGTGTATGAAAAGTCGGATTCGGTCTCTCGTCTTGTTGGCCGCGGTAGCGGTCGCGGCGCTTGGCGCGGCGACGCCCGCGGAGGCGGCGGATTCGTCCGGGGGCGCCGTGTTCGTCCAGACCAACGACCCCACCGGCAACTCGATCGACGCGTATCACCGCAACGGCGACGGAACCATCGCCTTTCTGAAGAGCTACCCGACTGGCGGTCTCGGCGGGCGTGAGCTCGGCGCGGGATCCGACCCGATCGCGACGCAGGGGTCGCTCCGGCTCGACGACCGACTGCTGCTCGCGGTCAACCCCGGCAGCAACACCGTCTCCGCTTTCGCGGTCGCCGGCGACAGGCTGGCGCTGAGGCAGGTCGTAAGCTCGGGCGGGCCGTTCCCCGCGAGCATCGCGGCGCACGGCAGGCTCGTTTACGTTCTCGACGCCGGCGGCGCGGGGTTCGTTTCCGGCTTCCGCCTCGCGGGTGGCCGGCTCCACCCGATCGAGGGTTCGACGCGCAGCCTCGGGCTCGCCAACGGCAACCCCCCCTTCTTTCTCAGCTCGCCGGCGCAGGTCGGCTTCACGCCGGACGGGCGGCACCTCATCGTCACGACCAAGACCAACAACACCGTGGACGTGTTCTCCGTAGATCGTGACGGCCGCCTTTCGGCGACACCGGTGAAGAACCCCGCGGCGCCAGTGCCTTTTGCCTGGGTATTCGACTCCGCGGGCCGGATGGTGCTCAACTTCGCCGGCACCAGCTCGCTCGAGACCTTCACGGTCAACGCCGACAACACCATCACGCCGGTTAGCGCGCCGGTCAGCGACACCCAGGCCGCTCTGTGCTGGGTCACCCGGGCAGCGGGTTACCTGTACACGTCAAACACCGGGAGCGGCGACGTCAGCCAGTTCCAGGTCCAGGGTGAGGGGACCGTTGTGCTCGTGAACCCGATCGCGGCGCCTGGCATCTCCGGCGCCATCGACTCGGCGAGCGCGGGCGGCTTCCTCTACGTCCAGGCAGGAGTCGGGAGCACAGTGCACGTCTTCGCCATCGGCGCCGGCGGGGCGCTGACCCCGACCCAGGTCGCCGCCGTTCCCGACGGTGGGAGCCAGGAAGGGATCGTCGTCACCTAGCGTGCGTCAGTCGAGCTCATCGAGGTGGGTCGTCCGGCGGGCGACCCACCACGCCTTCACGTCGTCGATCACCGGCTGCATGAAGATCAGCGCGAGCATCGGCGCGCCGATCAGGTTGATCGCCTGCCACAGCTCCAGGTGAACGTCGGCCCCACCGGTCGAGTGGTTCAACTGCTTGCTGCCGATCGCGATCAGGGCTGCGATGAAGGGGACCAGCTCAGGCCGCCGCCTTGCCGAGCTTCGGCGCCAGCCTCTCGAGCTTGCGTGCGGTGGAGACCTCCTGGTCCCGGTTCTCCGTCAAGAGCTTGACGGCCTTGCGCATCTTCATCATCTCCGCGCCGTCGATGAGGTCCGCGTAGCCGGCCATCTCGTAGTGCTCGGCCTTCGTCGCGCCGCCCGCGATGACGGCGTCGCGAATCTCGTCGGTGCCCGCCTCTTCCATCATCTTCGACGCCTCGCCGACGAGACCCTTGGCTCCCATGCATTCCTGACGCTGCGGCTGCTCGCCCGCCTCCGCAAACACCTGCTCGAGGTTCAGGATCTGCTGCTCGGTCTGCTGCATGTGCTCTTCGAGCATCGTCTGCAGCTTCTCGTCCGAGGCCTTGTCGCGCATCTTGCGCATCGCGTCGAGGAACTGGTGCTCGGCGTCGTACATGTCCGCGAGCTCGTGCGCGAACTTCTCTTGAGCGGTCGTGATCGGCATGGGTCGCCCTCCCTGTGTGTGGTTCTACTTGTGCAACGTCGCCGCGCGAATCGATACCGATGACGCAGGTTTAGACGTTCTTATGCGGTTGCGCGCTTTTTCGGAAGGCGGAAACGCATGCCCGCGCGCTCCACGATCACCGGTTCGCCACGCCATCCCTTCCAGATGGCGGCGATCAGGACAGATGCGACGCCGGCGAACGGCACCGCAAACAGCGCTCCGACCACGCCTCCAAGGTCTGCGCCGATCACGATCGCGAGCAATGCCGCGACCGGATGCAGCCCCACCGCGCCTCCGGTGATGCGCGGCGCTAGGACGTTGTTTTCGATCACCTGCATGACGACGAAGAAGACGATCACGTAGACGACCAGGGGCAGCGGCTGCGTCAGGCTGATGATCACAGCGGGTAGCGACGCGAGGATCGGCCCCACCATCGGGATGAGCTCGAAGAGGAACGCGAGGATCCCGATGAGCACGGGATAGCGAACGCCGAGCACATAGGACCCGAGCCCGGCCGACAGGCCGATGATCGAGGCCATGATCAGCTGGCCGCGGATGTACGCGCCGACGACCTGGCTGACGGTGTCCTGCACGAAGCGCGCTTTGTCGCGTTGTGTTGGAGGGAACATCTGGATCGCGACCTCGGCCATGCGACCGCCGTCGACCATGAACCAGAAGCCGAGCACGAGCACGAGGGCGGTGTCCACGAGGCCGCCGGCGATCGCCTCTGCGATGTTCAGCGCCCCCGTGACGGTGGACTGCGCGAGGCCGCGCAGCGACCCGGCGAGGTCGACCCCGGCGAACGGCGGGTAGCCGTTGATCTGGTCGAGGTATCCGGGCAGCCTGCCGGCCAGCCCCTCTGTCTGTTGGATGAGCGGCGGTGCGATCAGGAGGATGCTCCCGGCGATCAGGCCCAGTGCGAGCGCGTAGATGAGGAGGGCCGCGAGGGCGCGCGGCAGCAGCTTCTGCGCCCACGAAAGCGCCGGCTCCAGCGCGTAGGCGAGGACGACCGCAAGGAGGACCACCACCACGACGTGCAGGACGCGTCCGATGACCTGGCTGCCGACCCAAAGGAAGGCGATCGCAGCCAGCCCGACCAGGCACTTGTCCCGAACGCTTCCCCAGTCCACGGCGTGCATCTCTCCTCATACGGAACGCGGGGTTGCGGGGCGGTGGCCATATTCCTTATTTATGTGGGGTGGCGACGGGCAAGTTCGCGGGCTGGAAGGGCGACTTCACCGGCTTTTTCCTCGGCCTGCGGGCGAACAACAACAAGCCCTACTTCGAGGCTCACCGGAAGCAGTACGAGGAGGTGGTGAAGGCGCCGATGCTGGCGCTGCTCGCCGACCTCGAGGCGGAGTTCGGGCCGCCGCACCGGATCTCGCGGCCCTACCGGGATATCCGGTTCAGCGCCGACAAGTCCCCCTACAAGCTGAACATCTACGCCGATCTCGAGCGCGGAGGATACGTAGCGCTCGATGCTGAGGGTCTGACGGCCGCCGGCGGGCGGTACATGGTCGAGGACGCGCAGCTCAAGAGGCTGCGGGCCGGGGTGGCGAACGACCGCTCGGGGAAGGAGCTCGTGGGGATCGTCGAGGCTCTGCGGAAGAAGGGCTACGACGTCTCCGGCCAGGAGCTAAAGCGCGTGCCGCCGCCTTATCCCCAGGACCATCCGCGAGGTGAGCTGCTGCGGCACAAACGATTGATCTACTGGAAGCGGTGGCCGGCCGGACCGTGGATCGCGACCGCGCGCGCGAAAGAGCGGGTGGCTCAGGCTTGGCGGGATGGTGCACCACTCGAAAAGTGGTGCGCCAAGTACATGGACTAGACGCAGCCCCTCCGTCGTCTTCGGCGACACCTCCCCATGAATGGGGAGGAGGTCTCCCCCTAGACCTGCATTGACGAAGTGGAGCTGGAGGCGCGATTCATTCGCGCCGTCGCCTGGCGCGTACCACCAGGTGCCTCCTCGCCGCGATTGTGGAAGGAGGGGGCTCGCAGGGGAGGCCTGCCTCCCTGCGCTTAGTCCTGCATCTCCGCCAGCAGCCGCGCGGCTTCGCGCGCGTTGGTGGTTCCGTAGTTGGAGTAGCAGTTGTTGTAGACGACGTGGGTTTGCTTCGTCTGCTTCGCAATCGCGGCGATCTTCGGGGTCCAGTCCGCGAGCTCGTCCTCGTCGTAGAGGTAGCGAAACCGCTCTGACGGTGGGATTTCCTTCTTCTCCCAGTTCTCCTTGTTGCGTCCGTGAAAACGAAACACGGCGAGCTGGTCGTTGGTCGGGAATATCACCGGAGGCACCGAGCTCTTGAAACCCTGCGGCTCGTCGACCGCGACGTACGGAATCTTGTGGTCTTGCAGGAACTTGATCGTGCGCTCGGCATTCTTCTCGTTGAACCAGCTGCCGTGGCGAAACTCGACCGCGATCGGCAGGTCCAGACGCTGCCGCGTCTCCAGGATCAGATCGCGCGCCTCGTTGGATGGGAACACCCACTTCGGGAACTGCACGAAGACGGCGCCGAGCTTGTCCGCGGCGATCAACGGCTGCAGCGCCTCGCGAAACTGGGTGTAGACGGCGTCGAGCAGCTCGCCCGGCATGTCCTTGCGATAGATGCGTTTCTTTTCTGTCAACTCCGACGGAAGCTCTTCCTTGATAGCTTTCGGGAGGCGCGCCAACTCGGTCGGCTGGCCCGTCATCAACGCGTGCGCCTTGATGTCGAAGACAAAGTTGCCCGGCGTGCGCTCGACCCAGGTTTCGGAGGTCTTCTTGTTCGGCAGCGCGTAATAGGTTGCGTCGACCTCGACCATGGAGAACTGGCTCGCGTAATAGCGGAGCCGTTCCTCGGCCGTGCTGATGCCCTTCGGATAGAAAACGTCGGGCACGGTCATCGTCGGGTCGGTCCAGCTCGCGGTCCCGAAACGGGCCTCGCCTTTTCCGATACGAATTGGTTTGTGCGCGGCGTTGCCTGCCTCATCGCCGCGTTGGCGCGATGCGTCTACGCCCGGATCGTGCGGATCTACTCGAGCCATTCGGTGATGAACTTCGGGCTCAGGTGCACGTCGACCTGGCGGAGCACCCCATCTCCAGAATTGATGAACCCGTGAGGCTGGTTCGACTCGACCACCGCCATCTCGCCGGCGCGCACCACGCGCTCGGACTTGCCATCGCGAAACGTTGCCGTGCCCTCGAGCACGATGAGCAGCTCGACGTACGGGTGGCGGTGGAGCTTCGGTCCCTGGCCGGGCGGCGCGTCGACGAAGATGACGCACGCGCCGACGCCGCCGAACTTCTCGCCGACGAAATCACGCGAGATCACGTCAAGCGGAAGCTCGTCCCTGGAAACGAACGTGATGGCCACGAGACCGAATGCTAGTGAAGGCCGGCGATGAGCTCCGCCTGCTGCATCAGGTGCCGCGGCGCGAGAAATTGATCGACCACGCGCGCACGAGCTTCGCTCCCAAGAGCCGCGCCTCGCTCGGGATCGGACAGTAGCCCGACGACCGCGTCGCCGAACGCGCGCAGGTCCGCGGGGTCGTCGATGAGCAGTCCGCTCTTGCCGTCTTCGATCTGATCCTCGATGCCTCCCACGCGACTGGCGACCACCGGTCGTGATTTCCACATCGCCTCGGCGACCGTGAGGCCGAAACCCTCGGCGACGCTCTTCTGGACCACGACGTCCGCGCGGCGCTGCAGCGCGTTGACGATCAGCGCGTTCCGGTCGAGGTCGCGCATGGGTATCTGCGCGATCACGATCCGGTCCTTGATCGCGGGGTGGAGGGCATTACGGTGCGATCGGACTTCGGCGAGAACCTCGGGCTGCTCGGGGTCGTCGTCGACCGAAGTGACCTCGGGTCCGGCGAGCACGAGCCACGCGTCGGCGCGAGGCGCGATGTTCTCCGCAAACGCGCGCACGACGCCGACCGGATCCTTGAGCCGGTCCCATCGCGAGACCTGCAGGACCACTCGCGCGGAGTCCGGCACGCCGCCGATCAGCCCCGAGCGTTCGAGAGTGTCACGCCGCTCTCCGTCCGGGAGCTCGCGGTTCTTGGTGATGAACGGATCGATGCACGGCGCGATGATGCGCACCCGCGCCGTCGCGCATCCTTCCCACACGTAAGCCTGGCGGGAGAAGATGACCGCGGCCGCGTCGCGGAGGTAACCGATGAGGAAGCGCCAGGCCCCGCGAGCGACGTCATTGGGCTCGTCGACGCCGATGTGGCACCGCCAAACCACCTTGACGCCGCGCCCCGTCAACACCGGAACGAGGCCGGCCGTCTGCGGATCGTGCAGGACCGCGACGTCGCCGGGGCGCATCTGCTCGAGAAGGGCTACGGCGTTCGGCTCGAGCGTCTGCTCATAGACCACACGGTCCTCGGCGGTCAGCGCCGAGCCGTCGGGCGCCACGCCGTGCAGCAGGGTGTGGATCTTCTTCGTCAGCGCGAAGAACTCGGGCGCGCCCTCGATCACGACCCAGCGTTCGTCGACATTCGCCCACAGGTCGTAGGGAATCAGCGAGCCGAGAAGCTCCGCGACCCCGCCCCCTCGGGCGGTCGAGTTGACGTTCCACAGGACCTTCCCGCGCATCGTGGCCGCCAGCAGGCGCATCGCGGATTCGAACCTGGCGAATCCGGCGTCGCCGAGCAGGGATCGGTAGGCGCAGATCGGCGCCGGGCGCAGTTCGACCGTCTGCAGGGTCGCGGGGATCACAGCCATACATGGAAGAAACGCCTGCGGCGCGTTTACTCGACGTGGGGATCTCGCTCCGGCCCGAGCGTTTGAAGCGCTATCGCGACATAGCCGCCCTGCTCCTCAAGTACGGCGGGGACGACGTAGTCCGCCGTGCAGGCCTCGAGGAGGCGGTCGAGATGCCAGCTCCCGCCGAGGGGGAACAGACCGACAAGGCGACCGCCCTGGCCCGAGACCTCGAGCGCCTCGGACCGACGTTCATCAAGCTCGGCCAGGTCCTTGCGGTGCGCCACGATCTGCTGCCGCCCGAGTACACCGAGGCCCTTTCCCGATTGCAGGACCGTGTCGCGCCGTTTCCGTTCGAGCAGGCCGAGCACACGATCCAGACCGAGATCGGAGTGCGCATCTCGAAGATCTTCACCGAGATCGATCCGCAGCCGGTAGCGTCGGCCTCCCTCGGCCAGGTCCATAAGGCCACGCTGCGCGACGGCCGCATCGTCGCGGTCAAGGTGCAGCGGCCGGGCATCCGGCAGCGCATCGACACCGACCTGGACGCCCTCGACGACATCGCCCAGTTTCTCGACTCGCATACCGAGATCGGACGCGCGTACTCGTTCGGCGCGATTCTCGAAGAGTTTCGCAAGACGCTTTATCGCGAGCTCGACTACCGCAAGGAAGCCGAGAACATGACCCTGATCGCCCGCAACCTCGAGGAGTTCGAGCGCATCGTGATACCGCGGCCGATCGCGGACTTCACGACCGCGCGTGTCCTCACCATGGACTTCATACGCGGACGCAAGATCACGAAGGTGAGCCCGCTCACGCGTCTCGAGCTCGACGGCCGCCAGCTCGCGGAAGAGCTGTTTGCCGCATACCTGAAGCAGATCCTGGCCGACGGATATTTCCATGCCGACCCGCACCCGGGCAACGTGTTCCTCACCGACGACGGGAGGATCGCGCTCCTCGACCTCGGCATGACCGGCTCGCTCGGACCAACGCTGCAGGAACAGCTGCTGCGGCTAGTCCTCGCGATATCGGAAGGCCGCAGCGACGACGCGGTCGAGGTCCTGGTCAAGATCGGAACTCCGGTCGCCAATTTCGACAAGGAAGCGGTCGCCGGGGCAGTGTCCGAGTTCGTCGCCGCGACCAATGGCCATTCGCTGGAGCAGATGCAGCTCGGTCGCCGGATCATGGAAGTCTCGGCCATGTCGGCCAGGTCAGGGCTTCGGCTGCCTGTGGAGATGGTGCTGATCGCGCGAGCGCTGATCAACCTCGACCAGGTGGGGCGCATCCTCGATCCCGAGTTCGATCCGAACGAGGCGATCCGCGACAACGCCGCCGAGATCCTGCACCAGCGACTCGTCAAGAGCGCGACGCCGGGCCGGATCTTCGCCAACTTGTTAGAGGCCAAAGACCTGGTCGCCAACGTGCCGGGCCAGCTGAACCGCATCCTCGAGCACCTGGCGAACAACGACATGTCGTTCGACGTCCACGCCTTCGACGAAGACCGTCTCATGAGCGGCCTTCACAAGATCGCGAACCGCATCACGGTCGGACTCGTGCTGTCCGCGCTGATCATCGGCGCGGCGCTGCTGATGCGCGTGCCGACCCAATTCACGGTGCTGGGCTATCCCGGAATCGCGATGGTGTTCTTCAGCGTTGCGGCGATCGGCGGGCTCGCTTTGGTCGTGTCGATCCTCAGGGACTAGGCGACCTGGGTTATCGCGTCGATCCCCTCGATCCCCTCGATCCCCTCGTCCTTGGCGATGTGTCGCGCGATCGCGTCGAGCGTCTCGGTGCCGACCGCCTTCACCTGCTCCGCGTTGAGCCCAGCCCTTGCCCGAATGTCGAACACGAACCGGACTGAGCCGCCCAGGTTCGTAAGCGCACGCAACACCCCGCCGACTCCGTTGTTGAGCACCGCCGCGATGATCACAGCGCGCGCGCCGATGATGGGCGCGCCCAACGTCAGGATCTTGTCGGTGTCGACGCCGACTTCCTGGCCGCGGTGTGCGGTGAGCCACCTCTGGACGTGAGACATCTCGCTTGCGCCGTCGGCTTCAACTCGTATCGTGCCCATGTCGTCACCCATCTTTCTCTCGATACAGCCGCCGCGATACGTGCTTTGAAACCGAATTCGGCGGTCTCTTATTCGTGCGCGTGCAGTCGATCCAGAAGCGGCGCCTGGGACGGAAGGATCATGCGTCGCGCCTCGTTCAGCGAAAACCAGGCGGCGCGGTCCACCTCCGGAAAATCCTGCATGCGGCCCGAGCGCGGCGGCCATTCCATCGAGAACGTGTTGCTCTTGATCGCGGTCACGTCGAGGTCTCCACGCGCCGCCCAAGCGTGCACGACCTTGCCGCCAGCCTGACGGATCGACCCGAGCGAAGTCAGCTCGCCCTCTGATGGCTTGGCACCGAGCTCCTCCTCGAACTCGCGGCGTGCCACGTCGAGCGCCACCTCGCCCGGCTCGATCTCCCCCTTCGGTATCGACCACGCGCCGGCGTCTCGCTTCGCCCAGAACGGCCCGCCTGGATGAATCAGCAGCACTTCGAGTTTGCCGTCGCGGACGCGATACAGGAGCAGGCCCGCGGATTCCCTGGCCAGCGGTTATTGCTTCCAGTCGAGCGGCAGGCCGGCCTCGAGGTGTGCGAGCGCACCGTCCGCGAGCTTGACCATGTCCGCCTTGGGGTCCTCGCTCACCGTGAGCATGGCCGCGAGGAGCACGCCGAGGACCGCGCCGGCCATGTTGCGCACGGCGAAGTCGGTCGTGTTCTTGCCGGCGCGTGTTGCGAGGAGCTCGGCCACCTGGTTCACGAGGTCCGCGAACTGGCTGAACATCGCGCCCCGGAGCTCGGGTGTCCTGAGGAAGAGTTGCGTGCGTTCGCGCACGAGCCGCTCCTGGTCGGGCGTGAGATTTTCGAACACGGCGCGCATCGCGTTGCGCAGGCGGCGGATCGGGTTCACCGTGCTGGGCTGTGCATCGAACGCCTGCAGGATCAGAGGATCGAGGTCGTCCTGGAAGACGACCGCCTCCTTGCTCGGGAAGTAGTTGAAAAAGGTGCTCGGCGAGATCTCGACCGCCTCGGCGATCTCCTCGATCGTCGTCTCCTCGAAGCCCCGCTCCAGAAAGAGGCGCATCGCCTCCTTCTGGATCGAGGCTCGGGTCCTGACCTTCTTGCGCTCGCGTAAGCCCGGCGTGCGGGCCAGGCCCGATAAGGACGCGCTTCCCGCGCCAACTGAATTCAAATCACGCCACCTTCTCGACTGCCGGCTGCACGGCGATGGATGCGCCGCTGCGTCCCGGAAGGAAGATCAAGGCGAGGAGGGCGGCCAACGCGGCGATTCCCGCCGAAAGCATCAGCGCCGCGTCCATGCCCCGGACGAATGCATCGTGAACGGATTGAAGCAGACTCGGCGCGTGGAGCTGGGTCGCGACCGCGTCACCCGCGAACACGCTCAGCTTCACCTTCGCCGCAATCGCGGCCGGCAGCCCGGTGAGGTCGAGCTTCGACTGGTACACGGTGACAAGGACGCTGCCCAGCACCGCCGACCCAAAGGGCGCGCCGACCTTCTGCATCGCCTGGAGCAGCGCTGAGGCCACGCCGCTCTGGTCGCTCGGCACTTCCTTGAGAGCTGCCGACGCCGCGGTCGCGAAACCGACGCCCATGCCGAATCCGACGATCGCCATCCACGTGATCACAAAGGTGGTGCTCGAGTCGAGCGCGGTCCGCGATCCGATCAGGAGTCCGATCGCGGTGATGAAGAACCCGACCGCGACCGTGTATCGCGGGCCCACGCGCCGCGCGACACGGTCCGCGGGCACGGCCCCAACAATGAGGCCGGCGATGATCGGCAGCAGTCGTACGCCCGAGCCCTCGGGGTCGAGCCCCAGCACGCCCTGCGAGTACTGCGGCAGCGTGAATACCATGCCGATCAACGCCATGCCGCCGAGCGCGGCGAGGATGACGCCCCACGTGAATCCGCGCGATTGGAACAACGTCAGGTCGATCAGCGGCCGGCCGCCGGGACGCTGCGTCAAGAAGCGCTCCCAGAGAAAAAAACCGACGACGGCGACGACGCCGGCGACCAGCACCGCGAGCGACCTCGGGTCGGTCCAGCCGTTGCGGCCGAGCTCGATCAGGCCGTAGGTCACGGCTGCGAGGCCGCCGCTGGCCAGGACGATGCCCAGCGGGTCGAGCGCCGGGCGCTCCGGGGCGCGCGACTCGGGCACGAGCGCGACCACGGCGATGAGCCCGACAAGCGCGACGGGCACGTTCATCAGGAAGATCCAGCCCCACCAGAAATTGGTGAGCAGCCATCCGCCGAAGATCGGCCCGATGGGGAGGGCGACGAAGTTCGCGGCGGCCCAGATCCCGACCGCGCGCGGGCGCTCCTCCTCGTCGAAGAGGACGGTCATCACGGACAGCGCCATGACGACGATGGCCGCGCCGGCCAGGCCGAGCACGAGCCGGCCGGCCAGAAACTGTCCGGAGTCGACCGCATACGCGCAACCGACCGAACCGGCTCCGAACAGGACCAGCGCGCCGATCAGGATCTTCTTGCGGCCGAACCGGTCGCCCAGCACCCCCGCCGGCAGCATGCCCGCGGCCAGCACGAGCGCGTAACCGGACGAGAACCACTGCAGGTCGGATTCCGACGCCTTGAGGGCGTTTGCCAGCGTGGGGAGGGCCACGCTCAGCACGGTGATGTCGAGGCCGACGGCCAGCACACCGAGCGTCAGCGCCGCCAGCGCCCACCACTTTCGGTTCCCAATCGAGTTCATCTCGCCACCTCCTTCAACTTTAGAGTCACTAGTAAATATAGCAACTCTAAAAATCTAGTGGCTATTCCGAGAGGTCACAAAATCGCGCCCATTCGATCCTCTTCTTCGTGGAAGAACCCCTCTTCGCGCCGGAGCATCGGCACCGTCATCATGTAGGCGTGGGTGCCAACAAGGCCTGGGACCGTTTCGAATCTGACATCCAGGGATTGGCGGGCGAGTTGAAGCGTCACTACCGCACCGCGGGCAGCGCTACCGATGCGAAGGCGATCGATCAGTCGCTCGAGCAGCTGCGGCAGGCGGCCGAGACAGCGTTCAAGTCTCTCGAGAATGCGACTCGCGATCCCGACGTGCGCGACAAGACCAAGCAAACGGCGCGATCCTTTGGCATGGCGGTCGCCGAGACCTTCCGTGACCTCGGTGAGGAGATCGACAAGGCCGTCCGCAGAAACCAGGGCTAGGCCCGGTTTGCGGCCGCCTGCTTTGCGGTCATGATCCGCGCTACGTCCGCGGGCGAGAGGATCCCGACCAGCGAGCCGTTGTCGAACACCAGCACGCGCTGATTGATGCCGGCGCCGATTCGCTGGATCAGGGCGGAAAGGTCCTCGCGCGGGGTGGTCACGGGCACGTCGTCGATCGGTCGCGCGACATCGATGAGGTGCTTGGCGGCGCGCTCGGGCGGAGGCAAGCGCACGAGGTCGGACAGCCTCACCACGCCCGTCAGCCGGCCCGACTGCTCGTGGATCGGATAGGTCGTGAAGCTGTGATTGGGCGCGATCGATTCCATGAACTGCTCGACTGTCACCCAGTCCGGGAGCGTGACTACAGGCGAGGTCATCGCCGCCGAAACAGGAACTGACCTCAGCAGGGTGCGCACGTTGCTTCCGGCCTCCTCGGCCGATGCGGCGGACAGCAGGAACCATCCGAGGAACACGATCCAGATGCCGTTGATGACAGCTCCGAAGAACAGCTCCAGCACGCCCGCGCCGATCATCAGGAACGCGAACACACGCCCGATCCTCACCGCGTTGTGCACGCCCTGCCGGCGGCTTCCCGAACGCCACCAAAGGAAAGAGCTCAGCAGGCGGCCGCCGTCGAGCGGAAACGCGGGCACGAGGTTGAAAAGCCCGAGGGCGAGGTTGGCGAAAGTCAGGTAGGCGAACAGGTCGGAGACGAGCGCGTTGACGTGTTGCGTCACGGAGCCGATGCCAAACGCAATGGCCGCGACGCCGAAGCTCGTCAGCGGGCCGACTCCGGCGATCAAGGCCTCCGACCGCGCGGTCGCCGGCTCGCCCTCGAGCTGGGATACGCCCCCGAACAGCCACAGCGTGATGCCGCTCACCTTGACGCCATGGCTGCGCGCGACCAGGGAATGCGAGAGCTCGTGGGCGAGCAGACACACGTAGAAGAGGAGGGCGCCCGCGGCCGCCGTGAGCCAGTAGAGAAGCGGCGCGTAGCCTGGCGCGTCGACGGGGAGGACGTTGGTTGCGAGCGTCCACGTCACCAGGGCGAAGATGAAGACCAGGCTCCAGTTGAAGCCGATCTCGATGCCGAACAATCGCCCGAGCCGGATGCTCGGATTCACCGCGGAGTCGAATATACAGTTAGCCCGTGCGCGCGGCCGAGCAACTTCACACCGATCGCCCGGCGCTCCTTTTCGACCTCGACGGCACTCTCATCGACAGCGTCTATCAGCACGTGCTCGCGTGGAAGGACGCGCTGGAGTCGGCCGGCATACCCCTTTCGGTGTGGCGCATCCACCGGCGGATCGGCATGAGTGGCGGCCTATTCCTGCGCGCGCTCGTGCGCGAGACCGGTCGCGAGCTCACCGCTGAACAAGCCGACGGTTTGCGCCGGGAGCACGAGAAGCGATACGCCGGCCGCATCTCCGAGGTACGGCCTTTGCCCGGCGCGCAGGCTCTGCTCGATGAGCTGACGAGGCTCGGCGTGCCCTGGGCGATCGCGACGAGCAGCAGCGAGGTAACCGCGCGCACCTCGCTCACGCTGCTGAGCCTGCCGGACGGCGTGCCCGTCATCACGCGCGACCGCGTCGAGTTCGCGAAGCCGAATCCCGACCTCTTCCTCGCCGCGGCACAGGCGCTTCGCCGGCCCATCGCCGAAAGCTTCGTCGTCGGTGACAGCGTGTGGGACCAGCTCGCCGCGCAGCGAGCGCACTCGCTGGGCATCGGCCTGCTGTCCGGCGGATACGGACGCGAAGAGCTCGAGTCGGCGGGCGCGTATCGCGTGTACGACGACCCACTAGACCTCCTCGAGCACGTGGACGAGCTGGGCATCAGGAGGCGCGTCTGAGCCCTGGTCTTGGAACAATGGCCTCGATGAAATTTCAGGTGCGCGAGTACACGGTCAAGCCGGGCGAGATGGACGAGTGGGTGGCGGAGTGGCGCTCGAAGGTCGCGCCGCTCCGCAAGAAGATGGGGTTCGAGATCCTCGGTGCGTGGACGGTCGATGGCACCGATCGGTTCGTGTGGATCATCGGGTACGACGGACCGAAGTCGTGGGACGAGGCCAACGACGACTACTACGCATCGCCGGAGCGCAAGGCGCTCGATCCCGACCCGGCGCGCCACCTGACGAAGACCGAGACTCGCCTGATGAGCCCAGCTTGATCGAGGTTAGGGCTCTTCTTCCTCGCTGATCACCGAGTCTCGCGACAGCTCATCCTCATCGGAGTCGGCGAACAGGTCGCGGATCTCGGCTCCGCCCGACTCGAAGTCCCCGATGTCGTCGGTCGAATCCTCCTCGACGACCTGGCCCGACTGCCGCGACTCGGAAACCAGCTGGTCGAACGCGCGCTGCGCCGCGTCTGCCGTCGGATACTCGTAGAACTCCCTGTCTTCGGGAAGCTCGGCGCCTTCGGTCTCGTCGGTGCCGTGGCGGAAAACGTAGCTGCGGCCGTCGTCGGGGTCGTGCAGCAGCGAGAGGTATTTCTCGCCCCTCAGCCGCACGCGCCTCTCGGCCTGCTCATCGTTTTCGAGCTCGAGCAGGCGGCTGACGATCTCCTCCTCACTCCGCTCCGCCATGACTTCTAGACTAGCCCGATCGGGATGGGGGGCACGGTGTCGCACACAAAGCCTTCGGGCACGTATCTCGAAACGCCCGACATCACGCTGGACGAGCTTCGGCTCGCGGTGCGCAACCATTCGATGCCGCATGAGGCCCTCCGGTATCCGATCACCCCGATCGGTCTTCACTACCTGCTGATCCATTTCGACATACCGCAAGTCGACGTCGCGGATTACGCGTTGACGATCGGCGGCCAGGTGCGCAATCCGCTGCGTCTGACTCTCGACGACGTCAAGGCGCGGCCCGCGCGGACGCTGGCCGTCACGCTCGAGTGCGCGGGCAACGGCCGCGCACTGACGTCGCCGCGTCCGCAAAGCCAGCCGTGGCTCGGCGAGGCGGTTGGCACCGCCGAGTGGACGGGCACGCCCCTGGCCCCGCTGCTGCGAGAAGCCGGCCTGAGAGACGGGGCGGTCGCCGTCGCCTTCACCGGTCTCGACCGCGGCGTGCAGGGTGGCATCGATCAGCTCTACGAGCGCAGCCTCTCGGTCGACGACGCGCTCCGCGACGAGGTGCTCCTCGCGTACGCCATCAACGGGCAGCCGCTGCCGCCGCAGCACGGGTTTCCACTCCGCGTCATCGTCCCCGGCTGGTACGGGATGACGCACGTGAAGTGGCTGCGGTCGATCACGGTGCTGGATCATGAATTCGTCGGGTACCAGCAGGCGACCAAATACCAGTTCCGCACGCATGAAGGTGAAGATGGCGAGCCCGTGACGCGCATGCTCCCTCGCGCGCTGATGGTGCCCCCCGGCATGCCCGAGTTCATGTCGCGCGCGCGATTCGTCGCGCCGTCGGTGCAGACCATCGAAGGGCGCGCCTGGTCCGGCCGCGGCGCGATCACGTCGGTCGAGGTGAGCGGGGACGGAGGGGCATCGTGGTCACTCGCGCAGCTCGGGCCCGCGGTGTCTCCGTACGCATGGCGAGGCTGGAAATACACGTGGGATGCAACGAAGCCGGGCGAGTACGAGCTGTGCGCCCGCGCGACGGACGCGGCCGGCAACGTGCAGCCGCTCGAGCAGCGGTGGAGTCTCGAGGGCGTCCAGAACAACGCGGTGCAACGGGTGCGCGTGGTCGTGGGCGCGGCCGACCGGAAGCAAGAGCCCGCCGACTCCCAGTAGCGTGAGCAACGTGCCTCGACAGACGGCTCCATCGGACGCCGTCGATCGCCTGCTCCAGGCGTGGCGGGGCGAGGTCGAGGCCAACAAGACTTACGCGCTCCTCGCGGACCGCCTCGGCAACACTCGCCGGGGCGAGATCATCCGCTCCATCGCCGCCGCCGAGGCTTCGCATCGCGAGCGCATCGAGCGCCGGCTGCGCGAGCTCGGCCAGCCGATACCTGACCCCGAGACGGTGAAGCTGTCGCCGATGCAGCGTCTGCAGGCTCGCGTGGCGCCGGTCGAGATGATCCTGCAGCGCATGGAGGCGGCCGAAGAGTTCGAGATCACGGACCGCTACAAACGCAGCACGGGGGACCCGAAGACCGACGCCGTGCTCGAGGAGATCCGCATCGAGGAGGAGGGGCACTCGCGCTCGCTCGAATCGATGGAGGTTGCCCACCGCGCCGAGCCCGCTCCGTCGAGCGTGCAGAGCCGGCTCAATCGCATCCTCGGCCGCGAGTCGTGGCACCGCACGGGAGCCGGATGGATCTCGGGCGCGATTTACGGCGCCAACGACGGCCTCGCCGCCGTGTTCGGGATCGTCGCGGGCGTGTCCGGCGCGACCGGAGGCTCGAGTTTCGTGCTGACGGCCGGGTTGTTCGGCGCCATCGCGTCCGCGTTGTCGATGGCCACCGGCGCATTTCTTGCGGAGCGTTCCGAGGGCGAGGTGGCCGCGGCCAACTTCGAACGCGAGCGACAGGAGATCGTCGAGCACCCCGACGAAGAGAAGGAAGAGGTGTCGCTCTTCTACCAGCTCAAGGGTGTCGACAAGGAAACCGCGGACCGGCTCGCGGAGCAGCTCGCGAAGAATCCCGACGCGCTGCTGAAGCTCCACGCGCCCGAGGAGCTCGGGGCGAGCGAGGCGTCGGGCAACCCGGTGCAGGCCGCCATAGCGGCGGGCGTGAGCACTTTCATCGGCGCCATGGTCCCGGTGGTTCCGTTCTTCTGGCTTCGCGGCACGACCGGCGTGATCGTGGCCGCCGTCGTTTCCCTGATCGCGCACTTCCTGGTCGGCGCGTCCAAGGCGCTCTTCACGCTGCGCTCGTGGTGGTCGGCGGGACTCGAGATGACGCTCGCCGGGGTGATCGTCGGGGGCATCACCTACGCGATCGGGTTGGTGCTGCGAGTCGGCGGCTGAGCGCGGGACCGTACAAATGTGCTATATGATTAAGGTTGAGCACGCCTCCAACCGATGCCCTGGCGCGCCTGAAGGCCGCGAGCAAGTGGATGTGGACCCAGGGCGACTATCCAGCTGTCGCCAGCCTGCTCGAGCCATACGCCCAGCAGCTCGCTGACCTCAGCGGTGTTGAGGCGCGGACTCGGGTCCTGGACGTCGCTGCCGGAACCGGAAACTTCGCCCTTGCCGCCGCCCTACGCGGGGCTTACGTCACGGCGAGCGACATGACGTCGCACATGATCGAGCTCGGCCGCGCGCGGACCGAGGAAGCGCGCCTGCCCATCGAGTGGGTCGAGGGCGATGCCGAAGCGCTGCCGTTCCCCGACTCCGGGTTCGACCTGGTCGCCTCGGTCTTTGGAGCGATGTTCGCGGCCCAGCCAGGCCTGGTCGCGCGCGAGCTGTTCCGCGTGTGCCGCCCGGGCGGGACAGTGGCGATGGCCAACTACAGCCGCGAAGGATTCCTCGGTGGGATGGCGGCGCTCTTCGAGCGCTATTCGAGCCGCCAGCTCGCGGTCGAGATACCGTCGCCGTTCGACTGGGGCGATGAAGAGGTCGTGCGCAGACGACTTGCGGCGGACGCGTCCGCGGTCGATGTCAGGCCGGGCACGATCACCTGGACGTTCGACTCGGTGGAGGCGACGTTCGAGTTCTGGGAGAGAACCAACGCGCCGACGATCGCGCTCCGCATGACCATCGAGCCCGAGCGCTACGCCGCTTTCCAGGACGACGCGCGGAAGCTGATGCGCGACCTGAACTCCGCTTCCGACGGTGGCGTCGAGCTCAGGTCGTCCTACCTGAACGTCCTCGCCACCAAGTAGCTAGGCGCGCGCGGCCTCGTAGCTCCATGTTGAGGACGCGATGGAAGCGATCAGCTGCCAGCCCGCGTCGCCGCCCATCCCGTCCGTCATGACCACCAGGACGTACGCGCCGGACGGTCCATTCCTCACGAGAGCGGCGTCGTTCTCGACCAGGTCGATGGTCCCCGTCTTGTGCACCACCGTGCTGCGGCCGTTCAGGCCGGCCGGTATCCCCGCTTCGGTGACGGTGCCGCTGAGCATCGGATACAGCCACGCTTGCGCGGCCGCCCCGCCGAGCGCTCCCTTCGCCTCGGCCGACCATAGCTTCGCGAGGTCGATGGCGGTAGTAGTGTTGGCGGTGAAGAACGTCGAATCGGTGGCGCCCATCGACGCCGCCCACGCATTCAGCGCATCGGCTCCGCCGACGTCGCGAACGAGCATGTGGCCGGCCGTGTTGTCGGAGTAGAGCCCGGCGCGGCGCGCCAGCTCGTTGCGCGTGTAGCACATGCCGTCCGCGTAGTCGTCATACCAACCGTCCTCGTAGTCCGCGTCCTCGTAGCACACGGCGCCGTTGGGATCGGTTGCGCCCGCGGCGATGTTCTGCGCTTCCAGCATCAGCGCCGCGAGCTTGTACGTGCTGGCTGCGGTGAAGACTTCGTCGCCGTTGTAGGTCCAGGTCAGGGGCGCCGGTCCGCCGAGCTCGATCAGCGCGACGCCGACGGAGCCGCTGCTTTCCTGCACGAGCGGTTCGATGGTTGCGGTCAGGCTCATCGGGCTGCGTGCGACGAGCTCGTTGATCGCGGTCAGCAGCTGATGGGTCCCCGCGACCGCGAGCGTCGATGCCGATGACGCGCGGCGCGCGGGTGCGGTCGGGGTGCGCGCCTGCGCGTCCTGTGCCGCCGGCGCCAGTGCGATGACGACCACGCCGGCCACGACCAACACGCGCGAGGCGACCTTCACGACTTTTTCTTGTTGTCACGGTGCGAGCCGTGTCTAAGAATTGGCTGAGTCGCCGGTAATGTTTTTGCAAGGGCGGGCTCAGGACGGGGGCAGCTTCTCCACCGTCACGTCTCGGCCGAGAAGGGCCGAGATCACGCGCCGCGACGCCGCTGGGTCGCCGCTGGTCCAGAACGATTCAGTGCCCTCTCCACCGTCTGCGAGCATGTCGCGCTCCTCGAGCACGCGCCGCAGCTGGCGCGCCACCGCCGCGCCGGTCTCGATCAGCGCGACGTTCGGGCCCGCCATCTCGGCAAGGAGTGGTTTCAGGAAGACGTAGTGCGTGGAGCCCAGGACGATCGCATCCGCGCCCGCGTCGAGCATCGGCCTGACGTAGCCCTCGACCATGCGTCGCAGCTCCGAGCTCCCGAGATCGGCCTCCTCGATGTGCTCGACGAGGCCAGGCACGGGCTGGATGATCACCTTCACGTCGCCGCTGAACCGGTCGAGCAGCGATGCGAGCCTGTCGGATTCGCTGACGGCCGCGGGGACGATCGCGCCCACCACTCCGGAGCGCGTCGCGGCGACCGCGGGCTTGATGCCCGGCTCGATGCCGACGACGGGGATGGCGAGGCTGCTGCGAAGCGCTTCCGCCGATCCGGCCGTGCCGGTGTTCGAGCCGATCACGACCGCCTTGATACCGCGCTCGATGAGGAAGCCGGAGATCTCGAGGGCGCGCCGCCGCACGAAGCCGGGCGGCTTGTCGCCCCATGGAGCGTTGGCGGAATCGGCGACGTAGTAGATCGACTCGGCGGGCAGCAATGCGCGGATCTCGCGCAGCACCGAAAGCCCGCCGACGCCGGAGTCGAATAGGCCGACGGGCGCGGGGTTCACATGCCGAAGGCTAGCCGACATCACATGGTCCGACCTGTCAGGCATTTCCGGCCGCCAAAACCCCGGATAGTCCGGACTATCCGGCCTTCATCACCCCGGCCGGGAGCAGCGCTCCAGGCTCTGAAATTTGCATACCATCCGGCGCCGCCGAACGAGATCTTGAAAATCCATTTTTTGACTCCAGTTTTGGCGTTTGGCGCGTTCTATCTGTATGCCGCGCCGTTTGCTTTGGGGCCTGGCGTTCGGCCTCCTCGTAGGTGGTTGCGTCGTGGCGCTGAGCGCGGCGCGGTACGGCTTAAGCGCACCGCTCCTGCTCGTCGGAATTGTGCTCGCGCTGGGCTTCGGAGGACTTGCCTTCGCCAGCGCTTTCGTAGAACGCCGCCGGCCCGTAGACTGAACGCCGGTTTGGGGGAATCCGAGCGCGTCGGCATCACGCCGAAGAGCTGGACCGCGGAATCGCATCACGGCGTGCTGCACCTCGGCAAGCGCTGGTACGTCGTGAGCGCGGAGCTGGACGAGCACGGTCAGGCCGAGGGCGTCCGGCTGGACGGTCCGTACCCTGACCGCGAATCGGCCGAGTCGCGCGCGCGTTCGATGCAGGCCTGATCCGCGGTGCGCGTCGCCGCGATCTCCGACATCCACGGCAACCTGCCGGCTCTCGAAGCGGTGCTCGCCGAAGTCGACCGCGAGATGCCGGACCTGATGGTGTTCTGCGGCGATGTCGCTTCCGGCCCGATGCCCGCCGAGACCATCGATCGCTTGCTGACGCTCGACGGTGCACGGTTCGTCCGTGGCAACGCCGACCGCGGCCTCATCGAGGAGTTCGACGCCGTGCCGCACGCCGCGATGCCTGGCCCATTCCTGGACTGGTGCACGCGCCAGCTCACGCGCAAGCAGCGCGATTTCCTCGCGTCATTCGAGAGCACGGTGACGGTCGATGACGTCGACGGGTTGGGCCAGGTGCTTTTCTGCCACGCCTCTCCGCGCAACGACACGGACGCGTTCACGGTCGCGACGCCGGATGAACGGGTACGCGCACTTTTCGCCGGAACCCGCGCCGGCGTCGTCGTGTGCGGCCACACTCATATGCAGTTCGACCGCATGGTCGGTGACATTCGCTTGGTCAACGCCGGCAGTGTCGGCATGCCCTACGGAGCTCCTGGCGCGTACTGGGCGATGCTTGGCCCCGACGTCGACCTGCGGCGCACGGATTACGACCGTGAGGCGGCCGCGACCCGCATACGCGCGAAGGATTGGGACCAGGCCGAGGAGTTCGCCAAGGGCAACGTGCTGAGCGCGCCGTCGATCGAGGAGGCGATGAAGTTCATCGGCGGCATCGAGGCGAAGCAGGTCGCGAACGCTTAGCGCGTTCGGTAGCCGGGCAGGCTCCTGGTGTCGGATTCCGTCAGGTCGGTGATCACGTGATGGTCGGTCATCCTCTTCACGCGAGCGGCCGGCACCTCGACCAGCACGCCGTCCCTCCGACGCAGGACGATGCCGTGAAAGATGTCCTCGTCGCGGTCACCAAGCGTCGCCTCCGCGGTGCCGATGTCCGACCCGTCGACGCCGACCACGCCGGCGTTGGTCCGCATGGCGGTCCAGGCGATGGGCGTCTCGTCCTCGTACATGGGCTCGAGCCCACTCTACCGACAGGCGGTTCGCAAGCGTTCAAGATTGTGGAATGACGCGCTACAGCCCGCTGCTGTCGATCTTTGTCCTCGCCCCCCGACTGCGGCGCGCGTCGAACCGCGCGGTGAGCATCTTCCTGCCCGCGCGCTCGGAGGGCTACGACGCCCGCTTCTACGACATCGAGTTTCGCGACCTGCTGCACCGCTACTCCAGCAGGCTGGGCCCGAAGGACCGCGAGTTGATGGAGTACGAGATGCGGCGGCTGCGTCACCACGTCGCGGTCGTGCGGCCGGCGGGCTGCCCGGCGTTCGCGGGTTTCGCCGACGAGCCCAAGGGAGTTCTCGAGCTCGTCAAGCTTCGTGATGAGACGGACGAGCGGCTCGAGGTGGGGGAGCTGCTGCTCGCCCCGGTGATGCGCCAGCTGGAGCACCATCCGCCCGCGCTCATCGCCGTCGTCGACAAGGAGCACGCGCGGACTTTCGGCGCGATCCTCGAGGACATCATTCCGCTCGACGAGGTCAATGGCGCGGAGGTTCGGCATTCGCGGGCCGGTGGCACGTCGGCGCCGAGCAACCAGCGCAAGGCGGACAACCGCGCCAAGGCAAACCTGGAGACGGCCGTGAAGACGGTGGAACGCGAGATGAGCTCCGGCGCCTACATGCACCTGTATGTCGCGGGGCCGGCGGAGGCGCGCACGACCTTCGAGCGCCTGCTGCCCGAGCGTTTGAAGAAGACGATCGCCGGCCATCTGAGCGCGTCGCTCGACTCGGCGGTCCTCAGGCGCGAGCTGCGCGAGAAGATGGCGGCCGCAGAACGATCTGCGTCTGGGTGACCTTCGCGACAAGCCTGCCGTTCTCGTCACGCACAGCGGTTTCGACGACGACCGTCGTGCCTCCCCGATGCAGGGGCGTCGCGGAGGCCGTGACCCGTCCCTGACGCACCGCGCCGAGGAAGTTCGTCTTCGATTCGATGGTGGACGTGCCCGCGGCACCCTCCGGCAGGTTGAGAAACGCGCACGCTCCGCCCGCGGAATCGGCCAGCGCCATGATCACGCCGCCGTGAAGAATTCCGCCCGCCGTGCACAGTTCGGGCGCCCATTCGAGCGATAAGACCACCCGCTCGGGCGCGGATTCGTCGCTCCGGATGCCGAGGGTGGCGGCTAGCGGCATCCACTCGCTGAAGCGTTCTATGTTGGGAAGTAGAGCATGAACCAGGCGGACCGCATCTCGGAGCTGAGGCGACTCGGGCAGAGCGTCTGGCTCGACCAGATCGACCGCGACATGATCCGGACCGGCCGGCTCGAGCAGCTCCGCGATCTGGGTGTAAGCGGCGTCACCGCGAACCCGACCATCTTCGCCACGGCCCTCACTCGGTCGGACGTGTACGCGCCAGACATTGCGCGCCGCCTCGATCGCGGGATGGACGCCGAATCGATCCTGTGGGAGCTGCTGATCGAGGACGTGCAGGCGGCGGCGGACATATTCCGGCCCACGTTCGATCGCGAGCACGGTCGCGACGGTTTCGTGAGCATCGAGGTTTCGCCCGAGATCGCGGGCGACACCGACAGGACGATCGCCGCCGCGCGCGACCTTCACCGGCGCGTTGCCCGTCCCAACGCGATGGTCAAGATCCCCGCGACCCCATCCGGGTTGCCCGCGATCGAAGCGATGATCGCGGACGGGGCCAACATCAACGTGACGCTGATCTTCGCCGTCGAGAGATACGTCAAGGTGGTCGAGGCTTTTCTCGCCGGCCTCGAGCGCCTGCTCGAGAGCGCGGGGGACGTGACGCGCGTGCAGAGCGTCGCCAGCTTTTTTGTCAGCCGCGTCGACACGAAGGTGGACGAGCGGCTCGAGAAGAGGATCGCGCAGGCCGACAGCAGCCGCAAGCCTCAGCTGCGCAAGCTCCTGGGCAAGGCGGCGGTCGCGAACTCGAGGCTGGCTTACGAGATGTTCAGCCAGCTCCACGCCGGACCGCGCTGGGACAGGCTTCGCGACGCGGGTGCTTCGGTGCAGCGCTGTCTGTGGGCGAGCACGTCGACGAAGAACCCGAGCTACTCCGACGTGATGTACGTCGAGGACCTCATCGGGCCGGCGACCGTGAACACGATGCCGGTCCCCACGCTCGAGGCGTTCAACGACCACGGCCGCGTCGCCCCGACCCTCCAGCAGAACGTCGACGGCGCGCGCCGCGTGCTCGACGACCTGGCGGCCGCCGGCATCGACCTCGCGGCCATCACGCAGGAGCTGGAGGACGAAGGCGTCGCCGGGTTCGCGAAGTCTTATCGGGAGTCGATCGACCACCTGAGCAAGGTTCAAACCGGCCGGTAACCGCCGCAGTACGTTTAGCGGGCCATGTCCTCAGTCGCGATTGAAGCGCGCTCTCTGCGCAAGATCTACGAGAGCACCCGCGGCGTCTTCCGCCGGGAGAAGGTCGAGCGAACCGCGCTGAAGGGCGTCGATCTCGCCATCGGGAGCGGCGAGCTGTTCGGTCTCCTCGGTCCCAACGGGGCGGGCAAGACCACGATGGTCAAGATCTTCACGACCCTGCTCCTGCCGACATCGGGGACGGCGCGTGTGCTCGGCCTCGACGTTGTCAAGGACTCCTGGGCGCTGCGCAAGCGGATGGGGTTCGTGTTCGGTGGCGAGCGTGGGCTCTACTGGCGGCTGTCGGGCCTCGACAACCTGCGCTACTTCGCCGACCTGTATCGGGTGCCGCCCGACGTGGCGCGGCGCAGGATCCCCGCCCTGATCGAGCGGCTTGGGCTGACGGGCAGGGAGCGTGACCGCGTCGAGCTCTACTCGCGCGGGATGAAGCAGCGCCTGCACCTGGCGCGCGGCCTGCTCAACGACCCCGAGGTGCTCTTCCTGGACGAGCCGACGATCGGCCTCGACCCGGTGGGCGCACGTGAGCTGCGCAGCATCGTGCGCGAGCTCGCTGACTCGGGCAAGACGATCTTCCTCACGACGCACTACATGTTCGAGGCCGACGCCGTATGCGACCGCATCGCCGTGATCAAGGACGGCGGCATCGTCGCCGAGGGCACGCCGGACAGCATCAAGGACCTCGTCAAGGACCAGGGCGTGGTCGAGTTCGAGGTGGTGGGCCTGGCGGACGAGCGGATTGCGCAGCTGCGCGCGCTCGCCGGCGTGAGCTCCGTGGCCGTCGACACGCGCGAGCTCGCCCAGGTCGTGACCATCCAGTGCAGCCGTCCCGGCGAGGTGATCGCGCAGCTGGGCTACGTGCTCGACGGGGTCGCGCCGGCCAAGGTGACCTCGCGCGAGCCCACGCTCGAGGATGCCTACGTGCAGCTCATCGGCGAGTCGTCGTGAGGTCGCTCCTGCGCGCCTGCATCAGCGCGTTCTGGATCTCGGTCCGCCTGAAGGTCGTCAGCCCATGGGCGTACCTGAACTGGCTCGTCTTTCCTCTCATCTTCGCGACGGTGGGACTCTACGTGCTCAGCCTTCCAACCGCCGGCATGGGCGCGGCGGGCTCGCACCTCGTGTACGGCATCCTGGGCGGCGGCCTGATCGGCTACTGGTCGGACGCGTACATCGATGGCGGCAACGGCATCCAGGACGAGCGCTGGAACGGAACGCTGGAGCAGCTCTTCGGCACGCCGACGCCTTTGTGGGTGGTGATCCTCGGCAAGGTGTGGGGCGCGCTGCTGTTCGGCTTTCTCGCGTTCCTCCCGACTGCGGCGTTGGGTTTTTTCGGATTTCACGCCGTGCTGCCTCACCTCGATCCCTGGCGTTTCGTGATCTCGCTCGGCGTGCTGACCTTTGCCTTCTTCTGCATCGCGCAGGCGCTGACTCCACTGTTTGCGTTGTGGCGGTGGGCGTTCAGCATGGTCAACGGCTTCGAGCTCGGCGTCTACGTGCTGTGCGGGTTCATGTTCCCGATCGCCGTTCTCACTCCGTGGCTGCAGGGGATCGCGGGCGCGCTTGCGCCGACCTGGGCGGTGCGCGCGCTCTACGCATCCACGCTCGCCGAGGGGCCTCATGACTTTGTCGCGTGGTGGCTTTACTCGATCGGCCTGAGCTTCATCTTCTTGATCGGCGCCTACTTCCTCTACGCACTCGTCGAGCGCGAGGCCCGCGTGTCCGGTCAGCTGGCGCTCGCATGAGGAAGCTCCTCGCCGAGACCGGCGTGTTCCTGCGCGCGACGTACCTCCAGTACGTCGCGCTCTTCCAGTGGGCGTCGATCCGCGGCTACGTCGCCTACAAGGTCATCCTGCCCGTGACGCAGATCCTTTTCTTCGTCGAGCTCGGCGTTTACGCGACGGGCAGGCAGAACGCGCTCTACTTCGCGCTCGGCAACGCGCTCCAGCTCACCGCCAACGCCGGCATATTCGGTGTGATCGCGACCGTCGCCAACGAGCGCCAGTACGGCACGCTCCCGATCCTGCTCGCGTCGCCTTCGAACCGTCTGGTCACGTTTCTCAGTCGCGCGATCGTCAACGTCATCGACGGCATCGTCACGGTGGCGGTCGGCCTGGCAATCGCTGTGCTGCTGTTCGGGCTCGACCTGCACCACGCCAACTTCGCGCTCCTGGCGTTCTGCGTGGTGGTTATCTCGCTGACCACCGCGGGACTCGGTCTGATGTTCGGAAGCATCGGACTCGTGATGCGCGACGCGATCATCATCGCCAACGTCGTCTATTACGTCCTTCTGATCGTGTGTGGCATCAATTTCCCGGTCAGCCGCCTGCCGGGCGTGGTGCAGGTCATCTCCTACGCACTGCCGCTGACGCGAGGCGTGCAGGCGGCGCGAGACGCGGCCGCGGGCGCATCGTTCGGGCAGGTCATCGGGCTGGTCGCGGGCGAGCTCCTGGTGGGCGTCCTGTGGGCGCTCGCGGGTTACGTGCTGTTCCGGCTGCTCGAGGGTTGGGCCCGGCGCGGCGGGCTGCAGGAAGCGTACTGACGTGGAGTTCACGACGCGGCCGGAGCTCAAGGGCACGTTCGGCGTCGTGAGCTCGACCCACTGGCTGGCCTCGCAGTGCGCGATGACCGTCCTCGATCGCGGCGGCAACGCGTTCGACGCGGCGGCGGCCGGCGGCTTCGTGCTGCAGGTCGTGGAGCCGCACCTCAACGGCCTGGGTGGCGAGGTACCGATCGTGCTCTGGGATGTCAGCCGCGGACACGCTGAGGTGATCTGCGGCCAGGGACCGACACCCGCGGCGGCCACCATCGATCACGTCGGCAGCCTTGGCCTCGCCGAGATCCCCGGCACCGGCCTGGTCGCGGCGTGCGTGCCCGGAGCGTTCGGCGGCTGGATGACGCTGCTTCGCGACCACGGCACGTGGAGCCCGGGCGACGTGCTCAAGTTTGCGATCGCCTATGCCGAGTCGGGCTATCCCCTTCTGCCTCGGATCGCAGCGGTGCTGCAGGTCGTCGAGCCACTTTTTCGCGAGCACTGGCGCTCGTCCGCCGCCGTGTATCTGGAGCGCGGCGTGCCCCAGCCCTGGCAGCTGTTCCGAAACCACGACCTGGCCTCGACCTATCGGCACCTCGTTCGTGCGGGCGCCGAAGCGGGAGGCGGTCGCGAAGCCCAGATCGATGGAGCGCTGAGCGCGTTTTATTCAGGGTTCGTCGCCGAAGCCGTCGAGCGTCACAGCCGCGCTGCGGTGATGGACAGCTCCGGCGAGGAGCATCCGGGATTCTTGGCGGGAGCGGACATGGCCGCGTTCGACGCCCGACATGAAGACCCCCTCGTCACCGACTTTCGGGGATGGTTCGTGGCGAAGTGCGGTCCCTGGAGCCAGGGCCCGGTGTTTCTGCAGCAGCTGCGACTGCTCGATGGATTCGATCTTGCGTCGCTCGGATTTCTCTCCGCGGAGCACATCCACCTCGTCACCGAGTGCGCAAAGCTGGCGTTCGCCGACCGCGAGGCGTGGTACGCGGACCCCGATAAAGCGACGGTCCCGATCGATGCACTCCTCTCGCGCGAGTACGCAAACGAGCGACGCACGCTGGTCGGCGATCGCGCATCGCTCGAGCTGCGGCCGGGGTCGCCCGGCGGCGAGCAACCACGTTTGCCGAGGCGCGAGCCACAGGCGATCGAGCCAGGTCACTGGACCGGCGGTGGAGCGCAGTCAGTCGGCGCCACCACGCGAGGCGACACGTGCCACATCGCCGTCGCCGACCGGCACGGCAACATGGTCGCCTGCACGCCGAGTGGGGGATGGCTGCAGAGCTCGCCGGTCATCGAGGGTCTCGGCTTCTGCCTAGGCACGCGCGCGCAGATGTTCAACCTCGATCCCGAGCATCCCAACCGGCTCGACGGCGGCAAGAGACCGCGCACGACCCTCAGCCCTACGCTCGCTCTTCGCGACGGCGAGCCGAGGCTCGCGTTCGGCACGCCCGGCGGCGATCAGCAGGACCAGTGGACGCTCGAGTTCTTCCTGGCGCACACAGTATTCGGCCTCGGGCTCCAGGCCGCGATTGACTCGCCGATGTTCCACAACTCGCATTTCGCGAGCTCCTTCGCGCCCCACGACGCTCACCCGGGCCGCCTCCACAGCGAGCCGATGGCCGCGGGCGTCCTCGACGGGTTGCGCGCTCGCGGACACGAGGTGATCGAGGCCGAGCCCTGGTCCCTTGGACGGACCTGCGCGGTGGGAAGGGAGGACGGCGTCCTTGGGGCCGCGGCCAATCCTCGCGGCGGGCAGGCTTACGCGGTCGGGCGCTAGGTCCTGAGCCTCAGGTCGAGCAAGTCGCGCGGCGAATTGACCAGGCGGCGCTGCACGGGGGGAGTCCCCGCCTACCGGACCACGTGAAGGTGCGCCGCCGGGCGTCCGTCGAGCCGGTCGGCGAGCGTCCGCAGCCGGCCCGCCATCCAGCCGCGGAACGGCGTGGCTTCACTCTCCGGCACCAGGCGCGACCGCTCTTCGGCGACGCGGGCCATGGTCCGGTGGGCCTCCAGGATCAGTCGTTCCGGGGTGTAGTGGTCCATGGCGACATTATAGGCTGCCGTCTGTTCAAATAGACAAGCACCTAATTTAATCACCTGATAATATAGGCCGCAGCCTATGCCAGCCAGCAGCGAAGCCGCCAGGCCACAGATCCAGGTCGCGATCTCCGCGCCGATCGAGCTGATGTGGCTGATTCACTGGGCGGGAGCTGGACACTCGCACGGAGGCACGTATGCCGAGCTCGACGAGCTGCGCCTCCGCCGAGGCCCGGAGCTGGAAAAGCTCTCGGGCGAGCGGCTTGCCCAGTACTCGACCGAGATGCTGGTGCTGGCATTTCGCTCGGGGACGTTGATGGACCACGACCTGAAGCGATTTTTCGGCCGGATCGAGGCCGCCATCGACGACGCTCGTATGCCGTCTCTTCTTTCCGAAAGCCCGAGGGAGCGCGAGATCGTGCACGAGCGCCTCGAGCGAATCCGTTCCGACAAAGCATTCAGGAGGCGCTACGTGGACCTCCTACGCGCGATCTGGTCGGACATGGAGCCCGAATGGGAGAGGACCGGGCGACAATCGGCGACCGCGGAAGCGCAGCGATGGGAGCGGGCTCTTGAAGCGGGAACCACTTATCGCCAGATACTCCAAGTCCAGCAGATCTGGCCGCCGAGGCCGGAAGCCGACACATTCGCCGACGCCGCCGCGGTCCAGGGGAATCTCACCCTTACCCCGGCCTGGTTCGGCGGCAAGATCCACATCCTCGAGTTCGACGGCCGCGTGTACGTCGGGCGCGGCATGCGCCTGGGTGAGCCGTCGTTCAAGGAGGTGGCGGTCGAGGTGTCGGCGCACATCAAGGCCCTCGCGGATCCGACTCGCCTCGCCATCCTGCTGCGTCTGGCGCGCGATCCCGCCTCCGTCACCGAGATTGCCCGCCAGTTCGACCTCTCGCAGCCGACCGTGAGTGCGCACGTCAACGTTTTGCGTCAAGCGGGCCTGCTCGAGGAGAAGACGGTCGGCCGCAGCGCTCAGCTGAGCGCTAGCAAGGACGGTGTCCGCCGGCTGTTCGCCGACGCCGAGGAGTCACTGGTCCGTGCCTTTCGCGCCTAGCTCGGCGTTCACCCTCTCGACGACCTGTTTCAAAACCTCGTAGGGCTGCGCGCCCAGCACCAGGTAACGCCGGCCGAAGACGTGCGCGGGAATCGCGTTGATCCCGACCGACGTCGCGACCCTGCGATCTTCGTCGATGATCGCGGCGTAGCGATCGTCGTCGACGGCCTCACGCAGGTCAGCGCCGTCGAGCCCGACAGTCTCGCCGATCCGCACGAGGTCGTCGACGTCCTCGAGCTTGCCGGTTCCCTCCCAGTGCGCCTTGAAAAGGGCGCGGTGCATCTCTTCGAAGCGGCCCTTCTCACGCGCGAGCTCGGCGGCGCCAAGGGCGCGTCGCGAGTTGATGATCACGTCGCGCGTGCGCATCTCGAGGCCGACCGATTGCGCGACCGACTGCATGTACGAGCGCATCTGGTCGGAACGAGAGCGTCCGAAATACGCCTCGCGTGGGATCCCTTCGGGCGGCGCCTCGGGATGCAGCTCGTACGGCCTCCAGGTGACGTGGACGAGTCCCTCGCGCTCGAGCTGCTCGACTCGAACCGAGTCGATGTAGCACCAGGGTCAAACGTAGTCGGAGAAGATCACCAGGTCCACAGCTTCCATGAGGACGTCTCTAAGCATCCCTTAACGAGGCGGTGGCAGAATGAAGTCGAGGGCGAAAGGGACCCTGAACGTGAACCCGGGAAGCTCGGAATTCAGGAGGTAATGCCCATGGCAGACGCGAAGACGTTCGTCATCGATGCACCCGTTTGGATCGACCTTTCGAGCACCAATCCGGCGAAGGCTCGGGAGTTCTACTCGAAGCTGTTCGGATGGGATGCCGAGCCCGAGAAAGACCCGGCCGCGGGCGGCTACGCGATCGCGAGGCTCGCCGGGAAAGACGTGGCGGGCATCGGCGGCACCCAGGACCCGAACGCACCGTCGGCGTGGATGGTGTACATCGGCACCAAGGACGCGGCCGCGCTCGCGAAGAAGATCGAGGCGGAGGGCGGCAAGGTGGTCGCGCCTCCGTTCGACGTGATGGACGTGGGCCGCATGGCGGTCTTCCAGGACCCGAGTGGTGCATTCATCTCGGCGTGGCAGCCGAAGTCCATGAATGGCTTCGAAGTCATGCGCAGGGCCGGTGCCTATTCGTGGGCGGAGCTGAACTCACGCGGCTTTGACAAGGCGGAGAACTTTTACAAGAAGGTGTTCGGCTGGACGACGAAGAAGAGCCCGATGGGCGAGGGTCAGCCCGAGTACACGGAGTTCCAGCTGAGCGGCGAGAGCATCGCCGGCGGCATGGAGATGAACTCGATGGTGCCGAAAGAGGTCCCGTCCTATTGGACCGTCTACTTCGGCGTGACCGACGTGGACAAGGCCTTCGGGAAGGCGACAGGCCTCGGGGCGACGGAGATGGTTGCGCCGCAGGACTTCCCGGGCGGCCGGTTTGCGCTCCTGTCAGATCCGACGGGCGCGATGTTCGGCCTCCTGACGACCGACCAGAGCTGAGCTCGACGGGAGACCGGCGGGCGTGCGTCACGCCCGCCGGTCTTTCAATATGTCGGGCGTAACGCGCGCCGGTAGCCTTGACCGATGCAGAAGGATCCCGCCGCCGAGAAGTGGTTCGCGGGCAAGCCCGCGGAGCCCGCGCTGCGGCGCGTGCGCGAGGTGATCCTCGGCGCCGACAAGCGGATGAAAGAGGGCACGAAGTACGGCACGGTGATGTTCCACTGCGGCGGCGACTTCGCAAGCTTTGTGCAGCACAACAAGAAGACCGTGAGCCTGATGTTCAACCGCGGCGGGATCATCCCCGGCAAGTTCCCGCACATGGAAGGCGAGGGGCGCCAGGTGCGCTTCATGCGCTTTGCCGACGCGGCCGAGGTCAACGCGCGCAAGACCGAGCTGAGCAAGATCGTAGTCGCGTGGTGCGACCTGATGTCCGCCTGATCCCTTGGGGGCCTAGCGCGCCGTCACGTAAGAGATGATCCGTTCAACCTTGATCTTTCCGTGCTCGTCAAGCAGCCAGGTCTGAGCCGAGACAAACGTTTTCGCTCCCTGCGGCCCGTCGGTGTCGACCTCGTACGCGATGAGGGCATTCAGCTCATCGCCCATCTCGCTGATGACGCGCAGACTTCCGGGAATGACCCGCCTCGCGAATTGCGCGAGGCCCCGCGGCGCATCCATGTACTCGTCGATCCCTACAAGGTGCCCGGCGGGACTGAAGAACTCCACGTCGCCGGCGAGGTTGCGACGCGCTGTGTCGAGGTCGTGATTGGTCCACGCTTCGAGGTGAGAATGGGCGAGCGCGACCGCTCGTGCTGCGTTCAACTCTTCGCCTCCTTGACGAACTCGAGTGCTTCCTCGGCGAGGGGCAGCCAGCGTTTCGATGAGATGGATGACAGGACGAACCATTCACGCATCGGCCTGCCCTTGCCCGCGTCGAAATAATCTCCGTCGCCCGCTTCCACCAGCCCCGCCACGCGCTCCCGCTGAAGCTTGACCACAAGCGAGCCGCGGACGAGCATCGCGAAGATCCGCCCATCCACCTTGAGCTGACCCGACGACCCGAACCCCTTGCCCTCGGTGATATGGGCGACGCCACGCCGAGGCTTCATCCTGGCCACGAGGTCGGCGTACTTCGACTCGGCGCTCCTCATGCCGTGCCATTATCCAGTCACAACTTGAAAATATCAAGTACTAACTTGAAACACTAAGGCTCGCGTGCTATCGTCGCGGTGCGTGAGGTCTTACCAGCAGTACTGCGCGGTGGCCAAGGCGCTCGACGTTGTCGGTGACCGGTGGGTTCTCCTGATCGTCCGCGAGCTGCTGACCTCGGGCCCTTCGCGCTACACCGACCTCCTCAAGGGCCTTCCTGGGATTGCCACCAACCTGCTTGCGGACCGCCTGCGGCAGATGGAGAAGGCGGCCATCGTGCGCCGCGAGGAGGCGCCGCCGCCCGTGGCCACGACCCTGTTCCACCTGACCGATCGCGGCAATGCGCTCAACCCGATCCTCGAGGAGCTCGGCCGTTGGGGCGCCCCGCTGATGGGGGTGCCGCAACCCGGCAATGTGTTCCGCAGCCACTGGCTCGTATTCCCATTTGACGCCTATCTCGTCGACAAGTCGCCGTCCGAGCCCCCGATCGCGATCGAGATCCGCACGGGCGATGAGCCGATGGTGGTGGAGACGCTCGACGGCAAGGTGAAAACGCGCCGCGGCACCGCGGAGAAGCCCGACGCCGTGCTCACCGGACGGCCGGGATTGATTCTCGCCCTGTTGTCCGGCCGTCTCGACATGGCCGAGGCGAAGAATCGCGGGCTCGAGCTGACCGGCTCGCGGAAGGCGCTGCACCGCGTCGTGGGCGCGTGGGGCGCCGAGGGTCCGAAGGTCTAGCCCGAGTACTCGCGCGCCACGTGCGCGGCGACGCCGGCGTTGTTCACCACCAGGTCGACGTTGAGGTCGAGCGTGCGCCCGCCCGAGAGCTCGGCCATCCGCGCCAGCAGGTGCGGCGTGACCGCGCCACCGCCGACGCCCTCACCGAGCTCAGCTGCCGCGCGCCGGGCCATCTCCTCGACGCCGTCGATCTCGTACGGCGGCGGGATGGCGACGACGACGCCGCGAGCACCCGTCGACCACGATGCGCGTAGAACGGCCGCCGCATCGCTTGCGTCAGCCACGCGGGCGCTGACCGGGCAGCCGCTCGCCCGTGCGTAGAAGGCGGGGAACTCGTCGGTCGCGAATCCGAGCACGGGAACCGCCAGGCTTTCGAGACGTTCGAGGGTCAGGCGCAGGTCGAGGATGATCTTGGCGCCGGCGCAGAAAACCGCGACGGGCGAGCGCGCGATCTCATCGAGGTCGGCGGACTCGTCCTCGGGATGCCCGCGATGGACGCCGCCTATGCCGCCGGTGGCGAAGAACCGAATTCCGGCCAGGGCGGCGGCGCGCACCGACGCCGCGACTGTGGTCGCTCCAATCGAACGATGCACGGCGGCGGCGGCGATGTCACGCGAGCTGACCTTGACCGCGCCGCCTGATGCGATGCGCTCGAGCTCCGGATCGGTCAGGCCGACCCTCAACCGGCCGTCGAGCACGGCGACGGTTGCGGGCACCGCGCCGGCCTCGCGGACCGCTTCCTCGCAACCTCGTGCCGCCCTCAGGTTGTGGGGAGCGGGCAGGCCCTGGCCGACGATCGACGTCTCGAGCGCGACGACCGGCCGGCCGGACTCGAGCGCGTCGGCGACCTCCGGCGCGACCTGAAGAAGATCGCTCAGCTTGGCCGCGCCCCGACGAGCGAGACCGATCGCGACGCGGCGCTGACGGCCGATTCCGCCGCCTCCACCGGCGCGGCGCCACGAAGCCAGGCCACGCAGAATGCGGCCGCGAAGGCGTCGCCGGCCCCGGTCGGGTCTACAGCGTGCGCCTCGGGCGCGGGAATCTCTCGGCCGAAGACGCTGCAACCGCGCGCGCCGCGCTTCAGCACCGGGACCTGGGCCAGGCTCTCGAGCGGAACCGCCAGGGTCTGCGCCTCCTTCTCGGTGGCGAACAGCACCTCGGGGGCGAGTCGCGCCAGCACGTAGGCCATTCGCGACGGTCCGTAAGCGTGGAGCCCCGCCGCCGACGAGAGATCGACGGCCAGCATTCCTTTCTTCTCGCGGACGATCCGGATGGCGGCGCGGGTCGCGCCGGCAAGCGGCTCCCGGAACAGCGAGTAGGCCGGCACGTGCAGAAGTTGGGTGTCGCGGAACCACGACTCGTCGAGGTCTTGCGGGCTCAGCCCGACGCTGGCGCCCCGCTGCGTGGCCATGGTGCGCCCGCCATCGGGTCCGATGAGCACCGCGATGGAGCCGGTCGGTTCGGCCGCCCAGACGGCGCGAACCTCGACTCCGCGGGATTCGAGATCGGCAACCAGCCGTCTTCCCGTGTCGTCGTCTCCAACACGCGCGACCAGTCGTGCGGGCTCGCCCAGAGCCGCGGCCCAGGCGCAGAAGTTGGCGGCCTGGCCGCCGCCGCCCAGGGTGATGGTGGCCGGCGTGTCGTCGTCCGCGGCGAGGAATGTGTCGGTGACGATCGAGATGTCCAGGAGCAGGTCTCCGATCGACACGATCACGGGTCGAGGATAAGACCTGCGCCTACCTCAATTGCAGTAGCGGCAAATCATCCAGATGGGGCTGGCTTTCAGCGCTCGGCGGAGACCATGATTCGGGCTAAGCCGGGCCATGGGTCGCCCGGCGGGCTGCGGGGGTGTGAGCCATGCGCCTGATGCGCATGGCTTTCTCTTTTAGCGCCGCGATCGGGCCGGCGTAAGCAAACCCTGAGCGGTCAGCGCATCGCGCATGGCTCCCTCGAGGTGCTCGTCGAGCTTGCGCACGGGTGGTGCAGACCAGGGTTCGCAGACGCCGATCATCTGCAGCGCCGACTTGATCGCCAGCGGAAAAACTCCGGCCCGCACCGCGGAAACGACTTCGAACAGCCGGTCCTGAGCCTCGCGCGCCGCTTCCATGTCTCCCCGCCCGTACTCGTCGAAGATGCGCACGACCATCGCCGGCGCCACGTTGCCCGCGCCACAGATCGTGCCGGCGCCGCCCATCGCAAGCGACGCGAGGAGCATCGTGTCGCTGCCCGTGAAGATGCGGAATGCAGGTAGGTCGCGCGTGGCGATGCAGACACCCTCGAAGTACTCGAAGTCCCGGCTCGAGTCCTTGATGCCCGCGATCGTGCCCTCGCGCGCGAGAGTCGCCACGGTGACGGGCTCGGCAACCACCTTTGTGAATTGCGGGATGTTGTAGAGCATCACCGGCAGGTCGGCCCGCTGGCGAAGCTCGCGATAGAACGCGAGCACGCCTGCCTGGTCGGTCGGGTAGTAGAACGGCGGCGCGACGAGCACGGCGTCCGCGCCCAGCTCCTTCGCCGCCTCGACCTCGTTGCGTGCCGCGGCGAGGTGGCTCTGGGCCACGCCGCAGATCACCGGGGCGCGTCCTCGGGCGGCCTCGACGACCGCGGACAGCACGGTGCGTCGCGCCGATTCGTCGAGGGACGCCGTCTCGCCGGTGGAGCCGAGCGCCAGCAGCCCGTGCACCCCGCCGCCGATCACGTGGTCGATGAGGCGCTCGACCGCGGGTTCGTCCACGCGGCCGTCGCGTGTCATCGGCGTGACGAGCGCGACGAGCACGCCCCGCATTTGTTGCAGCTCGAACACTGCCGCCAGCCTAGCGCTTTCCTGTTTCAGTCCCGGCCCGCGGACACGATGCGGTTGCGGAGCTTGCCGATGCCCTCGACCTCGGTCTCCATCACGTCGCCGGGCTTCAGGTACTCGGGCGGGGTGCGCGCGAACCCGACGCCGTCGGGCGTGCCCGTCGCGATGATTGTGCCGGGCAGCAGCGTCAGCCCGATCGACACCCACTCGATCACCGCGTCGACCGAGTAGATCATGTCGCGCGTGTTGCCGTCCTGCTTCACCACGCCGTTGACGTGCAGCTGCAGGCCGAGGCTCTGCGGATCGGCGATCTCGTCGGCCGTCACGATCCACGGACCCATCGGCGAGCTGCGGTCAAGGCTCTTGCCCTTGAAGTACTGGCCGCCCCAGCCGCTCTGGATGTCGCGCGCCGTCACGTCGTTGAAGACCGTGTAGCCGAACACGTGCCGGCGCGCTTCGGAGCGGTTGATGCTGGCGCCCTTGCGGCCGATGATCACGCCGAGCTCGACCTCCCAGTCGATCTTGTCGCTCACGGCCGGATCGATCGCGATGTCGGCCATGGGCTCGGTCAGCGACGTGATCGCCTTGCTGAAGACCGTCGGCGGGCTCGGCTCTCGACCTTCGACGGCAGCTGTCTCGGCAGCATGCTTCTGGTAGTTGCGGCCGATCGCGATCACATTGCCGCGTGGCAGCGGGATGGGGGAGAGCAGCTCGACCGAATCAAGCCGGCGAGCTTTCGCGCGACTCGACGACAATGCCGAGCGCGCCGCGGCAACGCCCGCATCACCGGCCTCGATCAGCGAGAGCATGTCGCCTGGCTCGTCGATCTCGACCAGCTCGTCACCGTCACGCATCACACCGACGCGTACATCGCCACCGGCTCGAAATGTGATCAACCTCACTGGTTTTCCTCCTCGTCTGATTGCGTCGCCGGTCTGGCGCGCACGGCGCCCAGGAACATCGCCTCGAAGTCGTCGCGGCGCTGAAGGTCCTCGGGGCGGCCCTCCAACCTGGTGGTCCCCGACACCAGCACGCTCGTCCAGCTCGCTATCTGAAGCGCAGCGCGCGCACGCTGCTCGACGAGCAGCACCGCCTTGCCCACTGCGGCCAGGGTGGTCACGTGCTCGCGCAAAAGGCTGTCCGCGAGCTTCGGGCTCAGGTTGGCGGTCGGCTCGTCGAGGATCAGGACCTTCGGGTCAAGCATCAGCACCCTCGCGATCGCGAGCATCTTCCGTTCGCCGCCGCTGAGCTTGTCGGCGCGCCGCTTGAGCATCGGCGGCAGGGCGGGGAAGACTCCGCCGACCTGCTCGATGCGTTCCAGCACCTTCGCGCCGCTGAGCAGATAGCCGCCCATCTCGAGGTTCTCGCGCACGGTGAGCGACTCGAAGATGTCGTTCACCTGCGGCACGTAGCCGACACCGTGGCGCGCGAGCACTTCGGGCGGACGGTTGGTCACGTCCTGGTCGCCGAGCATCACGCGCCCCGAGGTGACCCGCAGGATTCCGACCAGGCTCTTCAGAAGCGTGCTCTTGCCGGCGCCGTTGGGGCCGATGACGGCGACGATCTCCGATGGACCTACCGAGATCGACACGTCGCGGATCACGGGCACGCCGCCGTATCCGGAGGTGACGCGCTCCGCGCTCAGGCTGGGCGCGGGCCGCTCGGCCGCCGGCGCCGGCTGTCTATCCAACAAGGTAAGCGTCGACAATCTCTCGCTGCCGCCTCAAGCTGGCCATCGTGCCGCTGCCGATCAACTTTCCCTGCGCCATGACAAAAACCGAGTCGCACAGCGCTTCGACCAGGTGCAGCTCGTGCTCGACCATCAGGATCGTGAGCCCGTCCGCGCGCAGGGCCTGAAGGTAGTACTGGATCTCGCCGACGACGCGCGGGTGCACGCCCGACATCGGCTCGTCCAGGAGCAGGCAGCGGGGATGGAGCATCAGCGCGCGCATGATCTCGATAAGGCGCTTCTGGCCGCCGCTCATCGTGCCGGCGTAGTCGGACTCCTTGGCGGTCATCCCGAAACGCGCAAGCAGGCCGCGTGCTTCGGCGACGAGCCGGTCTTCGTCGTCGCCCCAATACCTGCGCCCGAGCAGCGCGCCCCACAGCGAGTCGCCGCGATTCCGCGGCGCCGCGACGAGAAGGTTCTCGAGCACCGTGAGGCGGGCGAACTCCGAGGGCAGCTGAAAGGTGCGCACCAGGCCCATCCGTGCTCGGCGGTACGCGGGCACACGCGTGATGTCGACGCCCTCGAACGTGATGCGGCCGCTGCTCGCGGGCAGAGTCCCCGCGAGAACGGCCATGAACGTGGACTTGCCGGCGCCGTTGGGGCCGATGAGGCCGGTGATCCTGCCCCGCGGCACCTCGAGCGACACGCCGTCGACCGCGTGCATGCCCTCGAAGTGGCGGTGGACGTCCTTGGTGACGAGCATGGCGTTGCTCTCAGGCATCGGGCGCGCCCTCGTAAACGCGTCGCGGCTCGGGCCGCACGCCCTCGGGCCGGAACCACAGAAAGCCGAGGATGAAGAGCCCGATGAAGACCCACTCGAGCGCCGGGATCAGGTTCGGAGGACCGATGTTCATGCGGGTGAGGAGGCGCGTCACCTCCTCGAACCCGACGGGCACGAGCAATGCGCCGAGAATCGCGCCCACGTTGTTGCCTCGGCCGCCGACGATGACGGCCGCGAAAAGGATGATCGTCTCCGGGTAGAGCCAGGTCGATGGCGCCCACACCTGCAGGAAGCCGACGAGGATGGCGCCCGACAGGCCCGCGATCGCCCCGCCGACGATGAAGACGGTGATCTTCATCGCGACCGGGTTCTTGCCAAGCGCGGTCGCTGCCAGCTCGTGGTCGCGCATCGCGCGCAGCGAACGGCCGAAGGGAGAGTTGACGATGCGGGCGGCGAGGAACCAGACGATCGCCACGCACACCGCCGTCAGAAATATGTAGAGGTACTGATAGCTGTCCGCGCCGGTGTCGAGCTGGTCCTGCAGCGGCTGGGGAACGAGGGCGAGTCCCGCGGCGCCGTTGAGCCACGGCCTGGCGTTGTTGATCACCGTGTTGGCGATGATCGAGGTCACCAGCAGCGCGATCGCCTGATAGTCGGCGCGAAGCTTGCGAAGGACGACGAGCCCCACTGGAATGGCGAGCAGCGCCCCCGCGATCGCGCCGCCGATCCAGGGAAACGGGAACGGCAGCTGATAGCCGCCGACGTAGATCTGGAAGCTGTAGTCGGGGTTGGTGTCCGGCGGCATCGAGAGGATCGCGGCCGCGTAGGCGCCGGCGGCCTGGAAGATGATGAAGCTGAAGTTCACGATCCCCGAGACGCCGAACTGCAGGTTCAGCGCGAGGCACGCGATGATGTCGACGCCCGCGAAGATCAAGAGGTTGGCCGCGTAGTAGGTGTTCATCCGGCGGCCGCGAGCGCTCCGCGCTTGGCCAGCAGGCCCTGCGGGCGCAGGACCATCACGAGCACCAGGATGGCGAAGGCGACGACCTGTTTGTAGTCGGGCGACCACGCGGCCGCGCTCAGCTCGGTGACGATGCCGATCACGACCGCGCCGAGCATCGCCCCGTAAGGCTGACCCGCTCCACCGAGGACGGCGGCAGCCAGCGCGGTGATCAAGAATCCCGCGCCGCTCGCGATCGTGAACGAGTCCGAGTCCAGCGCCGCGACGACGCCGGCGAGCCCGCACAGCGCTCCGGTGATGAGCCACACCACGTCGATCACGCGCTGGGTCGGAATCCCAGAGCTTCTTGCCAGCGTCGGGTTGGAGGCGGTCGCGCGCATCGCCTTGCCGAGCCGCGTGTAGCGCAGCAGCGCGTGGATGCCGAGCATCACCGCGATGGCGAGAAAGATGATCGCGATCTGGTTGACGGTCAGCGCGATCGATCCGAAGCGCAGCAGCGAGCTGAAGCGCTCGCGGTAAGACACGCTGAAGTAGTCGACGATCGGCAGCAGAAGGTTGGAGATCATCAGCGACACGGCGAGCGAGACGATGACCATGCCGAGCAGTCCCGTGCCCCGGCGCTGGAACGGAGCGTAGATGAAGCGATTGATCAGGAAAGAGAACACGGCGCCGAACAGCGCTCCGCCGATCGTGGCAATCCAGATGGACACGCCTGCGCGGTCGATGTAGTACGCGACGTAGGCGGATGCGATCATCACCTCGCCGTACGCGAGGTTGATCATGTTCGTGATCCCGAACTGCATTGTGAAGCCGACCGCGGCGATGGCGATCACGGACGCGCTCACCAGGCCGAAGCCGAACGCCGCGACGTACAGGCTCACGGCGTCACCCCTTGATACCGCTCCGGTCCCTTAGATTCCTCCAGCGTCGCTGAGCGCTTTGGTCTGGTCCGGGGTGAGCTGCGCGACCTGGACCTCGTTCCCCTGGGCGTCGTACTTGACCAGGATGTAGCCCGACTGCGAGTTGTTGTACTGGTCGAAGTTGTTCTCCCCTGCCGCGCCCACGTACCGGATCGACTTGCCCGCCTTCAGCGCGTCAAGCCCTTCCTTGTAAGTGTGGACGACGGTGGCGCCCGACGTGCCGTTCGCGATCTCCTTGATCTTCGGGTTGTAGACCGTCGCGTCGTGGCTGTTGGTGGCGACCATCGCCAGCGCGGCCATGATGATGCCGTCGTACAGGTGGAGCGTCGAGCCGCGCTGGTTGTACTTGGGCGCGTTGGCGAACGTCGACGCGGCGATCTTCAGGTTGTTCTGGAACTCGTCGTAGGCCGTGCCCGAGAACGTGTAGCCGAGATCGACGCCGCGGTAGTTGGCCACGAGGTCGTCGACGCCGATCGTGCTCGTCACGTCCTTGAACCACTGCGGGTCGATGGTGGCCGACGTGCCGACGAACGGAATCGTCTTCGTGCCGTTCAGCTCCTTGACCTCGCCGAGGTACGTTCCGGCGGAGCCCAGCGCCTCGGTGAAGATGACGTCGGGCTTGAACTGCAGCATCGCCGTCACCTCGGTCCTGAAGGACGACGCGCCGAGGTGGATGGGGAAGTTCTGCACCGTTTTGCCGAAATGCTTGAGCGCGTTGGTCGCGGGCTCGACGAACGACTGCGAGCCGATGTCGTCACCGAAGACGAGGGCGACCTTGTTCCACGCCGGGTGGTTCGGGCCGTACTGGACCCACCCCACCATCGCGTACGCGTCGAAGATGTCCGCCGGCACCAGGCGGTGGAAGTACTGGAGCTTCGTCTTGTTGAACTCGCTCTGGCCGGTCATGCAGAACATCGGAACGTGGGCCTTGTCGACGATGGGTGCGACCGCCGACGCCTCGTCCGACGTGCAGCCGACGACCGCCAGCAGGTTGGAGTTGCTGGCGATCATCTGATTGGCGGCCGGCGCCGCGTCCGCGGGCTCACCGCGCGTGTCGAACTGCTGGCACTTGACCTGGCGTCCGCCGACGCCGCCGTTGTTGTTGATCTCCGGCGCCGCGGCGAGGCAGGCCGCGTAATAAGCCGGGCCGAGGTTGGCGTCGGCGCCGCTGAACGGCGCCAATACACCCACCAGCAAGTCCCCCGAGCCAAGCCCTCCTCCCGAAGAGCTGGAGCCTCCACCACACGCCGCCAGGACCAGGGCTGCCAGAAGGGTTGCCGTCGCGCCCATACGTGGCTGGAACATCTTCACCGCACGTCCTCCCCCGGAAAAAACGTCTACGGAATTGTCGACATTATTGAGGATAATCTCTTGAACGGCAACCATGAGGCCGCGCAAGGACCCGTACCACCAGCTTCGCGAGTCGATCGTGAGCGGCCAGTTTCATCCCAACGAGAGGCTGGTCGAAGCGAACATCGCCCAGCGGATCGGCGCGGGTCGGACCGCAGTGCGCTCCGCACTCGTGCGCCTTGACCAGGAGGGCCTGGTCAAGCTCGAGCACAACCGCGGCGCACGCGTGCGCTTGATCAGCGACCGCGAGGCCCTCGAGATCGAGGAGGTCCGCGCCGCGCTCGAAGGGATGCTTGCACGTCGGGCGGCCGAGCGCATCAAGCCCGACGGGCTGCGCGCGCTGCGCCAGGTGATGGTGCAGATGCGCGGCCGCGTAGAAGCCGGCGACTCGATCGGATACTCGGAGCTGAACGCCACCTTTCACCAGCTCATCTGGACGGCGGCCGATCACCCGACCGCAAGCAACCTCGTGGCGAGCTTGAAGTCGCAGGGGATCCGATTCCAGTACCAGACGGCGCTGAGGCCGGGACGCGCGCAGCGCTCGCTGCGCGAGCACGATGCGATCTTCGCGGCCCTGAAGGCGCACGACGGGGACGAGGCCGAGGCGGCGATGCGCGGCCACCTGGCGGAGGTGCTCGACACCCTCAAGTGGGCGATCGAGACGCAGCACCGCACGGCGCGCTGGCTGCCCGGTTAGTCCGCTTTTAGGGCCACCGCCTCGGCAAGCTTCGCCAGGCCGTAGAGCGCACGCAGGGAAGGGACCTCGACCTTCTGCCAGCCTGCGATCTCGATCACTGCGCCCAGCAGGGCGTCGAGCTCGAGCGGTTTGCGCGCCTCGAGGTCCTGCAGGGTCGAGGTCTTGTGAGGCCCGACCGCCGCCGCCCCACGCATGCGCTTTTCGATACTGATCGGCAGCTCTACCCCGAGCGCATGCGCGACCGATTCGACCTCCTCCATCAGCGTCCGAATGAGCTGGCGGCTGCCCTCGGACTGAAACATCTCGGACTCCGTCGCCCGCGTCACCACGCTGACGGGATTGAGGGTTGCGTTGCCGACCAGCTTGAGCCATATCTCGCTGCGCAGCCGCGTCTGTACGGGAGCCTTGAAGCCCGCCTTCGAGAGCATTGCCGACAGCCGCTGCACCCTGTCAGTCCGCGCGCCGTCCGGCTCACCGAGGGAGAAACGATCGCCGTCCTCGTGCAAGACCACTCCGGGCTCCACGACGGCCGCGCCAGGGTAGACCACGCAACCGACCACCTGGCCCATCGGGATGCTGCGCGCGATCACGCCGCCCGGATCCACCGATTCGAGGTGGCGGTCCGGAAAGTACCACCACGGGACGCCGTTGATGGCGGCGACGACAGTCGCTTCGTCACGCAAGGCCGCTCCCATCTGCGGCGCGAGAGCGGGAATCGTGTGCGCCTTCAGCGTGATGAAGACCGCGTCGGCTTGGCCGACCGCGCCGATCTCGTCGGTGGCGCGCGGATGGACCGTGAACTCCTCCTGGCCGCCGCGGACCGTGAGGCCGTTTGTTTTCAAGGCCGCGAGGTTGGCGCCGCGGGCAATCAGGATCACGTCCTCGCCCGCGCGTGACAGATGCGCGCCGAGCAACCCGCCGATGGCCCCCGCGCCGACGATCGCGACGGTCATCTCTGGACAGTCACTTCTTGACAGTCATTTTTTGGGCGTGAGGGTCTCGGCGACGCTGCGGCGTTGGATCTTTCCCGTCGCGGTGCGTGGAATCTGCTCCACCACGAAGAGCCTGCGCGGCACTTTGTGGTCCGCCAGGCGCTCGCGGGCGAAGGCGATGAGCTCTTTCTCGGTCGCCGCGCCTTTGAGCACCACGGCCGCCGCGACCTCCTCGCCCCAACCGGAGTGGGGGACGCCGAAGGCGACGGCCTCGGCGACCGCGGGGTGCTGCAGCAGCGCGTCGTCGATCTCGCGCGGCGCGATCTTCTCGCCGCCGCGGTTGATCATCTCCTTGAGCCGCCCCACGAGCGAGAGATAGCCGCCCGCGTCGAGCACGCCCTGGTCGCCGGTGCGAAACCAGCCGTTGGTGAACGACTTGGCGTTGGCCTCCGGGTTGTTGGCGTAGGCGTCGATCACGCTCTTCCCGCGGATCACGACCTCGCCCTGCGTCGCGGCTTCCTGCAGCGACCCCTCCTCGTCCATCACTCCGATCTCGATGCCGGTCGCGCGCCCGACAGTGCCAGGACGGCGCGTTCCGGGGGGAAGCGGGTTCGACGCCATCTGGTGCGACGCCTCTGTCATGCCATACGCCTCCACGACCGGGGCCCCGAAGCGGTCCTCGAGCTGGCGCATCGTCTCGCCCGACAGCGCGGAGGAGCTGGAGCGGATGAAGCGAAGGTACTCGGAGCCGAGCGGACGCTCGCCGCGATTGCGTAGAAGCAGCATCTGGTGGATCGTGGGCACCGCCGAGTACCAGGTCGCCCGATGTTCCGCCACGACCGGCCAGAACGTCATCGCGTCGAAACCCGAGGCGGGCACGACCACCGTCCCGCCGGAGTAGAAGGTCGCCATCGTGGACGCCATGAGACCGTGGATGTGGAACAGCGGCATGACGCACATCGCAACGTCGTGCGGCGTGAGCGCGTAGGTGCGGGCGATGTTCTGCGCGGAGTACGCGAGGTTGCGCTGGCGAAGGGGAACCTGCTTCGGACGGCTGGTCGTGCCGCTGGTGTGGAGCACGAGGGCCTCGTCGTCCGAGCGGGGTGCGTCGTGCGTTCGGGACGAGCCGGCACCGTTGCTCTGAAGCACGACCTTTCCCGAGCCGTGCACCGAACTGTCGATGAGGACGACGCCGGGCGGCATCGCCTTGCGTGCGGCCTCCGCGCCGTCGCGCGGCACGATCAGGGCCTTCGCTCCCGTGTCCTCGAGGTAGAAGCGAAACTCGCTCTCCTTGTAGGCCGGGTTCAGCGGTGCGGCGGCGCCGGCGGTGGCGGCGGCAAGAAACAGCACGATGGCCTCGAGGCCGTTCGGAAGCACGAAGGCCACCCTGTCGCCGCGGCGGATGCCGGCGCCGGCGAGTGCATCGGCGCACGCCTCGACCTGCTCGCGGAGGTTGGCGTAGGACACCCGCGGTCCACCGGGCACCGCGATCGCAGTCGCGGTCGCCTCGCCCCGCGCCAGCACGTCGTTGAGGGTGCTCACGGCGTCGCCGCGGGGAGCCGCTTGCCGATCAACAGCGCGCATTCACGCATCAGCTCGAGTATCTCCTGCCGGATGTCGACCGGCTCCTTGCTTGCCCCGCACAGCGTCCCGAAAAATCTTCCCTCGGGGGTGAAAACCGGGTAGGAGACGAATGTGCGGATCTCGAGCAGGCGCGCCACGCTGCTGCTCGGAAATTGCTTCTGCGCGTCGGTCGTGTAATGAGGTCCGCCCTCGACCACGAACCGGCACACGCCCTCCGACCAGGGGAGCGTCACGTCCTCCGGTATGTGGAAGAGGTCGCTTCGATTGCAGGCGAAGACGATGTACTGCTCGTCGGTCATCAGGCGTGTCTCGGCCAGGTAGGTCGAGCTCAGGCCGGTCAGGTCCGCCAGCCTCTCGAGCACGCCGCGCGCCACCGCTTCCAGGTCCGCACCCGAGGCTGCCGCCTGCTCCAGGAGCTCTCGTGCCGATGGAGCCATTCCCAGTACGGTATCAACGTTGATTCGCAACCTGGTTGGCGCTGAATGGCGCGATGCCGACGGAGCCGGGGAGAGTCTTCCGGTTTACAACCCGGCCACCGGCGAGGTGATCGATGAGGTCCCGATGTCGGATGCACGCCACGTCGACGCGGCCGTGCGCGCGGCGCAAGCCGCATTCGTCGACTGGTCGCGGACCTCGGTGATGGACCGCGTTCGCCTGATGTTCCGCTACAAGGCCGTGCTCGAAGCGCACTTCGAAGAGCTGGCGGCGATCGTCACGCGGCACCACGGAAAGACGCTCGACGAGTCACGCGGCGAGGTGAGGCGCGGAATCGAGGTCGTGGACTTCGCGTGCGGCGCGCCGACCCTGCTTCAGGGCCGCACCCTCCGCGACGTCTCCGGTGGTGTCGACCAGGACCTGTATCGCTACCCGATCGGCGTGTGCGCCGGCATCCCGCCCTTC